>PLYB01000244.1:0-172 GCA_003151655.1 Gallionellaceae bacterium | reverse complement strand
GTGCAAGGGGGGACTGAGGGGGGTTTAGCTTTTGATTTTCAACCACAGAAAACTCAGTGTTTTTCAGCAAACGGATACATCCCCAACTTGTCCATCAACGCACGATCCCGTTCGACATCGGGATTGCCCGTGGTCAGCAATTGTTCACCGTAGAAAATCGAGTTCGCACCGG
>PLYB01000328.1:16180-19872 GCA_003151655.1 Gallionellaceae bacterium | reverse complement strand
TCGAATCCAACATCGACGCGATCATGACGACTGATCCGTCCGGCATTATCACCGATGTTAACAAACAGATGGAGGTGCTCACCGGCTGCACGCGTGATGAACTGATCGGCGCGCCGTTCAAGAGCTACTTCACCGATCCGGATCGGGCCGAGAAGAGTACCAAACAGGTGCTGAGAGAGAAAAATGTGACCAACTACGAACTCACCGCACGCGCTAGGGACGGCAAGGAAACAGTGGTCTCCTTCAACGCGACCACCTTCTACGACCGGGACAGGAAGCTGCAGGGCGTTTTCGCCGCTGCGCGCGACATCACCGAAGCCAAACGCCTGGATCGGATGCTGCAGGAAAAGAACGCCGAGCTGGAAAGCGCCAAATCCGTGGCGGAGAAAGCCAACCTCGCCAAATCGGATTTTCTTTCCAATATGAGCCACGAAATACGCACACCGATGAACGCTATCATTGGTATGTCGCATTTGGCACTTAAAACGGATATGACTCCGCGTCAGCGCGACTACATCAAAAAGATTAAGGGGTCAGGTCAACATCTGCTCGGCATCATCAACGATATTCTCGATTTCTCGAAAATCGAGGCGGGTAAACTGACGGTCGAACACATCGAATTCGAACTGGAGAAAGTGCTCGATAATGTTGCCAGCCTGATCGCCGAAAAAACTTCGGCAAAAGGATTGGAACTCATATTTGATGTGGATAAAAATGTACCGCTCAGGTTGATCGGCGATCCATTGCGGCTGGGACAGATTCTGGTCAACTACAGCAATAATGCCGTCAAGTTTACCGAAAAGGGTGAAATCGATATTGTTATCCGCGTCAAAGAGAAGACCAACAACGATGTGCTGCTTTATTGCTCTGTGCGCGATGCCGGTATAGGTCTGACAGAAGAGCAGATGGGGCGTCTGTTCCATAGCTTCGAACAGGCCGATTCTTCGACCACCCGTAAATTCGGTGGCACCGGACTCGGTCTGGCCATTTCCAAAAAGTTGGCAGAATTGATGGGCGGTGAAGTCGGCGTAGAAAGTGAACTGGGCAAAGGCAGCACCTTCTGGTTCACTGCCCGACTTGGCAAAAGCACCGGGCAACATCGAAAGCCGTCACTGTCGAGCGACCTGCAGGGCAAGCACGTGTTGGTTGTGGACGACAACAAGAATGCGCGTCTGGTATTGAGCGACATGCTGGTTAATATGAATCTTAAGGTCGATCAAGTTGATTCGGGTCTTGCCGCTATCGCCGCAGTAGATCGGGCCGAGGCGGAAGGCACGCCCTACGACATCATATTTCTGGACTGGCAAATACCCGGGCTGGATAGTGTCGATACGATTAAACGGCTAAATGAGCTTCCGCTCAGAAGCATGCCGCACCTGATCATGGTGACTAATTATGGACATGAAGAAGAAATTACGCGAGCCGGTAATGACAACATCAAGGATGTGCTGATCAAACCGGTAAGCGCCTCAATGCTGCTGGATTGTGTTACTCGCATTCTGGGAGGGGTCACCGAGAGCGCTCGTACGAGCAAAGATTCTCTGAGCGATACCTTTGAAAAACTTGCCACGATCCGGGGGGCTCGCATCCTTTTGGTGGATGACAACGAGCTCAATCAGGAAGTCGCAACTGAATTGCTAATCGAGGCCGGCTTCGTCGTCGATTTGGCATACAACGGTCTGATAGCAGTGAATAAGACCAAGGCTGACGATTACGACATCGTACTGATGGACATGCAAATGCCGGTAATGGACGGCCTGACTGCAACGCAGGAAATCCGCAAAGAGGCTCGGCTCAAAACTTTGCCGGTGGTGGCGATGACAGCCAATGCAATGCAGGGAGACCGAGATCGCTGCATTGCGGCGGGGATGAACGATCATGTAGCCAAACCCATCGAACCCGAAGACTTGTGGAAGGCTCTATTGAAATGGATCAAGCCACGCAACCCGATTGAGTCAATAGTTGAGGTTAAGGAAAGGGTGGTGGTGGATGCCACGCTGCCATCCGACATTGACGGTCTGGACATCAATAACGGGCTGCGCCGCATGCTTGGCAAGAAGTCGCTGTATCTGTCGATGCTGCGCAAATTTGTTGCCGGGCAGAAATTGACACCGGCGAAAATTATTACCGCGCTTGAGAGTAATGACTGGAATGTGGCAGAAAGGCTCAGCCACACGCTAAAAGGCGTTGCAGGAAACATCGGTGCCACTGTGGTGCAGCAGTTGGCACAAGATCTTGAGGTGGCGATCAAGACGCGCAGTTCGCGTGAAAATATAGAAGCCCGGAATGAAGTGCTGACAGCGGCACTGGAAAACATAATTTCGCAACTGGAAATAAAACTGCCGGAGGAGCCGGAAATAATTGCCGTCATCGTCGTCCCGGAAATACTGAAGGCAGTGTGTGACAAGCTGGACGCATTGCTGACCGAAGACGACTCGAATGCCGCAGACGTGATGCATGCGAACGCGGATATGCTGCACTCGGCATTTCCAAATCACTATAGCAAAATCGATGACAGCATCCTCGCTTGTGACTTTGAATCAGCCTTATCTGCACTGAGGTCAGCCACAGGAAACTCTGTTTGAAACTATGGCGCTTTGTTCGGCTCCGATTTTGATGAACTCTACAGTCCCTGCTTCTGGCTTTAAGGTCGGCGCGCTTGAAGAAATTCCTGATGGCGGGGGACGTATATTCCAGTTTCCCACTGCACAAGGGGAACTTTGTTTGTTGGTTTTGCGCAGTGATGACTGTTGTTATGGCTACATCAATCGATGCCCTCATTTTGGCGTGCCGCTTGCCACATGCGATTCCCAGCTGCTATACGAATCCAACCACTGGATAAAATGCAATGTTCATTATGCAAGGTTCAGGTGGATGGACGGATTCTGTGAAGCGGGCGAATGCGCGGGAGAGTCCCTGCAGAGAGTGCCTCTCGAAGTTAGAAACGGCAAAGTACTGGTGGCGGAATACCCATGAACCTATGTGGTTTTTGTAGGTCGGGTTTTAACCCGACATTGCACCATGATATTCCATGAAGTCGGGTTGAAACCCGACCTACAAAAATCTCTGCCAATTGGCTAAATCTCCAAGCTTAACTGATCCTTCAGGCCATTCTGCATTACGTAATAAGTCAGTTCGGCGTTATTTCTCAGTTTCATTTTTTCAAGAATATGAGTGCGGTAAGTGCTGATAGTTTTGACGCTCAATGACAGGGCCACGGCGACTTCGGACACCTTCTTGCCGGAGCCAAGCAGCCGCAACACCTGATATTCCCGGTCGCTCAAAATTTCGTGTGGCATCTTCCCGGAATCGCTGCCACATTCGACCAGCAGTAATTCAGAAAGAGTAGGGCTGATGTATTTCTTGCCGGCAACCACTAAACGGATTGCCTCGACTAGCTGTTCCGGCGCGGTTTCCTTGGTCAGGTAGCCTGAGGCTCCGGCCTTCATCAGGCGCACGGCATGCTGGTCTTCGGGGTACATGCTTAGAATTAAAACCTTGGCCTCTTTGCTTCGCTCAATGATTTGCTTCAGGGTATCTATTCCATTTTTCTCGGGCATGGAGATGTCGAGGAGAACAATATCCCACTTTTCCGTGCGCATCATTTTCAGTGCCTCGACTCCGTTCGCTGCCTCACCAGCAGCCATCATTCCATTTGCTTCATCCAGTATTCTTCTCAGCCCCTGGCGCAC
>PLYB01000328.1:0-16164 GCA_003151655.1 Gallionellaceae bacterium | reverse complement strand
CCTTGCCCCGCATGCTGCTAACCTTGGCCCTTCCTCCTACCATCAGGGCGCGCTCCCTGATGCCGAGCAAGCCAAGGGAGTGCTGTTTGTGCATTGTCGGATCAAACCCGATGCCGTTATCCCGTATTTCCATCACCAGCGTTTTGCCCCTTGCGGTAAGGTGGATGTCTACCCTGCTGGCTTGCGCGTGCTTAACCACATTATTCAGCGCTTCCTGAAGGATGCGGAAAATCGTAAGAGACTGCTCCGCATTCAGCACGAATTCTTCTTTGGGCAAGACAAGTATGCATTCGATATCGGTGTGCGCCAGAAATTTTTGCACATAAACTTTAATCGCCTCGGTAAATTCGACATCACCCAGCATGTCCGGCCTCAGTTGGTCGACTATGTGGTGCATGGTGTGAATTCCGTCTGCAATTAGTTCGTTTATCTGCACCGCTTCGGCAGATAGTAATGGCAGTTCGGCAGGCAACTTTGATGCGAGCCATGAGACCTTCATTTTCAATGCGGCCAGCGTCGCCCCCATCTCATCATGCAGATTGAGCGCAATCTTTGCACGCTCTTCCGCTCTGATATTCTCCAAATGCAGGGTCAGCCGCTGTAGTTCCTTGTAGGACTCGGCCAGTTGCAGTTCGAACAGTTTCTGCTGGTTGATGTCCAGCGCGATGCCCAGCACGCTAAACTTCCCGTCCGGCATCGTTAGTCGTTTTTTGATTACGAGAAACCAACGTCGTTCGCCGCTCGGCAGCGTATAAAGCGCGACTTTACTGACCTCATCCCCCTCTTCAATCACCTTGCGATCATCGGCCAGATAATCCCCCACCTCCCCGGATGCGCGGTTTATTTCAGCATGGCTCCTGCCCACCATTTCTTGCGGGGTCAAGCCATGCGCAATTGCGGTACTTTGATTGACCAGAAGATATTTCCCCCTGATGTCCTTGACGAAGATCTGGCTCGGGTCTGAATCGATAACTTGCCACATGAACGATTTCTGTCTGCGCAATTCTATTTCCGCACGCATGCGCTCCGAAATGTCGCGCACGATGGCTACGAACACACTCTCGCCCTCCTGTTCTTGCACGAGTTGCAGTTGCACTTCTACCGGCAGGTCGGCTCCGTTCTTGCACTTGTGCGCAGTCTCAAAGCGGAGCAATTCCTTTTCGCCGCTGACAAGCGGGACGATGAGCTTGCGTAATTCCGGTTCAGGCAGCGGAGGAGTAATGTCCGCCGGGGTCAACAGCAGCAATTCTTCACTGCTGTAGCCGATGCTGTCAATCGCCCCCTTGTTCACGTACACGAAGCGCAGGGTGTCCGGGTGAAACATGAAAATCATATCCCGCGTCTTGTCCAGAATGCGGCGCAAACGGCTCTCCCTGGTTTCGGCTTGCTTGCGTTCGGTGATGTCACGCGCGATACCCATCACGCCGATCAGCTTGTCTTCTGCATCCCGCATGGGGGTCTTGATGGTTTCCAGCAGTACGCGTTGACCGTTGTCGGGAAAGGTGACCCATTCCTCGTTTATGCTCTGTTTGTTGGCCGCCATGGCTTCAAGGTCTTTCATGCGAAACCAGTCGGCGAGTTTTACCTCCACAAAATCGTAGTCCGTCTTGCCAATAATATTCGCTTCTTGTGTACCGTAGAGTCGCTCCATTTGCGGATTGCAACTGAGGTAAACTCCCTCGGCATCCTTCAGCCAAACCAGGTCGGGAATGGTCTGTATCAAGGTGTGCAAGCGAGTGCGCTCATTCTCCAAATGTGCTTCCGCCAACTTGCGTTCGGTGAGGTCGCGAACGATGGCCTGATGGAATTTTTTCCCGGCGACATCAACCACCCTGACGGTGACCTCAACCGGAAAACTTTCCCCGTTGCGTCGCAGATGCGTGGACTCGTATCGCAATGACCCTGCACGGTTAATTTCTTCGAGCCGCTCGGTAAATGTTCGGGTGAGATCAATTGCCCGTAAGTCGGACCGATGCAAAGTTATAAAATCTTCGGCGGAATAGCCGTAGGCTTCCAGAGCGCGATCATTGAAATCAATTATTTTGCCAGCGTCGTCCATCAGTATGATGATGTCGTTCGCGTATTTGGTCAGATAATCCAAATGAAGAACGAGAGCCTGCCGTTCGAGTTCGTGCTCGTATTGTGTTTTTTCTTTTTGCCGCCAATAGATGACTATCGCGCCGCCCGCACTGACCAGACCCAGCATCAACAACACTATCCAATTAATCAAATGACTGATAGGGGCATAGATTTCAGCTTTGTCTATCTTGCTGACTATCGCCCATGACGTGCCGGGAATCTTGTTCAAAACGCCGACTACCGGCACGCCCCGGTAATCCATTCCCTCTACCAGCCCTTCTTGTCCCATTGCCGCCATCGCTGCCGGTAACTGGCTTTGGCTAAGCGGTAAGTGCATGGCAAGCGCGGTGTTTTTGGAGTGCCGCAATTCGTTCAGAAATACCACCTCGTCGCCATCGCGGCGAACAAGGATATTTTCGGCGCTTGCGCTGGAAGTCGGCCAGTGCTGAATGAGCGGGAACAGAAAGCGCTCGGGATCAATGCGAAAAAGCACCGCGCCGATGCTGTGAGCCTTGCCGTTTTTAACCAGCGTCAGCGGTACCCTGAGTTCGATTTCTACCCGCGCGCTGCCGTTGAGTTGTTCGCGGTGGATGTCGGAAAAGATGATTTGACCGCTACGCATACTTTCCCGCAAACGTTCTTTTTCTATCCCCTGGATCGGTGCTTCATCAGAGGAAGATGAAAGGCGCAACATGGCTTGCTCGTCAAACAGGGAAATCGAAGTGTAGCCGTAAGCCGCATAGGCCTGTTGAGTGAATGACAAACGTGTGAGCAAATTCGTCCGCGTCTCGCCAATCGTTCCGCCCCGCTGCAGCCAGCTCCCGACTGCGGATACAAACAAAGGATCATCCTTGAGAGTTTGCGCGTCCCCCCTGCGCTCTGCCAGCCAGTTGGTAATCTGTCCGATTTTCAGTTCGGCTATGCCGCCTAACTCATCCTCTCTTTCTTTTTTGATGTTGTCCCGGTAGTGCTGGAAAACAACCGCACCGACCGCCGTCATCGCGAGGGCGAAAAAAATAAATGCCAGCAGCGGCTTCCTGATGCCAATCGAAAGTTGATTTGAACGACCCGGTATTACTTTATTGCCGGCCAATGTCGTTTGAGTATTTGTCATGGATATTCGAGGCCGCGCATTCCTGATAGATGAGTCGGTTGCATCGATTGGAAGCGGGAGTTTACAGAATTTTACGGGCGAGCGGCATAGGACAAACACCGATGGGCGATTACTGAGTTTACTTAACGTATATTGGGCAAACCGCCGATACTCTAAAAAACGGCGCATGCCCAAAATGGCTCCCATCAAAAACCGGAGTTAAAGGGGATATTAAAATGGAAATGATGACCGGAAATGTGCTGCGTTCAGTAAGTTCTCATCACTTGAAAAATATTCATCACGGCGAAATTATTGATGTTGACGAATCGCGGAAGTTTTATCGCCCTGCCAAAAATAGCCTGAAGAATACCAATTGTGTGGCTCAAGCAGCGCAGTTCGGTGTTGTGGACAGTTCCCGCATCAACGCGCTGAAAGAGGATATCTTGTATTTCCGCGACATGCTTGAGCAAATGATCCGGCAGCAAACTGAAAAGACGGATTGCCGTGATTCAATATTGAAATCCTGCAATTCATTGCTGGGCAATAATTATCGCAAGATGCATAAAAAATATCTGGATCTACTGAACAAAACTCAAGCTCATGAAGCCGAGATGCATTTGCGTGTGCTGGAAAGTGAGCTGGCCTCGCTGCTCAAGAATAAATCCTTTGATGTGGCGATGGAGCGCGTGAGTTGGGCAGCTTGAACCCGGATTTAAATCATGAATACACGGAATGCCAAGTCAGAAGAGTTAACTGCCCCACTAACTGGGTTTGCAATAAGCGATATCGTGAAGCTCCAATTAGTCAGAAAATTTCAACGGTTAGAAGGACGTCTGGATTGCTATGCCTCTGTCTGTGGCAGGGTATGCAATCAATTTGAATGCCTTTGGCGCGACGACTGTCTGGCGATGATGTACAACGGAGATAGTCATGAATGGAGTACTTACCATGGGTCAATCACTGCTCATTAATAGCGGCCTGCGCAGGCAGGCGAAATTCAGAAATCATCACTTGCCGGAGGTATCTGCAAACGGCTACTTCTTCCTTGATCGTGCTGGCAGAATATGCGATGCAAAATTTGTCGCGACGGGGCTGCCCGATGCGCATTCACTCCGGCATGCACGACATTTTCTGAGTGACTATGTGGTTTTTGATGGCGCGCTGTTTGACGATTATCTGGATGAAGTATTCGAGTCCGATACAAAAATATCATGCGAGCTGTCATTTGAACAAGCTTGCAGTAAAAATAATCTGGGTTTAAAGCTGCCCTTATATGCTGCGGTTCATGCCGTCGCCGATGACGAAAAACAGTTTTGCCTGGTCGTGGTTGAGGACATCAGCTCACGCAAGATCGCCGAGCGCAAAAAAGAACAGGCCATGCTGCGTCGCCACCATCAGGTGATTGCAACAGCGATGGACGGCTTTTGGATGACCAATGCGCAAGGTGTTCTGCAAGAGGTCAACGAGGCTTACGCCGGCATGTCAGGCTATACGATGCAAGAGCTGGTGGGGATGAACATCAGTCAACTTGAAGTGTGCGCAGAGCAAGCAGAGATTAAGGCGCACATCGACAAAGTCATGGCGCGGGGACAATATCGTTTCGAGACGCAACACCGGCGCAAGGACGGTAGCGTGATCGACCTTGAGGTGTCTTCCACCTTTCTGCCGGAAAGCAAAGAAATATTCGTATTCAGCCACGACATCACCCGGCGCAAGCACAAGGAACAACTTCTGCACGAGCTGTCGGCACACCTGCTGACCGTGCGCGAGGAAGAAAAAGCCAGTGCTGCGCGGGAAATTCACGACGACTTGGGCGGCACGCTGACCGCCCTGCGCATGGATGCTCACTGGCTGGCCGATCAGCTTGCCGCGAATGAAGATGCAATACCGCTACTCGGGCGCGTCGAAGCCATGTCAGCCCTGCTCGATCATGCGCTGCAATCCATGCGCCACATCATCACCGACCTGCGCCCCAGCATGATGGATGATCTCGGACTCAGGGCGGCACTTGAATGGCAAGCCGGGCAATTCCAGAATCGCACCAATACCGAATGCAAAGTCATCTGCGGCGGCGACAACGATGGTGAGTGCCGATTAGCCAAGATCAAGTCAGGCAAGGTAGTTTCAATCAACCTGTTCCGCATTTTTCAGGAATCACTTACCAATGTCGCGCGCCACTCCGGTGCGTCCACAGTGGCAGTTGAATGCCAGTGCGATGAGGGGATGGTCGCCATGTCGATCAGCGACAATGGCTGCGGTCTGCCGCAAGGGCACAGCGTTGCCCCGACCTCCTATGGGCTGCGCGGCATGCGTGAACGCGTCGCGCAACTGGGCGGCAAAATTACATTCGATAGCCAGCCCGGCAACGGATTCAGTGTGACGATAAAGTTGCCGCTGCCTGCGGACAACCGGGAGGACGCATGATCCTAAAAAAACAGTGTCCACGAAAAACACGAAAGGCACGAAAAATGCGATAGGACACCAAGCTATAGATCATCACACAATGGGTAATGAGTTAACCATTTGTATTTATTTCGTGTATTTCGTGGACAAAAGAGGTTGTTAATATGATCCGCATTCTGCTTGCCGACGATCATGCCGTTGTGCGCCAAGGGTTGCGGGAAATTCTGGAAAAAAACCACGAGATGAAGATCGTGGCGGAATTTGCCGACGGTGCATCCGTCCTGCAATGGATGCAAACCAACGACTGCGACGTGGCCCTGCTCGATATTTCGATGCCCGGCATGGGCGGCATCGAAACGCTCAAGCAACTGCGGGAGGAAAAGCCCGGATTGTCCGTGCTGATCTTAAGTACCTTCCCGGAAGAGCAATTCGCCGTGCGCCTGATCAAAGCCGGTGCCTCCGGCTATCTGAGCAAAGGCTGCGCTCCGGCGATAGTGCTGGAAGCGGTGCAGCGCGTGGCAAGCGGCAAAAAATACATCAGCGCGGCAGTTGCCGAAATGCTCGCCAACGAATTTGGCGCAACGCACATCAAACCGCTGCACGAAACTCTTTCAAAACGCGAATACCAGATATTCATGCTACTCGCCTCGGCCAAGACCATTAAAGAAATCGCCGATACCCTGACCTTGAGCTCCAAAACCGTCAGCACCTACCGCAGCCGCATCCTGAAAAAAATGCACATGCTTAGCAACGTCGAACTGATGCATTACGCGAAAGAGCAATGTTTAACCTTTAGGACGTAGGTCGGGTTTCAACCCGACACCTTCACCCAGTCGGGTTGAAACCCGACCTACAACTTCCCTCACACCCTGTCAGTTAAACACTGACCCCTCGCCTCCAAACCGCTTATTCAAAGTTCAGTGTTGCACCGATATTTTCTTGTACGGCAGTGCCGCAAGATGCTTCCCGTGTTGTGCAAATTCGAATTTAGTTGTTTTGCCTCAAGCGGAGAAAATCATCATGACTGCAATGAATAAAGGAGCAATGGCTATGCGTGCCAATACGGATGTCTGGTTATGGATGTCACCGCTGGCAAGCGGCGGTGCAGGGGTTGCCGCACTGCTTTGGGTGTCCTGGTTAAGCGGTGCGGGCGGGCAGACCATCTTCGCGGAGGTGGCTATTGCAGTGGCGGTGTTTGCCGCGTTATGCGCCTGGGGCAGTGCGCATCGCCAGCGCGCCGCGCTGCGGCAACTGATGCGGCAGGCGGGAGCCGAACTGGAACAAGCCTATCAGGCATTGCAACAGCAAAAACTAAGCGGCATCGTGGGACTGGAACAAATCTGCGATCAGGCTGCGCCGATCTGGGTGAAACAAATCGAAACTGCGCGCGGTCACACCGAGGATAGCATTGTCGAGATCGTGACGCGCTTCAATGCCATCGTCGAGCGTCTGCGTGCCTCGGTGATCGCTTCGCAACAGACCACCGGCAATCTGGACGGCGATAGCGTGGTATCGGTACTGTCATCCAGCGAGGCCGATCTGGTCGGCGTCAACCGCGCAATGGACGCGGCACTGCGCAAGCGTGCCGAGATGGTGCAGGATGTGCAAAAACTGATCGTCTATACCACCGAATTGAAGGGCATGGCAGCGGAAGTGGCCGAGGTCGCCGCCCGCACCAATTTGCTGGCACTTAACGCCGCCATCGAGGCAGCGCGCGCCGGTGATACGGGACGCGGCTTCGCGGTGGTGGCAGACGAAGTGCGCAAGTTGTCCACTTTGTCCAGCGACACCGGCAAGAAGATGGCGGAGAAGGTCAATGTCATCAACAGCTCGATCACGGCGGTAATCGGCGCTGCGGAAAAGTTCGGCGAGGAGGATACGCGCTCAGTCGAGGAGGCGGAAAAAATCATTCGCAAAGTACTGTCCAATTTCGGGGCGGTTGCCAGCGGGCTGAGCGCATCTACCGAGATGCTGCGTCAGGAAAGCGAAGGCATCCGCAAGGAAATTTCCGATACGCTGGTTTATCTCCAGTTCCAGGATCGGGTCAGCCAGATATTGGCGCATGTGCGCGACAACCTCGGCGGGCTGCACAACCAGCTCCAGTTGTGTTCCGCCGAACGAAACAGCGGCGGCGAACCGGCAATTGATGCCAAATCCTGGTTGAGCGAAATGGCGCGGGGCTATACCACCACCGAACAGCGCAGCAATCATAGTGGCGGCGAGGTTGGTGTAACGCCAGAGTCCGCTGCAACAGAAATCAGCTTCTTTTAACGGGAGAACGATATGGATAAAACCATCATGATTGTGGACGACTCCGCCTCGGTGCGGCAACTTGCCAGCATCCTTTTACATGTCGCCGGATACGATGTCATCGAGTGTTGTGATGGCAATGATGCGCTATCCAAACTGAATGGCAAGAAGGTGCATCTCATCATCAGCGACGTGAACATGCCCAACATGGGCGGCATCAGTTTCGTGCAAGCGGTGAGAAATTTACCGGAGCACAAATTTTGTCCGATTGTCATGCTCTCGGTCGGCTGTCTCAGCTCTGCACGCGAGCAGGCACGGGAGGCCGGTGTTAAAGCGTGGATAACCAAACCGTTTGATAAGCAGCAATTGCTGGATGTGGCTTCGCATTTTGCTTTGCCGTAAGCGCAGGTTGAGATTGAAATTTAATTTGTTGGAGGAATGGAAAATGGCTAAAACAGTGATGGTAGTGGATGACTCGGCTTCGTTGCGCCAAGTGGTAAGCATCGCGCTGCGCGGGGCAGGATATGACGTGATCGAAGGCTGCGATGGAGTGGACGCACTGTCCAAGCTAACCGGTCAAAAGGTGCATCTCGTCATCAGCGACGTGAACATGCCCAATATGGACGGCATCACCTTCGTGAAAAAACTGAAACAGATGGCGGCCTATAAATTTACCCCGGTGATCATGCTCACCACCGAGTCGCAGGAATCGAAAAAGCAGGAAGGCCAGGCGGCGGGAGCAAAAGCATGGGTGGTCAAGCCCTTCCTGCCGACGCAAATGCTGGCAGCAGTGTCGAAGCTGGTAATGGCTTAAATCCCCTCCCCCTTCAAGGGGGAGGGCTNNGGGGGTAGAAACGTGTACATTTCACAACTTTTACCCCCATCCTAACCTTCCCCCTTAAAGGGGGAAGGGACTGTCGGCTCTAATGAATTTTTTGGGTTCAATGAAATAAAAGGAGAGCACCATGACTATCAACATCGAAGCCAGCAATGGCGTATGCCACGCCCAAGTAACGGGTGAAATGACTATCTACCATGCCGCAGAGATGAAAGGGGAATTGCTGCCCCATCTCGATGGTTGCAATGAAATGGAAATCAATTTGTCAGGGGTCAGCGAAATAGATACCGCCGGATTTCAGTTGCTGCTGCTGGTCAAGCGCGAAGCGAACAGAGCCAACAAATTATTGCGCTTTGTGGCGCACAGCCCGGCGACGCTGGAAGTGCTGGAGTTGCTCGGCATAGCATCTAATTTTGGCGATACGGTACCGCACGTTTTGTAGGTCGGGCTTCAGCCCGACATGTCGGGTTACCCCGCAGGGGTTCTTGCACCCTCTGGGTGAAACCCGACCTACTTATATGGAACTAGCATCAGAAACGGGGGAATGGTTATGAGAGATACGGGACTCGATCAGGCACTGCAAACATTTTTCATGGAGAGCCGCGAGTTGCTCATCGCCATGGAGGAATCGCTGCTTGCTCTGGAATCCGCACCGGATGACACCGAGGCGATCAGCGCCATATTCCGCGCTGCCCACACCATCAAAGGCTCGGGCGGGATGTTCGGGCTGGATGGTATCGTCGCCTTCACCCATGTGGTAGAGAACGTGCTGGATCGGGTGCGCAATGGCGAAGTGCCGGTGAACGGGGAGTTGATCGCCTTGCTGCTGTGCTGCCGCGATCATATCGGCACGCTGGTGGAGCAGCTTGCCGCCGATCCCGATGCCAAACCGGACATGGAAACCGAAGCCAACGGTGTCATGCTGCTCAACCAACTCAAGGCGCACAGTTCAACAGGGCAGCCCCCCGTTGCCGCAGTAGCCCCGGCTCCGGCCAAAACTCAAATTGTTACTCAGCCACCTTTAGATGACGGCACGGTGGCAAGCGACAATTGGCACATCTCGCTGCGCTTTGCCCGTGATGTGTTGCGCAATGGTATGGATCCCTTGGCGTTCATCCGCTATCTCGGCAACATGGGGAAAATCGTCCATATCGCCGTCCTGCCGGATGCCTTGCCGTTTGCTCCCGACATGGATGCGGAAAGTTGTTATCTGGGGTTCGAGATCGATTTTCACTGCGATGGTATAGACAAGGCGGCTATCGAAATGGTGTTCGAGTTCGTGCGCGAGGATTGCAGCCTGCGCATCCTGCCGCCGCACAGCCGTATTGAAGAATATGTAGAACTCATCAATGACTTGCCGGAAGACAAGATTCGTCTCGGCGAGTTACTGATTAACTGCGGCTCTTTGACCAAAAAGGAATTAGATGAGGCGTTACGTTTGCAGGCACTGCGCGTCGAATCTGGTCAGGAAGCAGCGCCCGCCGAAACCGATGCAGTCAGTCAGCTTGGCGATATTCTGGTGGAACAGGGCATGGTGCAGCCGGAGTTGGTGGATGCGGCACTGGGCAAACAGAAGGTCGCCAAGGAAAACAAGGTGCAGGAAAGCAAGCTGATCCGCATTCAGGCCGACAAGCTGGATCAGCTTATCAATCTGGTCGGGGAAATTGTGATTACCGGGGCGGCGGTCAGTCTGTTGGCACAGCGCAGCAGCGATTCCGCACTGCAAGAAGCAACCTCCACTCTGTCTCGTCTGGTTGAAGAAATTCGTGACGGCGCGCTGCAATTGCGCATGGTGCAAATCGGCGAAACTTTCAACCGTTTTAACCGCGTGGTGCGCGATGTCAGCAAAGAGTTAAACAAGGACATCACACTGGTAATCGGCGGTGCGGAAACCGAACTGGACAAATCGGTGGTGGAAAAAATCGGCGACCCGCTCATGCATCTGGTGCGCAACAGTATGGATCACGGCATCGAGCAAACCGAACTCCGCCTGCAACGCGGCAAGCCTGCGAAAGGCACGGTGCATCTCAATGCCTACCACGAATCCGGCAGCATCGTGGTGGAGGTCGGCGACGATGGCGGCGGCCTCAACCGTGCCAGGATTTTCGCCAAGGCGCTGGAGAAAGGGCTGGTCACAGCCAACCAGACGCTCTCCGATCAGGAGGTGTACGGGCTGATTTTCGAGGCGGGATTTTCTACCGCCGAGGCGGTCACCAATTTATCCGGTCGCGGTGTCGGCATGGATGTGGTGCGACGCAACATTGAGGCGTTGCGCGGCACGGTGGAAATAGACAGCCGCGAAGGTGTCGGCACCACGGTGAAAATCCGCCTGCCGCTGACGCTGGCGATTATCGACGGCTTCCTCATGGGGGTGGGCAGCGCTTCCTACGTGGTGCCGCTCGATATGGTGATGGAGTGCGTCGAGCTGAGCGAAGCGGAACGCTATGCCACCCGCGATAGCCATTACATCAATCTGCGCGGCACTGTGCTGCCTTTCATCCGCCTGCGCGACCATTTCCGCGAGCAGGGCAAAGCAAGCCGCTACGAAAAGATCGTGGTGGTGCAATACGGCGGGCAACAGGCCGGGCTGGTGGTGGATGAGCTGATGGGCGAATTTCAAGCCGTGATCAAACCGATGGGCAAATTTTTCAGCAACCTCAAGGGGGTTAGCGGTTCGACCATCCTTGCCAGCGGCGAAGTGGCGCTGGTGCTTGAGGTATCGGAGTTGATCCAGCGCGCGGTGAGTCTGGAGTCGCACTCCATTAGCAAGGTGTAACAGGGTGAAGCTATGAAAAAAGCTTGTCCACGAAAAACACGAAAAGCACGAAAAAATTCAAAGCGATGCAAAGCTGTAGATTGTTATCCAATAGGTGAATGGCTAAGTATGTACAAGTTTTTTGATTTATTTTCGTGTCTTTCGTGTTTTTCGTGGACAAATCGGTTTAGGTTTAATTGCAGTTTTGCAGGATGACAAAAGGAGATAGAAAATGAGAACGAACATGCCGGTAACNNGTCAACCCGTATTATTGCGAGATGAGCGGTTACACCGAGCAGGAATCAATCGGGCAGCCGCATAATTATATTCGCCACCCGGATATGCCGGCGGAAGCTTTCGCCGACTTGTGGGACACGCTTAAGCAAGGCAAGCCCTGGACCGGCCTGGTGAAAAACCGCTGCAAGAACGGCGATTATTACTGGGTCGAAGCCAACGCCACGCCGATTCGCGAAAACGGCAATCTGGTGGGTTATATGTCGGTGCGCAGCAAACCTAACCGCACCCAGGTCGAAGCGACCGCCAGGATATATCAGGAAATCAAGGAAGGAAAAAGCAAATACAAAGTCAGGGAAGGCAAAGCCGTCAAACCCGGCTTGTTCGACTTTCTGAAACGGATCAGCAACCTGAAGCTCGGCATCAAGCTGGGATTGAGTTTCGGCATAGTCGTGCTGATGGCGGCCGGGCTTGGCCTGTTGGCATTGAGTCGGGTGGAAAATATCAATGCGTTGGTGCATGTCAGCGCGAATATGTCCCCGGCACAAGCGCTGAATCTTGCGGAGCTAGTTGATTCGACCCGGCAGTGGCTGCTGGGGGCTGGCATCATCGTGGCGCTGACAGGGTTGCTGCTGGCATCCCTGCTGACTCGCATCATCGTCAGGCCGCTGAATAGTGCGATCGACACCTTCGACAAGATGGGGCAGGGCAATTATTACAACAGGATCGAGGCGGACAGCGAGGACGAAGTCGGCAAGGTCATGTACGGGCTGAAATCCACGCAGATCAAGCTCGGTTTCGACATCAACGATGCCAAGCGCCGCGCCGACGAATCGTTGCGCATCACCGCCGCGCTCAACAATGCCACCACCGGCATCATGATTGCCGACAACAATCTCACCATCATTTACATGAACAAAGCGGTGCAATCGATGCTGAAAAATGCCGAGGCCGACATCAAAAAGGACTTGCCGAATTTCAATGCCGACACTCTGCTGGGAACCTGTATCGATGGCTTCCACAAGAAACCGGAGCACCAGCGGCAGTTGCTGAAAACGTTTACCAGCACATTCAAAACCTCGCTCAAAATTGGCGGACGCTCTTTCCGTTTGTCTGCCAACCCGGTGTTCAATGAGGCAGGGCAGCGTCTGGGCGCTTCGATGGAATGGATAGACGCGACCGAGGAAGTAAAAATCGAGGATGAAGTAAAAGCGATCGTGCAGGCCGCCGTGGCAGGCAACCTGTCGCAACGCATCCGTCTGGAAGACAAGGAAGGGTTTATGAAAGTGCTGGGTGAGGGCATCAACGAACTTACCGCCGGAGCCGAAGATGTCATCACCGAAGCGGTGCAGGTGATCGAAAGCGTTTCCAAGGGCGACTTGACGCATATCATGGAGCGTGAGTATCAGGGCTTATTCAAGCGCCTCAAGGAGGCTACCAACAGCACGGTGGAAAAGCTCGCCAGCACCATTACCGACGTGCGTTCTGCGGCGGATTCCTTGTCCAGCGCTTCGGTAGAAATCAGCGCGACAGCGCAAAGCCTGAGCCAGGGAGCGACCGAGCAGGCGGCCAGCGTGGAAGAGACCAGCGCTTCCATCGAGCAGATGTCGGCATCGGTCAGCCAGAACGCGGAAAACGCCAAAGTGACCGATGGTATGGCCTCCAAAGCCGCCAAGGAAGCTACCGAAGGCGGCGAGGCGGTCAAGTCCACGGTCGCGGCGATGAAACAGATTGCCACCAAGATCGGCATCATTGACGACATCGCCTATCAGACCAATTTGCTCGCGCTCAATGCGGCCATCGAAGCGGCACGCGCCGGTGAACACGGCAAGGGCTTCGCGGTGGTGGCGGCGGAAGTGCGCAAGCTGGCCGAGCGCAGTCAGGTGGCGGCACAGGAAATTTCCACGGTGGCCGGTTCCAGTGTGGAACTGGCCGAACGCGCCGGAAAACTGCTGAGTCTGATCGTACCCTCGATCAGCAAGACTTCCGAGCTGGTGCAGGAAATCACCGCCGCCTCGAACGAGCAGTCCTCCGGTATCGGCCAGATCAACGGTGCCATGACCCAGCTCAGCCAGACCACGCAGCAGGGTGCTTCCGCCTCGGAACAACTGGCCGCTACCTCGGAAGAGATGAGCAATCAGGCCGATAAGTTGCAGCAACTGATGTCGTTCTTCAAGCTCAATGGTGCCGCCGTAGAGGCCGCTGCCATCATCGCCACGGCACGGCATATCGACCCGCCTGCTGCCGCAAAACAGCTAGCCAAGCCTGCCAAAATAACAATAGCAAAGACCGATGGCGGGGCATCCGGCGAATCCGATTACGTCCATTACTAGGAGATACCCATGAATGCAATTGTACGGGCAGAGCAGTTTGCTGAAGTTGCCAACAGCGAGGAAGGGCAGGATCAATACCTGACTTTCCTTCTGGGCGGGGAGATGTTCGCTATTCCCATCCTCAACATCAAGGAAATCATCGAATACGGCTATCTCACCACGGTGCCGATGATGCCCGCGTTTATTCGCGGCGTGATCAACCTGCGCGGCGGCGTGGTGCCGGTGGTCGATCTGGCAGTGCGCTTTGCCCGCAAATCCGGCGATGTCACCAAGCGCACCTGCATCGTGATTATCGAAATCAAATCTGGCGGTGAAAAACAGGATGTCGGCGTGGTGGTGGACAGCGTTAGCGAGGTACTGGAAATCCCCGATAGCGAGATTGAGCCGACACCTTCCTTCGGAGCCAAAATTCGCGCCGAATTCATCCACGGCATGGGCAAAATTAACGGTAACTTTGTCATCATTCTCGCCGTAAATCACGTGCTTTCGATTGACGAAATGATCGTGGTGAACCAAGCGAGCGGTACGGAACTGGAACAGCTTGAGTTGGCTTGAGTTTGCGATGAATGCAGAAATCTACAACGTACCGTTAACAAAATATTTTTGTAGGCTGGTGGTGAGCAACGTGAACCCCAGCTTGTTCGATGCACACCAAACGCTGGGGTTCGTTCCTCACCGCCAGCCTACGGCATGTTGGCAAGTGGTTAGTTAAAAGCGGAACCAAATAAAAGGAGATCGACATGGAAGAAATGCTGGATGAAATGATGGACGACACCGCCATTCCGGTTGTTGATCTGCGCCGCGTGGTGAAGGCCAACGAGGATATCAAGAAGGTGATCAGAACTTCATCCGGAGTCAACCTAGTCGCGCTGAATGCCATGCTGATCGCCAAACGATCAGGCGAAAGGTCGCGCGGTTTCGCGGTGATGTCATCCGAGTTGAGGTTGTTCAGCCGCAAGCTGGAAGGCACCATGGGCGGGCTGGGCACGCTGATTTTCGGGCTGGTGCGGGATGCCGCCGCGATGCAGAAGCAACAGCACGAACAGCAGCACCTGCGCGCCGCTCTGGCGCAGGGGCAGCAGATGCGGGAACGGGTGGAGCAGGTGCTGGCGCGCAAGGAAGAAAAAATGCGCGAGATCGGCAAAGTGATGCGGCAGGATTGGCACAATCTCCAGTTGCAACTCAACAGTGTGCTGCAATTGTGTGAAACCGGCGGTTTCCTTTCGCGCAGCGCCAAGATCGAAGCGGTGTACGGCGGCGAAATGAGCGGCACCCTGAAGCAAGTGGCCAACAAGATCGAGGAAACAGTGAACGAAATTATTTCCACTCTGCAACTGTTACGCACGCAATTGGCGGAATAATCCCACACAGGTATCCCAATGAAAAAACTTGAATACATTTACGAGGACGGTAACCACAAGTGGGCGGTGGTAGCGCGTGACCCGGAAAAGCCTAATTACCTGATTGACACTAATGAATATCTGGTGATTAACGGCAGTGAAGTACTGCTCGCCGATCCAGGCGGCATGGAAATATTTTCTGCGGTGTTTTCAGCTATCAGTGCTGAAATAGATCCCGCCACCATCCGCTATCTATTTGCCTCGCATCAGGATCCTGACATCATTTCCTCGCTGGCGCTGTGGCTGGACTTTAATCCTGAGCTGAAATGTTACCTGAGCTGGCTGTGGGGTTCGTTCGTCCCCCATTTCGGCGGTTCGGAGGAGACTTTTGTCGCAATCCCTGACGAAGGCACGACCATAGCGCTCGGCAATCTGGCGCTGGAAGCGGTACCGGCGCATTACCTGCACTCCTCGGGAAATTTCAATCTCTATGATGGCAAGGCAAAAATCCTGTTTTCCGGTGATGTCGGCGCGGCATTGCTGCCGCCCGACGAGGATGGCATATTCGTGGAGAATTTCGACAGTCATATCCGCCACGCCAAGAGTTTCCACCGCCGCTGGATGGGATCGAATGCAGCCAAGCTGCACTGGTGCGAGCGCGTCAGCCGGCTCGACATCGACATGCTCTGTCCGCAGCATGGTGCTATCTACCGTGGTGATGACGTGAAGCGCTTCATCAACTGGTTTGCCGAGCTGGAAGTCGGCTCCGGCATCAAGGATTAGTGCGATGAATGCGGCTACTATCAGCGACCATGAGTTCAGCCAGTTCCAGAAGCTGA
>PLYB01000123.1 GCA_003151655.1 Gallionellaceae bacterium | reverse complement strand
CATCGTTACCTGAGTTCTGTCTTCGCCTTGAATGAATCGCTTCATGTGCAAACTCCCACAATTACCAGATACTTCCAATAACGTTTCACTTGGCGCTTGGTGTACAAATTACACTGCGTTTTTACACACTCTGGGCCGGTGGTTGCCTGTCACGCTGCTTATTCTATCGCGATTTTATGACCGCTGTCGGATGTAGGGCGGCCAGTGAAAAACATCTGTTTTAAATTGCGGATTTCACCGCCGTAACACTTTGCCTAGCCATGCAAGCCAGGTTCTTAATGGTCCAATATCCGCAGGTTGGTCAACATTGCTAACTGCATGCGGCAACGTCGGCTGAGCAATAGGGGGCGCATCAATTTGAATTTTCGCGTGCTGTAATACCTCAAACGTTTCCGGTAGCTGCGCTACCTGCATCGCCATTTCATTGACTAAAGAAATTAAATCGTCAGTCTTCGCTACATCAATACCCAAGTCGCCCCACTCGTTGTCGCTGATAGAATTATTTGTGTGTTCAGCTATTCCGAAATCTGGCGTTAGTCTTTCGGCAATGTTGACCATCTTGGCCAAGGAGTTTGAGAGGGAAAAATAATTGCTGCGGGGAGAATGATGCAATCCCACCGCTTCAATAATTTCTGGCGGTAAATGCCAATGACTGGCCAGTTCCGCGCCGATAAAATTATGCGTAATGCCGAACAGTTCCATCTCGATTTCACATATCGGGCGTTTGGGTTGTAATAGCAATTGATGATGCAATTCATCGCTAGCTTCATGATCAAAGTGATGCAAAACCATCAAGCCGATGTCATGTAGCAAGCCGGTGAGAAAGGTTTGGCTTTCATTCGGGCGGATCCGCTCCGGCATGGCCTGGGTAAGCAGATTCATTACGATAGCGACAGTTACGCTGTGTTTCCATAAATAATGCGGGTCGAAATATTTCGTTGCTTTATGGGATATTTTAGTCATGAGTGCCATGCCGATGGCCACTGACTTTAGAGTATTCAAGCCAAGGAAAATAGTGGCATCGTGAATGGAGCTTGTTCTACGTCCCGACCCCATGACGGTGGAATTTGCCATCCCGACTATTCTGGCGGAGAGTTGTGGATCCTGCTCTATCAGAAGAAGCATCTGCCTTTCGCCTGCTTCAGTGTCCAGTTTTAATGCTAGCAGTTTGCGTGCAATTTCCGGCATGGCAGGCATGGAATCAAGATTGTTCAATGCAAAAATCAGTTTGCTGTCTTTACCTTGGTGACTCATGTATGGTCCCTGTTCGACGATGTCGGCCTATTTTAGATGGTTTCGGTTGAGCATTGATGGCGGCAGGTGTGACACGTAATTGATCGCCAATCAAAAAATCCCTGTAACCGTTCCTCTAAAACCATAATCTGGACTGGCGTTCGAGAATCCTCTCAATATATTTACCTGAATCTTGAGGGCGGAAGAAATCTTGTTCGAGAGATACAGGGTCAGTTCTTGCGTGGCTGAGCTGGCGGCACTTGCACTTTGCGCCGTATCAACATAATTCCCATGCTGGTTTCTTTGCTGAGCTTCTCGCTTGCGCCGATGGTGCCCTTGTTGTTTGATACTATGTCGACTCTTTGCTAACCAACTACTAATTTCCCCAGCAGGCGATAAAATTAAGACTTGCACTGCCTACGACCGCGACATTAACAAATGCAACAGCTCGTGGATATGAGGCAACAGATGATTCTAATTGGCGATAAGCCGCATTGTCATATAGTGGGGTTTACTATGTCCGACACTCTAGGCATCAGCGTCGGCACATCAAATTTCAGAAAAAGGATTTGTAAATGCTTGACCCGGAAACATTGGAATTACTCGACAAATTGAAAATAATGGGCGAAAAGTTTGGTGTACATATCGAACCGGACAGAATGGCCTGGGACTTGGGATACGCCAACCAAATATTGCTGGAGATGGGCAACACGCCTGATCAGGAACAGGGCTGGGTCGTGCTGCAGTTGATGCAGCGACTTTGCTTGTATGATGCTTCGGAAGGCGTGTCAGAAGGTTAGGTCGCAGCAGACGAAAGATGAAATGAACGTCTGTAGTCGAGCTGGTTAACGGACGCTTTGATATTACCGAAGGCAAATAGTTCTGGATGCCGAGAGTTAAGAAATATCATCCTTTGAGTTTGCCGACGTTAGCCGCAGGGATGAATTCGGGTTGGACAGATGGCAGGCACGGCGGTAGGCCAATAAAGTTTTTTGGACGTGCCCCAGTACGCTGCCTCGAGGGTAGTTGCCCATCTCGTCCGCGATGCCTGCAGGCAGTCCGGTGAGCAGTTCAATTCCTTCGCTAACATGTTCTGCTGTGTAGATATGGAACAAACCATGCTCGACCGCCTCGACCACTTTGCGCTCCAACATCAGGTGGCGACGGTTGCGATGCGGTAGCAGCACGCCTTGTGTGCCGTCCAGTCCGGATGCGGCACAGATGCGGAAATAGCCTTCTATTTTTTCGTTGAGCCCGCCTACCGGTAACACATCGCCGTGCTGATTGACCGCACCGGTTACTGCGATGCCCTGTTTGAGCGGCAGACCGGACAAAGATGAAAGCAGCACATAAAGCTCGGCACACGAAGCAGAGTCTCCTTCCACGCCGTTATATTCCTGCTCGAACACGATTGAGGCATTGAAGGCGAGCGGCGCGTTATGAGCAAAAAGTGCGGAAAGGTAGTTGTGCAAAATGAACACGCCCTTGTCGTGGATCGGTCCGGACATTTTTACCTCGCGTTCGATGTTGAGTAGACCTTCTTCGCCAGCATAGGTGCGCGCGCTAATGCGCACTGGGAAACCGAAACGGTAATCGCCAAAATCGATTTGGGTCAGGCCGTTGAGTTGTCCGATTTGCTCGCCATGAATGGCAATCAGCAAATCGCCCTCGGCGAAGGCTTCGTGCAGGCGCTGCTCGGGATAGTCATGGCGTTGGATGCGCGCGGCAAGCGCAGCCTCGACATCAACCGCTTCAACCAGACGAACTGCACGCGCACGGCATAGTGTGGCGCTTTCCATTACCAGCGCCTCGGTGCGGGCAAAGTTCGCGCTTTGGCGCGACTGGTCATCCACTTCGCGGTGTCCGTCTTCCAGCAGGCGGGCAACAGCAGACGCTGAAAAATGGGGTAGTCCGAATTTGCGGCAAGTGAGCGCGACAAAAGTGGCGGTGGCGCGGTGTGTTTCTATGCTGGAGGAAAAACTGTCAGCAAAGTCCACCTTGACACGGAAGTGTCGGGCGAACTCCGGATCCTGTTCCTGCAACTCATAATATTGTTCGCGCGAACCGATCAGGATGATTTTGACTTCGACATCCACGGCTTCGGGTTTGAGAGAGACTGTCGCGATGGGAGTGTACGTCGTGCCGGGTTCCTCAATCTGCAAGCTGCCGCTGCGCAGAAAGCGCCGCAATTTCTCCCACACCAAACCATCGGCCAAAAGATCGCGCATATGCAGTAGCAAGAAACCGCCGTGTGCCTTGTGCAGACTGCCCGCACGGATGCGGGAAAAATCCGTCACCAGCACATCATTTTCGGACTGATATTCGATGCTGCCAAACAACGAACGAAACAAAGGATTGTCCTCGGCAATCACCGGCGCACCGGTCAAGCCATCGTTGTCTACAACTAGGTTCACGCGATAGCAAGACAGCGCCTTCCCAAACACTTGCAGTTGAACATCTGCTTCGCTCTCCAGCATTTTGAACAGCTCCAGCTTATCTAGCACGTCATGCGCGACCTGTTCCAGATAGGTACCGAGTTTGACCGAGTCCTTAATTTGCTTTTTCAGGCCGTTGCGTATTTCCTGCAATTCGTGATCCAACAGCGGCTTTACCACCTGGCGCCGCAACGTGGCCAGAGCTTCATCCCGAATGCGCTCGATGGAACTGGTTTTTTCGAAATAACGCCCGATCTCGATACGCAACTCCTGCTCAGCCTCATCAATTTCGGCGCGGCGTGCCTTGGGCAAGGCAAGCATTTCATCTTCGGTCAAAGTATGACCTTTGGTATTTCGATAGGTGAATACCATATGATCATTGTCACGGTGCAAGGTAAATTTGCGCGCTTCGGCAAAGGCATCGAGCACCGCATAAGCTTTCGTTTCTTCCGCCTTGTGGTTTTTTTCAATTCGCGCACTTTCAACTTTGAAATCCTGTCCGCTCAGGCATTGCGGAATACCTGTCTGCAGTGACTTCACCATATGCGCCATGAATTGACGCAATAGCCGCCCCTGCCCGGCTGGCAGACGCAACGCACGCGGGTGCTCCGGGGTGTCGAAATTGTGCAGATAACACAAGTCCGGCGGCACGGCCTTGTTTGTGGCAGCGGACTGCATGGCCAGCTTGAGCAGCGAAGCTCGGCCACTGCCGACTTCACCCAATACGAACAGATTGTAATTCGATTGATCCATCGCCAGTCCGAAACTTGCGGCCATTTCAGCACGCTTTTGCCCGATCCATGGCAGTTGGTACTCCAACATTTCAGCGGTGTCGGCAAATCCGAGCGCATCTGCATCAAAGGTTCGGCGAAGTTCGGCAGGAGTCAGTTTTATGATCGGCATATCGAGTTTGCGCAGCTTTATACTGGTCTGAGGAAAATTCTTTTGTGATTGAGATTAAACGCCATTAGCACATTTCCGGCAACTGCCTTATTCGTTATCGTGCTACTGTATGAATGCTGGTTGCGTTTCATTTTTCAAAAAGGGCGTTATGAACAATAGAATTCACCTGATTCTCGATCAGATTGCCGCGCTTGAAAATGAACTGCGTAGTATTGTCGAGCAGCAGGAAGGGAAGCTGCGTTATCAAATAGATGGTAAGCGCGTTACCTTCGAGCACACCCTCAAAGAGACCCACCTTAAGGTTAAGGTGGGGGCGTTTCGCTGGTTCATGACTGTCCGTCCGCAAAACTATCTCACTGCACCCGTCATCTACGGTATGGCCATTCCATTGCTGTTGTTCGATCTGTGTATCAGTATTTATCAACTGATTTGTTTCCCTGTTTACCGGATTGCCAGAGTGAAGCGGGCGGATTACATCGTGATGGATCATCAGCATCTGGCGTATCTGAACGCCATCGAGAAAGTGCATTGCATGTATTGTTCCTATGCGGTGGGCTTGCTGGCGTATGCCAGCGAAATTACGGCGCGTACCGAGCAGTATTTTTGCCCGATCAAGCACTCGCGCAAGGTTCTAGGAGCACATGCGCGCTACCAGAGTTTTCTTGCTTATGGCGATGCGGATAATTTACATCAAAAAGTTGAAGAGCTGCGGTGCGCGCTGGCCAATGAGGTTGACGGGCGCGGTATTAAAAATGAGCTCGATTCGAGCAAATGACTTTGCCGGTGCGTGGCACAACTTTACGAAGAACAGCTTGCTGCTGATCGCGCGCGTTACATAGCTCGTACCAGCCGTGCGACTTTATCCAGCGCTTTCAATGCGCGATCAATCACCGCTTGTTGATTTCTGCCATTCTGTTGCATTGCTTCGACAATCAAGCGCGAGCTGAGGCACATGCGCAGAGCGCTCACAGCAATGACACCGCGTCTGCCGCAATCGACTGGTTGCCCCAGCTGCACGAGGTCATTGCTGCCTTCCCGTAACGCATGGTAGACCTCTACCATTTCCTCGCTGCTTAACAGCGCTTTCCCCGTGGTGCTTGCGGGACGCGACAGCAGGAATGGAAAAATCGTTTGAATATTGTCCCAGCTTGGCTTGTCCGCAAATGGGAAGCGTTGCAATTCCGGCACGGGCAACATTTCGAAAATCGGGTCTTCTTGCATGCGCTGTTTAATGGCCGACTCGAAGTCCTGCAAAAAGCGCATCGTCACGGCATTGGACAAGGAACGGAATGCGCGTAATTCTTTGATGGCACCTTCCCAGCGCAACAACAAACCAAAGTTTGGCTTTTTGTAAAGGCTGCGAGCAGCATGCCAGCCCACCGGCCAATCTGCACGGGCAGAATAGGCTTGCAATTTATCCAGCCGCGCGCAAGGACGCAGTTCTTTGGAAAGGCTGGAAGGGATGAGCAAGGCACCGGCAAAGCTGGGGCCGCTGATGAATTTTGAACCCGTTATTCCCACCAGAAATCCTTGTGACAGATAATTCTGCAAAGTGGTCGGGGTAAGTCGGAATTGGCAGGCATCGACCAGTACGTCCAGCCTGTTTGGATAGCGACGATGCAGATCAACCGCGCACTTGACGCTGGGGGCGATCATTCCGGTCTTGGAGACATCTACCATGGTAAGCAGGACGCGTTCTCCGGCAGCCACTGCTGCCGCAACTTCCCGCTCAAAATCGGCATCAATGTCGGCGCTCGGACGCGGTGTCCCATTGGCTAAGCGCATAGAGATTGCAACGACTTGGCCATGATCGGTTCTGCCGATCTTGGCACCTTGTGCCACGGCGCTGCCCAAGGCGGCACGATTACTGAAATGTCGGCCGGACAAAGCGGCAGTTACCCCGCTGCCGGTCTCAAGCGTGTCGACCATTAACATGCGTACGGGGAGTGATTCATCCTTGGCGGCAAGTTGTGAGGCGATCAAATGCACGTCTGTGCCGGAAGCCGCGAAAACAATATCGGTTCCGCTGTTGCGCAGCCCGCATAGCTCGTTCAGTTCCTGCCGGATGCGGCTCATCTGGTCGGCATAGACTTCGGCAGCCTCATCTCTTTCAATGTTTTGCACCAGACGGTTGCGCAGTTGGTTGGCCGCAAAAAATGAGTTTTCGGAAATCGTGCTTGCGGTAGCCGAACCAAAGGCGGCGATGCTCGCGTTTGGCTTGGTGCCGCAACCATATTGGTTGGTTTTCGTTAGCGGGTTTAATGCAATGCGAGCATCGCCGCCTTTTGCCAACAATTGTTCAGTCGAAGGAAAGTGGCTGGTACTGGTTGGTGCAGCACTTTTTTCTTGCAGCATAACGAATGACATATCAATTGCGTTCATTTGGCCCCTCCGGTTTTAATAAGCTGCGCTCTAAACGCGGCAAATACTTTTTGCATCTGTGTTTGTTTGTAAGGAAATAATTCCGCAGAATCGAAAGCGTGAATAATCATGTTGCTGTCCACTTCAAAAACGAGTAATTCACCCGCTGGTGTTTCGGCGCAGTCGATGCCCAGATAGTCCAAGCCCATGCGTTGGTAAATGGCTTGCAGCGCCGCTGTGTGGCGTAGCGCAAAACCGTTATCGAAGTTGGCGAAACCGAGTTCTTCCTCTGCTCGCTTTTCCGCGCTGTCTGCCATGCCTGCGTTGAGATAGTGAATCAGCCAGTTCGACGAAATGGCGAGGTGGCAGATGTAGGGGTGGCCATCAATCATCACGATGCGATATTTGCGGAACAAGCCGTCAGTGCCGCTATAGTCTACGAAGGGTGTGATATAAAATTCGTTTTCCGGCATCGCTTGCAAATAATCCGCTATCTGCCCAGCTTGCTCGATTTTCATCAACCCGCGCCCGGCTTGAGAGCCGAACGGGCGAATGATGACGGGGAGCTCTCCCTGCGCCAGCATTGTCTGTTGTGCGGTTATGGCGCTGAGCGCTTGACGCGATACCCGCTGCGCAATGGGCATATTCACACCGCTGATATCGCCTAACAAAGCAGAGGTAACATCTCGTGGCAGCATTGCGATACGCTCAGGCGAATTCAAAACCGGACGTGGCCAGTCGCGCAATGTTTGGCTAAGCGCCTGCAATAAAGGTTGGTTTTCATCCGACTCGGATATTGCGACAAAAAGCACATCGTGCTCGGGCACGGAAGCAGGGAAGGGAAGGCCGGGCGCGACGTAAAGCATATCCAGTGCGATGTCTGAATTTTCCAGCAAACATTCCACCGGTGTATTGGACAACAAATCGCAAGCTCCCATGATTACCAGCAGTTTTATTTTCGCGGGTTGCACGGCAGCGGGGATGCTGAATGTGCGTTGAATTTTTATCGCTTCTTGCTGGACTTGCATGCCGAGTTCGCGTTGAAAGCTAAGTTGCAAAATGGTCGACAAATCCATCAGCGCATTGGCATCCAGCGGATTTTGTTGGGAGCGGGCGGTCAGCTCTGCGGCCAACGGCTTCAAATCTGTTCCTGCAAAAACCATGCGCATCAGCGCGGCGAAGCCGATCAACGGAGGTGTCGTGTTGGCTGCCGGCATTGCTTGCGTCAACGCTGCGCCGAGAGCGAGCGTCTCGCGCAATAAGTCATCTATGTTTTCACGGCTTGTTCGATGATTGACGATGGCTGCGCGAATCGCGAAACAGCCATTTACTGTAGTAGTGGAAGGGGCAACGATGCCCGATTCCTGCAAGGCCACGACGATGTCGGCATTTACTCGGTCGGCATCAGCGCAACGATAACGGAAGCACACGATGTTCAACGCCACAGGTGCCAGCAATTCAAGCTGGGGCAGTGCTTCAATGCGTTGTTTTAGGTACTGTGCCTGGGCGCAAGTATTGGCAATGGAGGCTCCCAGTTTTTCTGTGCCATAGACTTTGATGGTGAACCAGGTTTTCAGCGCACGAAAGCCGCGCGAGAGATCGGGGCCGAAATCGCATGGCCATGGCGAACCTGCGGCCATGCCGCGTTCGTCGCGCTGCAAATAGGCCGCAGGAGCGGCGAAAGTGGCGTGATGCAACTTACTATCGCGTACCAGAATGAATCCGGCATCGTAGGGGACTTGTCCCCATTTGTGGAAATCAAAGGCGATTGAATCGGCGCGTTCAATTCCTTGCAGCAGCGGTGCCAGTTCGGTTGATAGCATGGCTAATGCGCCATACGCCCCGTCAACGTGAAACCAGATATTTTCTTGTGCGGCCACATCGGCCAGCGCGGTCAGATCATCAATCGCCCCGACATCCACCGAGCCTGCGGTACCGGCAATGAAGAAGGGGGTAAATCCGGCTGCTCTATCCCGGGTGATGGCCTGCTGCAATGCGGCAACATCCATTTCGAAAGCGTGATTCATGGGAATAACGCGCAATGCGTCAATGCCGATACCGGCCAGATCCATTGCCTGAGCTATACAGCCATGCGCACCCGCCGAAGTGTAAGCGGTCAGGTGCAGCTCGCTTGCCACCAAGCCAGTCTTGCGCACTTGCGTACCCAATATTTTGGTGCGAGCCACCCACAGCGCAATCAGATTCGCCATGGAAGTGCCGGTGACAAACAGGCCGCTCGCCGCCGCAGGGAAGTTGAAAAGTTCACGTACCCATTGCAGTACTTGGCGTTCGACTTCGATTGGCATCTGGTCGCGTCCGCCCAAATTGGCATTCAAGCCTGCGGCCAGCATCTCTGCCAGCATGCCGACCGGAGTTCCTCCACCATGTACCCAGCCCATGAAACCCGGATGTGCATTGCCCACTGCATACGGCAGCACTTCGCGCATAAACGAAGCATGCACATCGCTTAACTCAGTTGAGTGTTGTGGCAGGGGGTGTTGAAAGTTGGCGCGCACTTCTTTTGGAATGGCCTGCCACACCGGACGCGAACGAATATGCTCGATGTAATCCAGCATGTCGTCCAGCATCTGATGTCCTTGCGCCCGCAGTGATGTCCAGTCTGTTGGGTCAAGTGTGGTTGATGTATTCATGGGTTAGTTGTAGGGGCGTATGGCAATACGCCCTAAGTAATTAAACCTGCATATTCATGATGTCGTTGTAGGCGGCAACCATTTTGTTGCGAACCTGCACCGTCGTCTGGAATTCAATATTGGCCTTTTGCATGGAAATCATCGTATCGCTCAGGCTCACCTTGTCGTCGCCCAGCACAAAGGCTTTTTGCATATCCTGGGCTTGATTCTGTGCACTGGCTACGCCGTCTAACGATGATTTCAGCACGTTGGCAAAATCGACACTGCCCGTAGCACCGGGGGCGGACGAAGCCTGTGCTGTGCCACCTTGGGCGGCGGCCATTACAGAGCGCATCTGTGCGAGTAGACTATCAACATTCGAAACGTTCACGGCGTGCCTCCTTGCTTTGATTTGCCAGTCGTCAGACTTTGCCCGGCGTTGTTGTAAAGCTACTTCGCTTTCACTGGCGACCATTCACTTTACTGAGTGCTTGCACAATATCACTCGCTATGTCGCCATAAACCCGTGAAAAGCTATAGAATTCCCCCGCTTTTCGAGATACCGATTTTGTGGCAGAGGCTGATAATGAGCAGCGTGAGATAATGAACGTGCTCCCCGGGAAACAACATGACTGATACCGCTATAACTAATATCCCATCGAATTCCATCTTCGGCTTTTTTGAGAGGATGAACCCGCAACAAAAGATCGGGATGATGGTCGCCGTTGCCGCTACTATTGCAGCGGTGGTAGGGCTTTGGATGTGGGGGACAGCCCCGAATTACCGCGTGCTGTACAGCAATCTTTCCGACAAGGATGGCGGTGCCATCATTGAGTCGTTACAACAACAGAATATCCCCTATAAGTTTGCCGAAGGCGGCGGTGCATTGCTGGTACCCGAGGAACACGTACACGAAGTACGCCTGCGTTTGGCCTCACAAGGCTTACCCAAGGGCGGTACCGTCGGCTTTGAATTGATGGAGACGCAAAAATTCGGTACCAGTCAATTTCTCGAACAGGTGAATTATCAGCGCGCACTGGAAGGCGAGCTCGCCCGCTCGATGCAGACCATCGATGCGGTGGCAAATGCCCGTGTACATTTGGCGATACCCAAACCCTCAGTTTTTGTTAAAGAACAGCAGCAGCCCAGTGCATCGGTGGTGCTGACTTTGCATCCCGGTCGCACGCTGGATCCCGGCCAGGTTAACGGCATTGTGCATCTGGTCTCCAGCAGTATCCCCAATATGTCGGCCCAGAGCGTGACCATTCTGGATCAAAAGGGCAATATGTTGAGTACCACTCGCGACCCGAGCGATCAAACGATGGATGCGACCCAGCTCAAATACGTGCGTGAGATCGAAAAAGATTACATGAAACGTATTCAGGATATTCTCGCGCCGATTACCGGACAGGAAAATGTAAGAGCTCAAGTCACGGCGGATATTGATTTTTCTCAAGTGGAGCAAACTGCCGAAATTTTCAAACCCAACTCAAAGCCGGGAACTGCGGCAGTACGTAGTTCGCAAACGGCGGATGCGCTCAATGGAACCAACAGCATAGGCGGAGTGCCTGGAGCTTTGACCAATCAACCGCCAGTTCCTGCTACAGCCCCGCTTACCACTCCGGCAGCTGGGCCGAATGGAGCGGGCTCGGCTACGGGTAGCAATGCGACGAGCTCGCACAAAGAAGCCACTATGAATTTTGAAGTGGATCGCACGATCCAGCACACGAAACAATCGGTTGGCACCATCCGGCATCTATCGGTTGCGGTGGTGATGAACAACCATAACGTTCTGGACAAGAAAGGTAATCCGACATCCGAACCCTATTCGGAAGCTCAGATAGCCAAGATGACGGCGCTGGCGAAAGAGGCCATGGGTTTTGATCCCAAGCGTGGCGACACTCTGAACCTGCTTAATAGCGCCTTTAATCCTGAAGAAGCGCTGCCGGAAGTGCCTTGGTGGAAAGATGCTGAAAACATCGCGTATTTCAAGTCGGGGATGACGTGGCTGTTTGGTATTGGCGTGGTCATATTCATTATTTTCAAAGTCCTGCTTCCTATCCAGAAAGTTTGGGCTGCCAAAGCTAAAGCAGAAGCTGAGGCGATTGCCGCTGCGGCTGCGGCTGCGGCTGCCGAACACGAAGCAGAATTGGAGCGTATGCGCCAGAACCCTCATGGCGACTTTATGTCTGAGAAGGAGAAGCTCGAACAAGCTTTTGAAAATAATTTGCATATAGCTCAAGAGCTGTCCAGAGATGACCCTGGGATCATCGCGTCAGTTCTGAAGGATTGGGTGAACGCTGATGAATGATGCCGGTGTTAATAAAGCAGCCATTTTATTGCTGACATTGGGTTCCGATGAAGCTGCCGAAGTGATGAAGTTTCTCGAACCCAGAGAGATACAAAAAATCACCTCGCAGATGGTGACGCTTAGAAATTTGACGCGCGAAGAAATCGCAGTTGTATTTCAAGAGTTTTATGCTGAGGCATCCAAGAAAACCACCTTCGGCTTGGATTCGGATGCGTACATCCGCGAGATGCTGCAGAAAGCGCTGGGTTCGGAAAGAGCAGCCGGACTGATCGACCGAGTTTTGCACAATAGCGACACTTCCGGTATTGAAGGTCTGAAGTGGATGGATGCGCCTGGGATCGCAGATTTGCTGAGCAACGAGCATCCGCAGATTATCGCCACCATCATGGTGCATCTGGAGCCGGATCTGGCTGCAACCGTACTTTCGCTACTTACCGAACGTACCCGCAATGATGTAATGTTGCGTATCGCCACATTGGACAGCGTACAGCCGATAGCGTTGCATGAGTTGAACGAGGTATTGACCACGCTGCTTACCGGCAATTCGCTGTCAAAGAAATCAATCAAAGGGGGCGTGCGTACCGCTGCCGAAATTCTCAACCTTATCGGTAGCGCCCAGGAGTCTGTGCTGGATTCTGTGCGTGATCAGGACGAAGACTTGGCACAAAAGATCATGGACGAGATGTTCATCTTCGAGGACTTGCTGGAAATCGAAGATCGCAGCATCCAGTTGATCTTGCGCGAAGTGCAATCCGAATCGTTGATCATCGCACTGAAGGGTGCCAGCGAAGAATTGCGCGACAAGATACTCAGAAATATGTCGCAACGTGCAGCCGAGATGTTGCGCGAAGATTTGGAATCCAAAGGGCCGGTCAAGCTCAGCGATGTGGAAGCCGAACAGAAACAAATTCTCAAGACCGTTCATCGTTTGGTAGAAGAGGGACAAGTCGAGATAGGCGGAAAGGGAGACGAGAAATATGTCTAATGCTCTTGTTCCCAAAGAACAACTCACCGCCTATGAGCGGTGGGAATTGCCGTCGTTTGATTCGGATTCGCCTAATGGCCTTCGTGTCACCGGCAACCCCAATAAAATCAAGTTGCCGACCGCAGCAGAGATAGAAGAGATCCAACTTCAGGCGCATGAAGAAGGTTTTTTGGCAGGGCAACAGGCGGGGCATCAAGAGGGCTATCAAACTGGATATGCAGAAGGCTCGCTGAAGGCCGCCATGGAAACGGAACAACTTGCCGCGCTGGTGGTTTCGATGGGACAGGCGCTGCAGGAAGTTGATAAAAATGTTTCCCAAAGTCTTCTGGATTTGGCGATCGAACTGGCGCAACAAATGGTGCGTCAAGTACTCAAAGTGGATCGCGAAATACTGCTGCCAATAGTCCGTGATGCCATTAGCAGCCTGCCACATTTTAGTCCCGGAGCGCACATTATGTTGCACCCGGACGATGCTGAAATTGTGCGTGATCGCATGGGTGAGCAGCTTACCCATTCGGGATGGAAAGTATTGGAAGATGCACGGATTGCCAAGGGTGGCGTGCGCATTGAAACGGCGAACAGCCAAATCGATGCCACCTTGGAGACGCGCTGGGAACGCATCACCGCAAACATGGGGCAGGATTCGTCCTGGTTGCAAAAATGACTAGCAGTGCAACTATTTTGGAAGAAAGCCTGCTGGAGCAAGAGGGGTTGTTGCCGGACGCTCCCGCAAGCGGGGCGTTCGAGGAATCACTTCCGCTGGCGGAAGAGGAGACGATTGATGCTGCTCATACAGAAGAAAAGTTGGCTAGTGAGCCGGTGGCAGCAACGGCTGACAATCACCACAAAAAACTCTGGCAGAGTGTATTGGAAGTAAATCGCGAGGTGGCTACGCAAAGCCCGCCTTTGCTGGTGAGCGGACGTTTGACCAAGGTGACCGGTCTGGTGATGGAGGCTGTTGGCCTGCGCATGGCGGTTGGCAGTACCTGTCTCATCCAGTTACCCAACAATAATGTAGAAGCCGAAGTGGTCGGATTTTCCGGCGAGAAATTATTTTTGATGCCGGAAGTTGATGTGCAAGGACTCGTGCCTGGAGCGCGCGTGATTCCCTTTGAGCCGGTACGCAGTGCAGCGATACCGGGACAACCGCGTCGTGCTACAGATTTGGCCCGCCATCTGCCGGTCGGCGAAATGTTACTGGGACGGGTGCTGGATGGTGCCGGACGTCCGCTTGATCAACTCGGCCCATTGCCGGAAGGCCCTACTGCCACATTGCAGAGCCGTCCTATTAATCCTCTTGATCGGGCGCCGATCAATGAGGTGCTTGATGTTGGCGTGCGGGCAATCAATGCATTGCTTACTGTAGGTCGCGGTCAACGTATGGGTTTGTTCGCGGGCAGTGGTGTCGGCAAGAGCGTGCTGCTCGGCATGATGGCGCGTTACACCACCGCAGACGTAATTGTGGTCGGGCTGATCGGTGAACGCGGCCGCGAAGTGAAAGAATTCATTACCGATATTTTGGGCACGGAAGGCATGAAGCGCGCGGTCGTCGTCGCCGCCCCTGCTGATACCAGTCCGCTATTGCGTATGCAAGGCGCTGCCTATTCCACCACCATTGCCGAATATTTCCGTGATCAGGGCAAGAACGTGCTGCTCATTATGGACTCGCTTACGCGCTATGCGATGGCGCAGCGCGAGATCGCCTTGGCGATAGGCGAGCCACCCGCAACCAAAGGTTACCCGCCCTCGGTTTTCGCCAAGTTGCCACAATTGGTAGAGCGGGCAGGAAATGGCGGCGAAGGCGGCGGCTCCATTACCGCTTTTTACACGGTGCTGACCGAAGGCGATGACCAGCAAGATCCGATCGCGGACAGTGCGCGCGCGATTCTGGATGGCCACATTGTGCTATCCCGGCGGCTGGTCGAGCAAGGACACTTCCCGGCTATCGATATCGAGGCATCAATCAGCCGTGCCATGAATCATCTGGTCAGCCAGACGCACTTTTCTCAAGTGCAACGCTTTAAGCATCTGTATGCGCACTATCAACGCAACCGTGATCTGATTAGTGTGGGTGCCTATGTGCATGGCAGTGATCCCCTGCTGGACGAGGCGATCATCATGCATCCGCGCTTAGCTCACTTTCTCAAGCAAGGCATGTACGAATCCGATCACTATACCGCGAGCATGGATGCTTTTACGGCGCTGTTTGAGCAAAGGAGTTAGTCATGGCTAAGGTATTCTCACTGCAACCGCTGCTGCATCTGGCAAAACAGAAGAACGAGACGGCCATTAACAACCTGGGCAAACTCAATCAACAGCATCAATCTGCCGTGGCAAAGTTGGAAATGTTGCAACAGTTTCGTAAAGACTATCAGGAAAAAATGCAGGAGGCTGAAAGAAACGGAATGGCATTAACCGATTTACGCAATTTTCAGGATTTTATTTATCGCCTCGATCAGGCGGTTAAGCAACAACAGGGAGTAATCGAAAACGCTCTCCATTCTGTCAATGCCGGACGAATGGAGCTAAACGAGGCGCAACGCAAGATGCACTCTTTCGATACGCTGGCACAACGCCATATCGAAGCGGAAAAAATACGTGAAGCCAAGGCAGAGCAAATAACGCAAGATGAGTTTTCCGGGCGCTTTGCAGCCAGCAAGGCTGCCGAGAACAACGACGAACTAGAAGGAGTACATCATGAATAAGCTACCTATTGTTAGCAATGCACCACAAGCAGCCGCCAAGCCAGTGCAAGCATCATCATTGACGGCAAGTGCAAATGCGCTACAAACAGCGAAGCCTGCCCATGCGGCGGAGGCGAGCTCGCAAGGAAAGACTTTCGGCGACGTATTGGCACGCCATGTCGCGGAGGCCAAACCGGTTGATAGCGCACCGCAGCCTAAAAAAGTTACAAGCAAAGCTGTCGAAAAGAAAGAAGGGGCGGCTTCCCCTGCTAATAAAGTAAGCAACAACGCGGCTGAAAAGACGGAAATGGATACATCTCAGTCCGGTAAGGTTTCAGATAGCGTTGCTGAAAAGACGGATGCCGATACCGCTCCGGCGAAGAAAGTCTCAGGCAATGCTGCCGACAAAGCTGAGGATCAAACTGCAGCAGCTTTGCCCGGCGATGCCACCGCCAAGGTGGCACCGGATATGCTCGCTACCTTGATTCCTTTGAACGCGGCTACTGCTCAGAGTGCGGCTGTTCAGGATGCGGCTACAGCCCAAGGCGCGGTTGCGGCCCAGGCTGCGGTGATTGCACAAGGTGTATCAACTGCGCAGACTCCGTCAGCCGCACGGGCTGTATCAGCCGCTCAGGATGAGTCTGTCGATCAGGCAGCATCTACCCTGCTTACCGGAGCCAAAAACAGTCCGGGTGCGGATCAGGTTATTCGTTCGGCAGGTAACAACGCGCAGGCCCGTAATACTCAGCCAGTCGATGCGAAAAAGGATGCGGCTTTTTCCAATATGATGGAATCGCTAACTGCGGCAACGACGGCCAAGCTCTCGAACAATGACGAAAAAGGTGCAGCACTCGCTGCGGCTCCTCAAGCTAATGCTGTTGCAGAAGCCGCTATGCAAGCCGCAACTGCCCCGGTTGCCCCTGCTAACGTACTGCCGACGCAGGTAACCATCAATACCCCTGTTTCGCACGAAAAATGGGGCGACGAATTCAATCAGAAAATCACTTGGCTTAGCAGCCAGAAAGAGCAAACAGCCGAGTTGCACCTCAATCCACCTCAACTCGGCCCGATGGATGTGGTACTCAAAGTCAGCGGAGATCAGGCTACTGCGTTGTTCACTTCGCCTCATGCCGCAGTACGGGAAGCCATAGAACAAGCCATGCCCAGATTGCGTGAAATGATGGCGGAAAGTGGCATTATGCTGGGCAATGCAACGGTCAGCGACCAGGCTCCGCGCGGACGACAAGATAATCAGGAAAGCAAGTCGTCGAATTCACGTTCCAGTATCGGCGGAGTTTCTGAGTCGACAATGGCTGGGAATCTGAACGCTCGAGTTTCCCCAATCAACCGGCATAACGGTATAGTGGATACCTTTGCATAAGGGCAACTCTAAATGATCTGGTTATGTTGCTATACGGAGGGGTGCAATTTGGGGTAACGGTCATGCTGGATTGATATAGTCGTTACCCTCGCAGAAATAAGGTTGATTTCGTTGCTTATTCATCCAATGGCGAAAAGACAATAAGCTCGATAATAATCAACAACTGAAAAGGAAAGTAGCGTGGCTAAACCATCACAAGCTGAAGATGACACGGAAGATTCGGCACCAAAGAGCAAAAAGAAACTAATCATCATTATCGTTGTTGCGATAGTGGTGTTGCTCGTTGTTGGCGGCGCGGCAGCATGGTTTTTGACGAAAGATAAAGGCGCAGACGCAGGTGCCGAGGGCAAAGCAGATGCCCCCAAGGCGGAGTCCAAAGAAGAGCCCAAGTTTATTTCGTTGGATGCTTTTACCGTGAACCTGCAACGCGAAGAGGGTGCAGAAGCAGATCAATATTTGCAGCTCAATGTTTCATTGAAGGTTATGGAATCCGATTTGGAAGATAAAGTAAAGGCGGTATTGCCGGAAATTCGCAGCAAAATAAACTTGTTGCTGTCTAGCAAACGCGCATCCGAAATAGTTACAATTGTCGGCAAGAAGAAACTGGCTTTGGATATTGCAACGGAAGCGAATAGCGTGTTGGGTTTTCATAATGAACATACTCCTGCGGCATCGCATGTCGTTGCCGCAGATGCTGCAGCCCCTGCCGATGAAGCAGCCCCTGCTCCAGTGGCGGCAGCTCCTGCTGGCGAAGAAGCCGTAGCCCCCCCCCCAGAGCCGGGGGCTGAAGCGCAAACTCCACCTCCCGTGAAAGCGGAAAAGAAGGGTGTCGTGGACGTGCTGTTCACCTCGTTCCTTATTCAGTGATGAAGCCATGAGTCAAGAATTCCTTTCCCAAGACGAAGTCGATTCGCTACTACGCGGAGTAAGTGGTGAATCTGATGATGCCCATCAGGACGAGGCAAGCGCCGAAGGTGTGCGCGCGTATGACATGGCGACGCAGGAGCGCATCGTGCGTGGGCGTATGCCCACGATGGAAATCATCAACGAACGCTTTGCGCGCTTATTGCGTAATGCGCTGTATAATTTTATTCACCGTAGTGCGGATGTATCGGTCGGTCCGGTACGGGTATTGAAATATTCGGAATTTATTCGCAATCTGCCCGTGCCTGCCAATTTGAACTTGGTTCAGGTCAAGCCGTTGCGCGGGAATTCATTGTTTATTTTGGATCCCAATCTGGTTTTCCTGGTGGTCGATAGCTTGTTCGGCGGGGATGGTCGTTTCCACACCCGGGTGGAAGGGCGCGAGTTCACGCAAACCGAACACCGTATCATTCAGCAAATACTAAAAGTGATATTTGAGACTTACGGCAAATCGTGGGAGGTAGTATATAAACTGGACTTCGAGTTTATTCGCTCGGAAGTTAACCCGCAATTTGCCAACATTGCCACGCCGAATGAAGTGGTGGTGGTGACGACGTTTGAAGTCGAATTCAACGGTGTCGGCGGGTCGATTCATATTTGCATGCCGTACTCGTCGATTGAGCCTATTCGCGAGATACTATATAGCACCATGCAGGGAGATCACCTCGCTGTTGACACGCGCTGGGTGAAGACGCTGGGCATGCAGATTCAAGCCGCCGAAATCGAACTCATCGCGTTACTGGGTGAAACCAGAACTACCGTAGAACGAGTATTAAAAATGAAAGTCGGCGATGTTATTCCACTGCATGTGCCGGAAAATCTGGTCGCCAGTGTTGCCGGAATTCCGGTAATGGAATGCAAATATGGGGTGTCGAACAATCAGTACTCCCTTAGAGTGGTCAACATGCTGGCCGCGGAAACTACTGATTTAGTCAAGGAGAAAAAATATGAATGATGAAACATCGGAAGAAATAAGCGCCGACGATTGGGGCGCTGCAATGGCTGAACAAGCCACTGCACCGGCGGATGCCAAGCCGCACGTGTTCGAAGAATTCGGCGGTACCGGTACTCCCACCGCACATAACGATTTGGACATGATCATGGACATCCCCGTGCAGCTTACGGTGGAGTTGGGTCGTACCAAAATGGCGATCAAGAACTTGTTGCAATTGGCGCAAGGTTCGGTGGTGGAGCTTGCCGGTATGGCGGGAGAGCCGCTGGATGTGTACATCAATGGATTTCTGATCGCTCAGGGTGAAGTGGTGGTGGTGAACGACAAGCTGGGGATACGTTTAACTGATATTATTACGCCTTCCGAACGTTTGCGTCGCATCAATAAATAACCACATGCCCATTCGATTTTTAGCCTTTTTTACCGCTGTATATTGGTCTTCAGTGGCTTATGCGGCGGATCCGGTTCGTCCTGTGTACACTCCACCGCCAGCCTCGGCGGTTTCTTCCGGCAGTGTCGTGCAAGTCATTGTGAGTTTGTTGTTCGTGCTCGCGGCCATCGTGCTGGTCGCATGGATACTGAAGCGCATCAATATGCCGCAAAACGCGGTGGGCAGCGCGCTAAGAGTTGTTAGCGGAGTTGCGGTCGGACAACGTGAACGCATCGTGCTGGTCGAAGTGAATGACACATGGCTGGTGGTTGGCGTTGCGCCGGGACAGGTGACCGCGCTGCATACCATGCCGAAAAATATATTGCCCAACGTAGAAGCTCCCGCCCCTGAAGTCGATAACAAGTTTAAAAATTGGCTGAAGGTCGTGATGGAGAAGCGCAATGCGGCTTAAGTTTTTGCTGCTCATTGCAGCGCTGTTGTTCTCGCCATTAAGCCATGCAGTAGAGGCGGGGTTGCCCGCATTTACCAGTACGCCAACCGGCGGCGGAGGGCAAAATTACTCGCTGAGTTTGCAGACACTTATTCTGCTCACCTCGCTGTCATTTTTGCCCGCCATCCTGCTGTTGATGACGGCATTTACCCGCATCATTATTGTGTTGTCTTTGCTCCGCTCCGCTATCGGCACGCCGTCTTCGCCACCCAATCAGGTATTGATCGGACTGGCGCTGTTCCTCACTTTTTTCGTCATGTCTCCCGTGCTGGACAAAATATATACGGATGCCTATTTGCCGTTCAGCGAAAATAAAATTTCGTTGCAGCAGGCTTATGATCGCGGTAGTGCGCCGCTCAAAACATTCATGTTGAGACAAACGCGGGAAACTGATCTGGCGCTGTTCGTGCGCATCTCCAATAGCGAACCGCTGCAAACAGCCGACGATGTGCCGATGAAGATACTCGTGCCCGCCTACGTTACCAGCGAACTCAAGACTGCATTCCAAATTGGCTTTGTGGTATTTATTCCGTTTCTGATTATTGATATGGTGGTTGCCAGCGTACTGATGTCGATGGGTATGATGATGGTGTCGCCTTCGGTCATTTCGCTGCCCTTCAAGATCATGCTGTTCGTGTTGGCCGATGGCTGGAATTTGCTGATCGGTTCGCTGGTGCAGAGCTTTTATACTTGATTGAAACAGTCGCTAGTCGTTAGACGGTAGTTTTTAGTTAAACCCTAAACCCCGCGAAACGACTAAGCCAACTAACGACTAGAAACTAACGACTGAACTATGACACCCGAAACAGTAATGACAATTGGCAGGCAAGCATTGGAACTGACCCTGTTGGTGTCGGCGCCTTTGCTGCTTACCGCGCTCGTCATCGGCTTGTTCGTGAGTATCTTTCAAGCCGCCACGCAGATTAATGAAATGACGCTATCGTTCATTCCAAAACTGCTCGGCATGTTCGTGGTACTCATTATTGCCGGGCCATGGATGATTGAGATGTTATTGGATTACATGCGGCGTTTATTCACCAGCATTCCGTGGTTGGTGGGGTAGTTGCTGGTTAAACCCAACCTCGCGTAGAAAACAGCCCTACCGTAGGCTGGTGGTGAGCAACGCGAACCCCAGCATGATCACAGGTGCCGGGGTTCGTGCCTCACCGCCAGCCTACGCAGCTTTTGCAGACGACTCTTAACAAACAAGCGGGATTTTTTATAGCAATGATCAGCGTAACCAGCGCACAACTTACCGCATGGATCGCCGCCTTTCTTTTTCCGCTGGCGCGCATTCTGGCTCTCATCGCTAGCTCACCGGTTCTCGGCAACAAACAAATTCCGATGCGAATTAAAATCAGCTTGGCAATGCTGATTACCGTCATCGTTGCTCCTAACATCCCCATGCCGACAAACATTGAACCCGCCTCCGCCGAGGGGCTGTTCATACTGGTGCAACAGATACTGGTGGGGCTGGCGATGGGATTCACGATGCGCCTGATATTTACGGCTGTGGAAATGGCGGGAGACTTGGCGGGTATGCAGATGGGATTGGGCTTCGCGAGTTTTTACGATCCGGTGAATGCTTCCTACACACCTGTAATCGCGCAGTTTCTGGGCATTCTCGCCACGCTGGCGTTTCTCAGCCTTAACGGACACCTGTATATGCTGTCGGCACTTTCAGATAGCTTTCAGGCTTTTCCGATCAGTACCACCATGCCATCCGCAGCCGCGTTTCGCACTCTGGCCGAATGGGGCTCCACTATCTTTTCGCATGCTTTGCAACTCGCCATGCCGTTGATCGGCTCATTGATGATCACCAACCTCGCGCTTGGTATCCTGACCCGTAGCGCACCACAACTCAATATCTTCGCCGTTGGTTTTCCTATCACGTTGACCGTTGGCTTTGTCACTTTGGCTTTATCTCTGCCCTATCTTGCCCCCATGCTTGAGCATGTCATCAATGAAGGCGTGGACACGATGCAGCGCATCGCGCTGCAAATGGGAAAACATTAAGAGAGGTAGGGCGAGTGAATTTGCAGTAGGAGTCACGCGGACTACATTTTACCCGTCGATGTGCTCAACCAACTGACCGCTCGATGCCCGCAGTCGTGCACAAAGCAAGCGCGCAATTAGGCCGAGTAGCCGTACGCCAAGAACCGGCTTATCGTCAATGCATTGGCGGAAATCTTCCCGGCTCATGAGCAGAAAGGTCGCATTGGATTCCGCAATGACACTTGCAGAATAAGGGAAATTATCAACTATAGAAATTTCCCCAAAAATCCTGCCCGGCGAGATGACGGACAATAATTTGTTCTGGTGCTCACTATCTTCCTTGTAAACACAGACTCGGCCTTGTATCAGAACAAACAAATAACTGATGCCATCACCTTCATGAAAAATAGTCGTTCCCGCGCGCACAAAGTAAGCCTTCATATGCCGCGACAGGTAGGCGAGTTCATGCTGCTGGAAAATTTCAAATCCTTTGGCCCCCAACAACATGTTGCAAATAGTGTCTTGAAAGGACTTGCCATCGCCAAGCAACTCCAATTCGCCGGACAGGGGGTCAGAAGAAAGTCGTCTATTTTCCATTCGATATATCCTTCGGCAGAGTTCTGGCCAGACGAAATCCTATGTTGACATCCTTGATCGCTACACCGTTCCGATAGCGGAATGCGGCGCGTACAAGCCGTTTGTCGTTGAGCCAGCCGCCGCCGCGTAGTGCCCTGTTCGTGCAGTCACCTTCCCAGCAATCATCCAGCCATTCCCAGACGTTGCCGCTCATGTCGTATAGGCCGAAACTGTTGGGCTGCTTCTGGCCTGCCGGATGCGGCGTGTTGTTGCTGTTGCCCTTGTGCCAGGCAACGCTGTCGATATCATTACTGCCGCAGTATTCCGTTTGGCTGCCGCCGTAGCAGGCATATTCCCATTCAACTTCAGTAGGCAAGCGATATTTTCTGCCAGTCTTGGCGTTAAGTTTTTGAATGAATGCCTGCACGTCGTTCCAGCTCACCATCTCCACCGGGCTATCGTCACCGGTGTTGGTGAATTTACTGGGGTTGTCGTTCATCAATGTTCGCCACTCTGCTTGAGTTACTTCGTATTTGCCTATTTCATAATTTTTACCGGGAATAACGACCATGGGCGGGGCTATCCCTGCAAGTTGCTTGGAGTTTATTGAGTCCAATATCTTTTCATTCGCGGCGAGCCATTTTTTTATTTTTGCTGCTCTCGGGTCTTTTGAATGTTGGGCGACAAATGTTTTAGCGGCCTGATACGCTGATTCCTGATCGGTTTGGTTGTTTGCTTTCCAAGTGGCATACAGATGATCTGCTGTTTGAGAAACTGGTGCTGATTTTTTAGTTTCGGCGGCATCGGCAGCCCAAATGCAGGGACAGATAAGTATGGTCAATAATAGGATGACAGTTTTCATGGACGGGTGACTCCTGTTCATATCTTTAAGCGTTGTAATATCAAAACGGGCGCGCGAGTGCTATCTACTAAATTCCCTTTATTATGAATGGAGAGCCTTGTGAATTATGGAGGCAAAATTATCACGATAAAGGACTGCAATGTTATTTCGCGCAGTTTACAGCCAGAAGGCGGTTTCTGGAAAAATATGTTTAAATCAATTTGTTGTCTGATGCGCATGGCGACGAGGTAGAGTGGGCAGTCAATTTGGATGACAGAGGTCTGCAAAGTTAGGCTTCTCGATATTTTCCGGATTTTGATTTGGCCGTTGATGGTGTAGTCTGGTGATCGTAAGGGCATAGTACGAATAATGGATACTCACATTCCTGACAGCATTGATAAGTACCAGATCATCAGCCTGCTCGGCAACGGGGCGACGAGCAATGTATATCTTGCCTATGACGCTTTTGCCGGGCGCAAGGTTGCTATTAAGCTTATCAAACTTGCGGCTTTATCCGATCCTGAAAATGGCCGCACCTATCGAAAATTGCTGGCCACGGAGGCATCGCTTGCCGGGCGACTAAACCACCCGCACATTGTCGCCATTTACGATGCTGTGCTGGGGCCGGAAAAAAATTATATAGTCATGGAATATGTGCAGGGAGAGACGCTGGAAAAATATTGCCAGCCGGAATTCTTGTTGCCCTTAGAAAAGGTTGTGGAGATAGTCTTTAAATGCGCGCTGGCGCTGGATTACGCCTGCAAGAATGGCATCATTCATCGGGATATAAAACCGGCAAATATCATGATCTGTCAGGATGGTGATGTAAAAATCGCCGACTTTGGTGCGGCGGTATTAACAAAAAACGATCAGACGCAACTAGTCGGTATCGGTTCTCCGCTTTATATGTCGCCGGAGCAGATCACGCTGGATTCGATCACTCATCAAACGGATATATATTCTCTGGGCGTGGTTTTCTATCGGCTGCTGACAGGGCGCTGGCCCTTCGAGGCGGAGAACAGTTACGTGTTGTCGCACAAGATTCTGCATGAGGAGCCGACGAATATTCGTATCCATCGTCCATCATTGCCGCCGAGCTTGGAAAAAATCGTTATCAAAGCGATGAATAAAAAGCTGCAAGAGCGTTACGCAAATTGGATGGAGTTTTCCAAAGAGCTTGCAGATATTGCACACCTCAACGTGGCACCAGAGTACGTTTCCGAAACCGAGAAATTTAATACCATGAGGCGGCTTCAGTTCTTTGCGGACTTTAACGATGTCGAACTGTGGGAAGTTTTACGTATTAGTGTATGGGGGCGTATTCCGGCAGGCACATGCCTTGTTCGGGAGCATGACGCGGGCAATTATTTTTTTATTATCGCCGATGGAGAAGTCGCAGTAGATAAAGGGAGTAAAAGTTTAGGCGTTCATGGGGCGGGCAGTTGCTTTGGAGAAATGTGCTATATCCGCAAGGACGCAACCCGACGTACCGCTACTGTCGTGGCAAAAACACCTGTTACCCTGATGAAGATTAAGCCGGCATCGTTGAGAAGTGCCTCGGCAATCTGCCAGCTCAGGTTTGATAATGCCTTCCTGAATATTCTCGTTGATCGTTTAAGTCAGGCTGATACAGAGCTGGCGCGTTTGTAGATTTTGCGGGCGTAGCCATAAAGGGGGCATTCAGACTCTATAAAGCAGACGGTGACGAAATAGTACTAAGTGCCATGAACGGAATCTCAAGTAACCTAAATGGATGTCCGCTCTACGCCATATTGCTGCCTGTCAAAATTGCGAGGGCAATCTGACTCTCACCGGCCCAGAGTGTGTAAAAACTCAG
>PLYB01000050.1 GCA_003151655.1 Gallionellaceae bacterium | reverse complement strand
ACCAACTATGTGCCCAACGTAGAGTAGATCCGCCAATAGTTATGCAGGCGATCATCTTGTTTGCAATGATACTAATAGCGATTGGCGTGATTGAATTTTTACGATATATGGGTGGATGGTAATAATGAAAAAATATGAATTGCTTGCTGATAAATGGGCGATGGCGAAAAGCGGTCAGAAGATTCTAATCGGTAGCACAAAGGAATTGACGCATAAAGGATTCTCAGAATACATGCGCGAGATCACGCAGTATGGCGCAGAAATGGGGATTCGATTTTCAGTCAACCCAAAAACAGGAAGATGATATATAATTCGTTTTGTCGGTTCGCTGGAGAGCGGGGTAAGTTGAAGGAGCCTATTACTCTGGATTGCCGACACCACTCACTCAACGTTTAATAGGGACCACAATGCAATACTCAGATTTTATCCGAAATAAAAAGCATTCAATTGGAGGGTTCGGATTTGAACCGCTTTGGATGCCAGAAGACGCTTTCCAATTGCAAGAACACATTATCGTAAAGTCAATACGTAGCGGACGTAAGGCGATATTTGCCGACACCGGATTAGGCAAGACGATGATGCAAATTGTTATTTCCGAAAACATTGTCCGGCACACAAACAAACGAGTTTTAATTCTCACGCCGCTAGCTGTCGCGTTTCAATTTATTGATGAAGCCGCCCGCATAGGTGTTGATGATATTTGCCATAGCAAAGACGGTAATCTGAATGGAAAAATTATCGTGTGCAACTATGAGAGATTGCACCTTCTTAACCCCGCTGATTTCGTGTGTGTTATGTTGGACGAGTCGAGCATTCTGAAAAACTTCGCCGGTAAAATTCGAGATCAGATTGTGGCGTTTATAAAGCAGGTTCCATATCGTTATCTAAGTACCGCTACGCCCAGCCCAAACGACTTCATAGAGCTTGGCAACAGCTCCGAGGCGTTAGGGTACATGGGATACATGGATATGCTCACAAAGTTCTTTAAATCCAATCAGAATAGCGTGGACAGCAACAATCGAAACATTGGGGAAAAGTTCTACCTAAAGCCGCACGCAGAACGCGACTTTTTCGCATGGGTAAACCAGTGGGCGGTGATGATAAAAAAGCCATCCGACTTGGGATTCAGCGATGCTGGTTATGAGTTGCCCGCGTTGCACGTCAACAAGCACATTATCCACAATAGCCGGACGTGGTGCATTGACGGTCAACAATCATTATTTGCGATGCAAGCCAAGAGCATGACCGAAGTGCGCGAAGAACAAAAACTCACGGTTGATGCGCGTTGCTCAAATGCTGTGCAATTGGCCAGCGGTAAAACTTCGGTCTATTGGTGCAACCTGAACGAAGAGAGCGCGATGTTGGCAAAGTTTGATTCGGATGCGGTTGAGATCATCGGCGGAATGTCAATTGAACAGAAAGAGGAAATACTTGTCGCGTTCGCCAAGGGAGATATAAAGCGATTAATCACCAAAGCAAAGATGACCTCCCTCGGACTGAACTGGCAGCATTGCAACCATACTGTATTCTTTCCGACATGGAGCTATGAACAGTATTACCAGGCTATCAGGCGATTTTGGCGATTTGGACAAAAGCGTGAGGTCACTTGCGATATGGTAATTTCAGAAGGTCAAGAACGAGTGATGGAGGCTATCGACCAGAAGACACAAAAAGCCATCCAGCTTTATGAAAATCTCATCGCCGCTACAAACCAAGATTTTCATCACAAAGTTAAAGAATTTAATCAAACCGCAAAATTACCATCTTTTTTGCAAAAGTAGGCGTATAAAATTTGTTCACGGTAAAAAGAACATAACCAAGCAATTAATCAAGGAGACGGGAAATGTTAGTTAAGCAAGAAATACACGAAGCAAACTACTCAATATATAACTCTGACTGCATGGAGGTTTTGCCGGGCATTCCAGATAACTCAATTGATTTGTCAGTGTACAGCCCGCCTTTCGCTGGGCTTTTCAATTATTCAAGCAGTGAGCGCGACTTTTCAAACTGTGAGAATAAAGAGCAATTCTTAGAGCAATACGATTTCCTTGTCGCGGAGATAGCTAGAGTGACTAAGCCGGGTCGAATCACCGCCGTGCATTGCACGGATATTTTCGATAACTCATGCAATCTGTGGGATTTTCCGAACGAGATCATCCGTATTCATGCAAAGCATGGATTTCAATACCGCAACCGAATTACCATTTGGAAAGAGCCGTTAAAGGTACGGATGCGCACGATGGTTAAAAGCCTGATGCACAAGTTAATTGTCGAGGATTCCACGCAATGCTTCACGGCGATGCCGGACTATGTACTTATTATGACCAAGAAAGGCGAGAATGCCGTGCCGGTGGTTCACCCTCATGGACTCAAGCGGTACGCCGGTGAAACTCCAATATTGCCGAATATTTTGCAGGCATTCAACAATGCGAATGAAACAAAATTCACGACTGATGATCTTTGGGAATATCTGAAAAATAATTTCCATGACCACGAAGATCCAAAATCAAATAAATTATCGCATTACATTTGGCAGCGATATGCATCAAGCGTATGGGATGATATTCGCATTGACGAAGTACTGCCTTTCCGCGACAGCAAGGAAGAAGATGACGAGAAGCATGTTCACCCGTTGCAGTTAGATGTTGTAGACCGAATTGTCGAACTTTACAGCAATCCCGGCGAGATCGTGCTAACGCCATTTATGGGAGTGGGTACCGAAGTTTTCAGCCCTGTGTCGAATGGTCGAAAGGCTATCGGTATAGAACTCAAAGACTCGTATTTCAAACAAGCGAAGATAAATCTCGAATTGGCTGAAAAACGATTTGCCGATGAATTGAAATTCGAACAGCAGAGTTTGATATGACCCGAGCCCCATCCGGTCACCGATGCGGAGCCGATCATCAAAACGCGAAACTCCCCGATTCAACGATTAAAGCGATTCGGGAAGAGTATTTTCCATACGTAAGAGGTTATGCGGTTCTGGGAAAAAAATACGATGCATCACCATCAACAATTAGAGATATTGTCCAATACAAAACAAGAAAAAATATAATATGATGTGTGCCGCAGATATTGCAGCGCGGCTTCATCGCGTCCGACTCGAACGGCGGGTTGTACCCAAACTCACGATTTAACTTGACAGCAGCAAAGCGCTTTGCTAGAGTAATGAAACTTTCACAACAAGGAGCTAATCATGGTAAGCAAAGCGGCGCAGGAACTCGGAAAAAAAGGCGGTCAGGCGAAGAGCGAAAGGAAGACGGCGGCAGTGCGCGCCAACGCCAAGAGGCCTCGCGGCAAGTGGGTAACGGCATTTAGCTATGGCGTTATCGGAGCTGACGGTAAGATGTATGTCGGGCTGGTAACTTTTTTAAGTAAGTTCAATCTTGACTTTGATGCCTTTCGTGGTGATCAAGAAAAGCGGATTCGTGACTACATCACGGAAGATTTGATGTCTACTCCTAACGCACTGCCATGGACAAGCCTTGAGCATTTTGTCGGCGAACAACTGAAAGTGGTGTGATGGGGTACAACGTGGAGTTAACTCGGCTGGCGTAGCCAGTCCGGTGGAGCGAAGCGGAACGAAAGTTGAACGTAGGGTTAGGGCGCGAAAGGAGGAAAAATGTACTGCACACCAACAGAAACACGAAAGGCAAAAAAGCAGCACCAATGCACAAACTGCGCGGAGAAAATTGAACCCGGAACAACTTATGCGCGATGGATGAGCGTTGACGATGGAAGTGGTTTTGCAAACAAAATGCACATGGAATGCTTGCATTCACTAATTGATGAGAACGGCGCTGGTTTTTGGGAATATACGCCATACGGCGGCGAGCGCCCTAACGTATGAATTAAGCGGCAGGCCGCTTCTGGTCTGTCCCTCTTGAATGATGGATTAGACTGGGTTTTCTTACAACGAAGAGGTGAACGATGGACATACCTAAAGGATGGAGCTTTTACTCGGCAGACTTTTCAAGGCAGGCGATGGGAACAAGCAATTTCGGGAACGTGATGCTAATCAGGGACACCGAAGAGCAAAAGCGGTGGCATAAACTCCCAGAGAGCGTAAAGGACTGCACGGAAGAATGCCCACCGCTTTACGTGTACGGGCAAGGTGCGAACATTGAAAATGCCATCGCGGCTGCGCATCAGGCGGCTGCGCGCGCCGGGGTG
>PLYB01000070.1 GCA_003151655.1 Gallionellaceae bacterium | reverse complement strand
GCAGGTAGAATCATACAAGCCCGGAAGAAGCGTAGCGGATTCCGGGAGCACCCGTCAGGCTGCATGGGGTGATGGAACGTTCCGGGTATGCAACGAATCCCGGATTCCACGTTGTTTCATCCGGGCTACACTGGCTCAGTGGCAGTGAGTGTCAATTGATATTATCTAAACGAGGGGAAATTATTGTCTCCACAAAAACGAAACTGCCCGCACAAGGCGGGCAGTTTCGTTAGGCCATTCAGCGATGCGGCTGCTGAATTATTTGCCTTATCTGGTTAAGGTAACCGTACCAGTCACTTTAGGCGAGCCAGAGTCAGTCTGGTATGTTCCAGTAATACTGTTTCCAGATAGTGTCCCTATTACCTGAATCTGTCTGTTATAAGTAGTTTCGTTTGTTCTAAGAAACCCATTAACCGCGCCAGCTTCGCAGTACAGCTTCCCCGTAAACGGCGAGGCCAAGCCGGTCAACGCGGTAGCCGTCCCCGTTGAGTCAATGGTGAAGGAAACGGTGCGGGAAGCGGTTCCTCCTGCTGTTTCTGTTAACGTGCCGCTCCATACCCCTTGACAGGCGGCAAGATTGGAAACTTTAGTGGCAGTGCCCGAACCGTTTGAATTGCTCCATGTACCTGCTGTAGCGGATGTAAGAGCGCCATTAATGGTGGTTGTTTGTGGTTTGCCGGGACTAACGGTCGATAGCGTAACAACGTAGGAGCCATCCGCTTGGATGGTATAGCTGCCCGGTGGCGTCGCTGGCCAGAATATACCATCGTCCTTTACGCCACCATTTCCATCCATCGTTATATAAAAGTTCGTCCAAAACCAAGTACCTGCAAGACTAGCTTTGGAATATTGCGCTGTAGTCGACTTCGTGAACGTAAACGTGGCACTAGAAGCGGTGCATGACGACGCTGACCATGAGTAAGTACCAGACATCGATGTACTGCCAACGGTGACATTAGACAATGTCATATCGCGCAGCCCGCAAGAAGAATTGGTAGTAACTGCAGTGAATTTTCCGCTTAAAACGTTTCCACTCATATTGCCAAGGAAAGTCCATGTACCATACCATGAGCCTGAAGAATACATCGTCATGGAACCAGTCACGCTATTACCTGACTGCACCAGAGACGTTGAAAAAGTATTCATCGAAACGCCGTCACCATCTAAAAACGGCCCCATCGTCCAAGTTCCTGTCACGGCACTACTGCCGCTCGTCGTACTCGCATAAGTGGTTGTAAGCTGAGTATTAACAGATGCAGGAATCGCAGTGCCAGTAGCGGTATTGCTCAACAATGTTGCATAGCTAACGCCCGTGTTGGTAGTTGTCGTTGCCAGCGCGGTCAACATGTCGTCACTCACATTCCCCGATGTCGGGGTGAATGTCGTGCTGATCGGGTTGGTGGTGGCTAGTTGTGTCAAGCCGCTAAATGAAGAGCTCAGCGTACTCAAGGCTGTATTCACTTTGGTTGATGTTACTGCGGTCAATGGAGTAGTAGAGGTACTTAATCCTGCGAACCATGTACTCGGAGTGGACCCAGCCAAATTAGCTACCAGCAGATCGGTGAGCGGGGTGATGTTCATTGTCCCCGTGGCTGTCGCAACGGAATGGTAGGCCGTGGTATTTGCCACACTATTGATTGTGCCGTCAGTTGCCTCGGCAGCGCAGGGCAAGGTCTGACCCGAAATCGTCACTGTCCAAGACCCATCGATACCAGAAGCTGTAGTGAGATTACTTCCTGCCGCGCAAACAACGATGATATTACTACTTGCAATAGGAGTGCCTACGGCAACAACGCCGCTCAATGTGCTGGCACTTGTCGTTGTAGATGCAGTTGTGCCACCACTGCCACCGAGGCAACCTTCTAGCCCGACTATTAACAAAAGCATGCCCATTTTGATTGCATTTGAAGCAAGCCGTTTCTGATTTTTAAGCATTTATCACCACCCCAAAAAGTTTAGTATCAAAAATTCTCTCTGAACATTATGACGACCAGTTGTCACTCATAGTACGTGTAACTATAGAGCGTCGCCGCATATAGGTCAAATCTTTATCCTCTCCGCGTTATCACTACAGAATTTCGCGATGGATTACCACCCTCTTAAATTGTTCGGGCAGCACTTGGTTGAATTGCGAAAAGCAAAAGCTTGGTCGCAAGAACGATTGGCCTTGGAAAGCGGCCTCGCTAGGTCTTATATTGGAGGTATTGAGCGGGGTCAGCGCAATCTTGCTTTGATCAATATTTGCATCTTGGCAGAAACACTAGGAGTAGCGCCCAGCGAAATGTTGAACTTCATTTCAAAGCAAACGCAGTCCCCATCAGAGTGCAGTGGGTAATAGCAAGCGTAATCTGGACGCAGCAAAGCAGATTCCGGGAGCACCCCGTTAGGGTGCATGGGTGATGAACACTCCTGACATGCAACGAATCCCGGATTCCACGTTGTTTCATCCAGGCTACAGCCAAACGTTTAACGGCAGCCTTGGTAAAGTGTTAAAATGCCGCCGTTACTTCGTTCATTAAAAAGGTTCGTCTCATGCATCCCATGCTCAACATCGCGGTGAAGGCCGCTCGTCGCGCCGGAAATCTCATCCATCGTGCCGCCGACAACATCGACCATCTTACGGTCACCAAGAAATCCAACGCTGATTATGTCAGTGAGGTAGATCGCGCCGCCGAGCAAACGATCATCCAGACGATACTGGATGTTTATCCCAACCATGCGATTTTAGCAGAAGAGAGCGGCTCCCAAGGCGAGTCGGAGTTTCTGTGGATTATCGACCCGCTCGACGGCACGACCAACTTCCTGCACGGTGTGCCGCAATATTCGGTATCCATCGCTTTGCAACACAACGGCGTGCTCACTCAAGCCGTCATCTACGACCCGACCAAGAACGACCTGTTCACCGCCACACGCGGGCGCGGTGCATTCCTCAACGACAAACGCATTCGCGTGAGCAAACGCGACCAGCTCGCCGACAGTTTGATCGGCACGGGCTTTCCTTATTCCAAGATGGATCACCTCGATGCGTATATGGGAATCTTGCGCGATGTCATCCAAAAAACTGCCGGTCTGCGTCGCCCCGGCTCTGCCGCACTGGATTTGGCTTGGACTGCGGCTGGACGATACGATGCCTTCTTCGAGACCGGACTCAAGCCATGGGACATCGCCGCCGGATGCCTGCTCATCACCGAAGCGGGCGGCATGGTCAGCGACCTGCAAGGCAATGACAGCTACATCAAGAGCGGACACATCTGCGCAGGCAACCCCAAGATATTCGCGCAACTGCTGCAAGTGATCGCACCGCATCTAACCAGCGACCTCAAGAGCTAAGAAAGCTAGTGTAGTGTTGCACGCTATATGGAACTTATGCGAACCGTCTGAGTATTGTAGGTCGGGTTTCAACCCGACATGTCGGGCTAAAGCCCGACCTACAAGGGTTTGCGCATAAGTACCGTCAGAACGAAGCACTACACTAGAAGTAGGGGAAGAGTTAAAGGGTGAAGGGTAAAACCCCTCGCCCCTTACCTCGAAAGGGAGGTTTTTCCCTTCACTATAAAAACTACTCTTACTTGACCCCGAGCTTGTTAAGCGCTTGCCCTAACTTCTTGTCGGTCTTCATGATGTGATTGGTGAGCCAGTCACGCAGAAAATTCATAATCTCGACCGAAATTACGGCGTTGCCGGCATCAAATTTTTTCTTGAGATCGCCGGCAGTCGCGACAAATTTGGCGTGCTCTGCCTTGTGCGCCGGGGTATCCTCGTACTTGTGCTGCGCCATCAACTTCTCCTCGTAGCTGAAGTGGAGTACGGTGTAATTCACCAGTTCCGTAAGCACCTTGCCCAACACATCCGCACTATGCCCCGCCTGCATGGCATCGTTGAGTTGATTGATGAGATCAATGAGTTTCTTGTGCTGTGTATCCTGTTCGGCGACACCTGTGGAAAGCATATTAGACCAACTGATAAGAGCCATTTTAATCTCCTTTATTGAGTGGATGATTCGTGGTTAGTGGGACTACGTTGTTGCAACATCATTCTCCGGCTCAGCCGATTTGCCATTACCCTTGGACTGCTTGAGCAGTTCTGCGGACGTGGCCGAAATGGAAACCGAAGTTTTTAATATTCTTTCCGCGACAGTGTCGGTATTCGCCGTCATGTCCAGAATTTGCGTCACGCCATCGACGACATTGTTTGCCAGCCGTGACTGTTCGTCAACCTGCACCGTAAGTTGCGAGATTTTTTCCAGCGTATTTTGCGATTCTTCGCGGATGTTCCTGAGTACATCCGATGCCAAGTTGGCCTTCTCCACGCCTTGCTCCATCAGCGGCATAGCCTGGCCGATTCCTTGCACCGCGTCCTGGGTTTGCTCCTGCATAACCTGAATGGTGGCAGCGATTTCCTGTGTGGATTGTGCGGTTCTTTCCGCCAGCTTGCGCACCTCATCTGCGACCACGGCGAAGCCCCTTCCCTGCTCACCCGCCCGCGCCGCTTCAATCGCCGCGTTCAGTGCCAGCAAATTGGTTTGATCTGCGATTTCCTTGATCACGATGGCAACCTTGCCGATATCCTGCGCATGATTGGTCAGCGCAGTAATCTGCCGCGAAGCAAGCGTCATGGCTTCGGCAATCGATTTCATTACCTGCACCGCGTCCTGCACCACCGTTTCACCGTTGGCCGACAGAGTGGTCGCCTTGTTTGAAATCGTTTCGGCATCCCGCGTCAGGTCGGCAACAGTCTGAATGCGCTGCGACATGTCGTCCATTACTTGCTTGGTGTCATTAATTGAGGCGGCTTGCATTTGCGAGGTGAACAGGATCTCATTGGCACCGGCAGATAATTGTTCAACTTCGGTGTTAATCTTCTCGACGTTGGCAGCGATCCCCACGGAAATCTTTTCAACTTGCGCGGCTAATTTTTCCACCGAAGCAACCACCGACCCCATGCCATGAATTTCCGGCAGCGTGGCCGCGATGTTGGTTCCGTCAGCCACCGATTTGGCAAAGTTTGCTGTTCGGTCAACCCCGGAGCCTAAAATTCGGAATAGAACCTTGTGCCCATAAAAGTAAGTTGTTAACGGAATCAGGATGATGGCAACACAGAAAACAACAACATCACCCACCACACCTGAAGGCAACCAGTTTCGGGCATAAAAAAACAAAAAGCCCAAGACGATAGTAACCACCAATGGTGATAACGCCAGCATCCTGGCTTCGGCGGATATTATTAGTTTTGATCGCATAGCTCCCCCCCACGAATAAGCCAACTTTCACCGCCGGGATACGTACTGTCCCGCACTGCGCAATCAGCCATATCACTTGAAAACGTGACATATTTTTTGTTGATCAGGTTATACCTATCGGCATAAAACCACAATATCTTTAGGGCTGCCTCTATTAAATTTCTGCAAAAAACTCAATCGGTATAGCTGAACCCTTTCTCACGAAACAGTCGCAAACAGGCATCCACCACCAACGGATCATAATGCGTGCCACGGTGGTGTTCGATTTCCTCCAGCGCCCTGACTATGCCAAGACCCGCCCGGTAAGGACGATGAGAAGTCATCGCATCCACCACATCGGCGACCGCCAGTATTTTGGATTCGAGCAGAAATTCATCCCCCTTGAGCCCATTCGGATAACCTGATCCGTCCACGCGCTCATGGTGTTGCAAAACCATTTCCGACACGGGCCAGGGAAAATCGATGCCCATAATAATGTCGTACCCCGCTTGCGGATGGGTCTGCATCATTTGCATTTCCAGTGCAGTCAGCCGTCTGGGCCGGGTCAGAATTTCGGCGGGAATCGAAATCTTGCCCAGGTCATGAATCAGACTGCCAAAATGTACCCCTTCGATCACCGTCTCGGGCAGTCCCATTTCGCGCGCGATGGCGGTGGCGATTTTCGCCACTTGGCGTTGATGCCCGGCGGTGTAAGGATCGCGCGTCTCCAGTGCAAAAGCGATAGCATGAATGCTGTCTTTCAGCGCTTGCTGCATGTTTTCCAACGCCCTTTGCCGCTCTTCCTCAACATTGCTGTGCGCGGCATACTGCTCAAATCTGGTCAGCGCAAAGGAGATTTCGGATGCCATATCTTCCAGCAACATAACATGGTCATCGTCGAAAAATCCGGATTCGCCTGAGTAAAGCTGTAATGCGCCGATTACCTTTTTCCCGCTACGCAGCGGCAAGGCAGCCACACTGAGAAATCCGTGGCGCAGCATCTGCTCACGCCTTGATGCCACCCGATTATCAGTGGCGCAATCATTGACATAGACCACCCGGTTCTCGCGTATCGCGCAGCCGGTAGGCCCCCGGCCTTCCGGCACGTCATCAATACTGATGCGGATATTCTCCAAAAAGCCTTCTTCGCGACCAAAGTGGCATACTGGATTTACCAAGTGCGATGCATGCCCAACCAACCCCGCCCAAGCCAGCTCGAATTTGCCTTCTTCAACCGCTCCTTTGCAAATCCCAAGCAACAACTCCTCCCAGTTGCGGGCGCGTTTGGCAGTGCTGTTGACATGGCTGAGAGTGGCATATAACCCCCGCAAGGCACGAATATGCTTCTCCGCCAGCTTGCTGTCAGTGGTGATTTTTACGGCTTGCAACTCTCGCGTACGGCTTTCAACCAACTCCTCAAGATGGGCGCGATATTTAAGCAACTCGGCTTCCGTCAGCTTTTGCCGCTCAATCGCTTGGATCAAGGGTCTGAATACCCAGAAATACAGCACAGGAAAAAGAAGCGTGGCAAGAATAGCCGCATCCAGCAAGTTTTCCATCCAAGATGAAATGGGTGGAAGCAGACTGAATGCAACCATGATGGATATTTCAATAAGAAATACTGCTGATGTCAATACGACTAGCATTCTTCCCGGCGATATCGTGTCAGGGGAAGAAGTTTCTTGACGGTTACTTGCTTGCTTGCTTGCTTGCTTGCTTGCTTGCTTGCTTGCTCGCTTTCTTGCTCATCCATGTTTGCTTACCCTAACAGACTAAAGACTCGGAACTTAAACCATAACCCAACTGTTTAATATTACCTATAGGACAAGCAGGAATTCCCCGTCGGGGTTTGTCCTATGCTTTGGGACTGTCTATAGCTTACCGCCAATTCGCAGGCTAGCACAATTTTTTCAATAAAACCCTCTCACTCTCACGTATCAGTAGCGGTAAAATACGAACTTTCTGAAACACCTACTCACCCGCCACCATGACCGTCGCCCAGCATACGCCAATGATGCAGCAATACCTGCGCATCAAGGCAGACCACCCCGACATGCTGCTGTTCTATCGCATGGGAGATTTTTACGAGTTGTTCCATAGCGATGCCGAACGTGCTGCCAAGTTGCTCGACATCACACTGACCCAGCGCGGGGCCTCCAACGGGCAGCCGATCAAAATGGCGGGTGTGCCGTATCACGCCGCCGAACAATATCTGGCACGCCTGGTAAAGATGGGCGAGTCCATCGCCATCTGCGAACAGATCGGCGACCCCGCCACCAGCAAAGGCCCGGTCGAGCGCAAAGTGATGCGCATCGTCACTCCGGGCACTGTTACCGACTCTGCGCTACTGGAAGAAAAACGCGACAACCTGTTGCTGGCGTTGCACCAGCGCAGCGGCAAGCTGGGGCTGGCTTGGTTGAATCTGGCCTCGGGACAATTTTTTGTGTGCGAAACTGCCACCGATAGCCTGCCCGCCGAACTGGAACGACTGCAACCGTCGGAAATTCTGCACGCAGAAAATGCTGCAGTGCCTTCCAATATTCATGCGGCTTTTAAATCATTGCCTGAATGGCATTTTGAGTTGGGCACTGCGCGCCGCACACTCTGCCAGCAGTTCGCCACCATTGATCTAGCAGGATTCGGCTGTGATGATTTCACCATCGGACTGGAAGCCGCAGGCGCACTGCTCGGCTACGCCAAACTCACCCAAGGCCAAGCCATCAGCCACATCCGCAGCATGCAGGTTTATAGCGCCGACCAATACGTGCGCATGGATGCATCCACGCGGCGCAATCTGGAAATCACTCAGACCCTGCGCGGTGAACCGGCTCCTACCCTGCTTTCACTGCTCGACACCTGCGCATCCAACATGGGCAGCCGATTGCTCGCCAACTGGCTGCATCATCCGTTGCGGGATAGGAATGTTTTGCGCGCGAGATTAGATGCAGTCGAACAACTCAACTCCTCAAACCCTAACCCCTCCCAGCCTCCCCTTNNGAACGCATCACCGCGCGCATCGCCCTGCGTAGTGCGCGTCCGCGCGATCTTTCCGGCCTGCGCGATACGCTGCACACTTTGCCGCAGTTGCGCACCGCCCTCGTAGGTCGGGATTCATCCCGACATGACAATAATGATGTCGGGTTAAAACCCGACCTACAAAACCCGTCACTCCTTGCCAGCCTCGCTAATGCCCTGCAAGCTGACGCGCAACTCGTCACCATCCTGCAAAGCTCCCTAAAACCCGAACCCTCCAGCGTGCTGCGCGAAGGCGGCGTAATAGCCGACGGCTTCGATGCCGATCTGGACGAACTGCGCGGAATCCAAACCAACTGCGGCGATTTCCTGCTGGAACTGGAAGCGCGCGAACGCGCCCGTACCGGCATCACCACCCTGAAAGTGGAATACAACCGCGTGCATGGTTTTTACATCGAAGTGAGCGCAGCCCAATCGGTCAACGTGCCGGACGATTACCGCCGCCGTCAGACATTGAAGAATGCCGAGCGCTACATCACGCCGGAATTAAAAGCGTTCGAGGACAAAGCGCTCTCCGCCAATGACCGCGCACTGGCACGTGAAAAATTCCTCTACGAACAATTGCTCGACCAACTCGCGCCGTTCATTCCGCAACTGCAACGCATCGCCGCCGCCATCGCCGAACTGGATGTGCTCGCCACCTTCGCCGAGCGCGCCGCCACGCTGAATTTCAGCGCGCCGCAATTCAGCGACGACGCGCAGATCAGCATCATTAAAGGTCGGCATCCGGTGGTAGAAGCACAGGTGGATCAATTCACGCCGAACGACACCACGCTCAACGACGCGCGCCGCACGCTGCTCATCACCGGCCCGAACATGGGCGGTAAATCCACCTACATGCGCCAGGTCGCCATCATCGCGCTGCTCGCGCATGTCGGCTGCTTCGTCCCCGCACAGCAGGCCGTGCTCGGCGAGATCGACCAGATATTCACCCGCATCGGCGCATCGGACGATCTGGCCAGCGGACGCTCCACCTTCATGGTCGAGATGACCGAAACCGCCAATATCCTCAACAATGCCACGGCGAAAAGCCTGGTGATTCTCGACGAAATCGGTCGAGGAACCAGCACATTCGACGGCGTCTCGCTGGCCTGGGCGATCACCGAGCACCTGCACGACCATGTCGGTTGCCGGACGCTGTTCGCGACCCACTACCACGAGCTGNNTCCACCTTCGACGGCCTCGCCCTCGCCTACGCCATCGCCCGTCACCTGCTGGAAAGCAACCGCAGCTACACCCTGTTCGCCACCCACTACTTCGAACTCACGCGCCTGAACGAAGAATTCCAGCAGCTCGCCAACGTGCATCTCTCCGCCATCGAACACCAGCACAGCATCGTATTCCTGCACAGCGTCAACGAAGGCGCAGCCAGCCAAAGCTACGGTCTGCAAGTCGCGGCGCTGGCTGGCGTACCAAACAGCGTCATCCGCAGCGCGAAAAAACAACTGCGCGTGCTTGAACAAAACAGCGCCGCACAAAATCCGCAGGGCGATTTGTTTGATCAAAGGCGTGTAGAAGTTGAAGAGCCGGAAGAGCATCCGCTGCTGGCGGCGTTACGTGAAATACAGCCGGACGAACTGAGTCCGAAGGAAGCGCTGGAAAGACTGTATCAGTTGAAGAAGCTTATTTAGCCGCACCATAATTATGGCCTCAACTAATAAACCAAAATCACCTAAACAAGATTGGCAAATCTTGGAGGAACTTGTTGCCAGCATTCAGAAACAACTTGCCCCCGAGGCTATTGTTGAACACAACGTACTTGTAAAAGGTAAGATCACTGGCGTTGATCGACAAGTAGATATATTGGTTACCCAGATGATCGGCCAATACAAAATGACCATCGCAATTGACTGTAAAGATACGAAGCGGCCCGTTGATACAAAAGGAGTCGGAGAATTCTCAGAGCTAGTTCGCGACATCCAAGCCAACAAGGGTGTACTTGTTTGCCCCGCAGGATTCTCCAAACCCGCCCTAAAGACTGCCAAGTCTTATCAAATTGAACTGTATCGTCCCGTGGATACGGGCAACCACAAGTGGAAAGTCCGTGCCTCTATTCCTGCACTATGCGATTTCAGATCAACTGCTCTTGCCTTCGGCATTGAATGTTCCGCACCACATCCTTTTGCGATAAAGTCACATCCTGCCAATTTTATTGTATTCGACGAATCCGGGCAGAATCTTGGAACACCTTTAGCCGTTGCAAGTGCGAAATGGAATTCTGGTAATTTTCCAACTGAGCCTGGCAATCACACAAAATGTTCCATATTTGGGGATAAAACGACTTTAGTTGATAACGGCTACGGCACTCTCGTATCTATAAATTTGTATGTGGATTTGCATGTCCAGCAAACTCTGCACTTCGGGCAGGTTTCTATTGAAAAGGTGAGCGGCTTCCTAGATGCGCAAACAAGCCTTGTTGTCACAAACTCTTTCACCACAGGTCTACTCAGTCCATTGGAAGTAGAACGCACTTGGACAAAACTTAATCCCGGAGAGTCTCCTCCGGTAGCTCCCGTCCTCAAACTGATGGGATTAGATTGTTGGCCTGAGTAATAATCCGATCAATAAAATGTAGGACGGAATAAATGAGGTCAACACGTAGGCTGGGGTGAGGCACGAACCCCAGCGTTGATAGCTTGGAAGATGCTGGGGTTCGTACCTCACCCCAGCCTACGGATTGTTGTCTTTCGCTTCTTGCAAAACGTCCCGTAAATCAGGTTTGCTCGAGGCTATGACTGCATCGCGAAGATGCTTGGATGGGGAAAGCTCGGTAAGCCAGGGAAGTGTGGCGTGTTGTCATAACGGAACATCAGCTCACTGTCTGCACTCTGAAAATGGTAACGATACCCCAAAGTTTTGAGTAAACCATTTTCAACAATGACTGCTTCGTTAATCTCCAACAAGCAGCCACTTTCAAAGCGCAGGCGTATGCGCAGGTTAGCGCGATCTGCGGCCAGAACTTCTTCTACATAATTCTCGGTATATACAGGCAAACGGGCAACTGCCGCCTCAATTTCTGCGAAGTAGCGCTCCAGAGAATCATGCGGCAACACGCAACTGTTGCTCCAATTGTTGATGCAGCGCAACATAATGCCGATAAGCATTTGCCCACTCTACTGACTCGGCCTCATCGCCGATCAAACCTTTTTGGTAGCGGTCGAAAAACGTCTCCGAATCCATACCATGCTGATTTTCGTACAGACTGAGTTGCTTACTCACTGACACCAACGCATCCAGAGGAGATGTATAAATATCACGCTGTTTTCGCATATGGCATCCTCCTTAAATTGAATAAAACTCGTCTATCATACCCCGCAGCAGAAATAAAATTAAGACTAATCTGGGACGTACCACGATTTTCATAGTGGCTATCCAGCGTAGAGGAACAAGGCTTGATCTTCCCGTCCCCCACGTGTACCTTGCCGCATCTTCATCGATCACTGCTTTGTAATATGAATACCTCTACCCTGCACGACTCTGCTATCGATACCGCCGAAAAACATGTGCGCGACATTCTGACGCTGGCATTCGAACATGATTCCACTCATGCAGCGCTAGTGGTGTGGGATGGGCAATGCGATCTTGCGCTGGCGCTGGCGGAGGCTTACCGGCGCTGCCTTCCCGATGCGACTTTCATCGATTTCGACAGTGTTACGCCGGATAACGTGCGCGCGGCATTCGAGCGACTTGCGCCCGCCGATCTGGTGGTGCTGATTCAATCCAGCAGTTTCAGGCTGGATGCGTTCCGCTTGCGTGTCGAACTGTTCAAGCGCTCGCTCAAGGTGATCGAGCATCCGCATTTGGGGCGCATGCCCGGAGATGAAGCGCTGCTCTACATCGATGCGCTGGCTTATGACCCGGCGTATGTTCGCCGCGTGGGCAACGCTTTGAAGAAGCATATTGATAGCGCGCCAACCGGAGTGATCGACAGCGGCGGTGAGCAATTGCTATTTACATCCGGCTTTGAGCCTGCCCGGATGAACATCGGCGATTACCGTGAAATGAAAAATGCCGGCGGCCAGTTTCCTATCGGCGAAGTGTTTACCGAATCGCTGGATCTGGAAGCGGTGAATGGCCGGGTACGCATTTTTGTCTTTGGCGACACCAGCTTTACCGTGAATAAACCCGCCCACCCGATCACGCTGGTGGTCAGCAAAGGACGCGTCACCGATGTCATCGATTCCACCCCCGAGTTCGATTTGGTACTCGCGAAGATTCGCGAGGATGAAGGCGACATATGGGTACGCGAAATAGGCTTCGGCCTGAACCGGACATTCACGCGCAACATTCTGGTGAGCGACATCGGCACGTATGAGCGCATGTGCGGCATTCATTTGTCGCTCGGCCAAAAACACGGCAGCTACACCAAGCCGCAAATCCGGCGGGCTCATGCCAAATATCACGTCGATGTTTTTGCCATCACAGAATCGGTCATGCTGGGTGATACGGAGGTGTACCGCGACGAGGCCTGGCAGGTGTAGGCTGGGGTGAGGCACGAACCCCAGCTTTTTATCTCATCCGCAATCGGTAGCAGCCCCTCACCCCATAGGTGCTAGACTCCATGCCCTATGGATATCGCCGAGATTTCCAAACAGCTTGAGGACACCGGCTACATCGTTCTGGCTAAACCGCTGGTGGATAAACTGTTGGCCGATTTATTCACGCGTTGCCATGATGATGAGCCGACCCGATTTCATGCTGCGCAGATAGGCCGAGGCGCAGCCAAAAAACAGATCGGCTCGATACGCGGCGATGTGATCGATTGGCTGGATGCGGGCAACAGTACCGATAGCGCCTATTTAGCTTGCATGGAAGAGTTGCGTCTGGGGCTGAATGCGGCACTGTTTCTGGGCTTGTTCGATTATGAGAGCCACTACGCGATCTACGGCAAAGGTGACGGCTATGCCAAACATTCCGATGTGCTGCAGGGCAAGAAAAACCGCATACTGACCACCGTGCTGTATTTGAATGAAGACTGGCATGCCTGCGATGGCGGTGAGTTGCGCGTATTTGAAACAACAGGTAAATCGATTATTGCAACGGTCAAGCCGACCTTCGGCACCATGATCATTTTTCTAAGCGAATCTTTTCCGCATGAAGTTCTTATCTCCCACGCGACCCGACGCAGTATCGCCGGCTGGTTTCGCGTCAGCGGTAGTTGATGGCGAAGTGCTAAAATAGCTCCTTCAGGTAATCAGCCAAAGGTTTCTTCATGATAGTTCGCGACAGGCCGTCCGGGTTCAGATTGTTCTTCATTTTTCGGGGTTCGGTGCTATCGCAAATCTGGGGCGTGCTGGTAGTCAATATCGTTCTGGCCACTTTAGTGACCTTTAGTCACGGCGACATCTATAGCCACAAGATCACGCTGACCGCCATTCCCTTCACCCTAATCGGTTTGCCGCTGGCCATCTTTCTCGGCTTCCGCAATAACGCGGCTTATGATCGTTACTGCGAAGGTCGCAAGTTATGGGGAGAGATCGTGTTGCAAAGTCGAAATTTCTCGCGCCAATGTCTGAGCCTGATCGAACACACCGAACCGCTCAAGCCCGGTCTCGGTTTGAACGATGTGCGCGTGAGAATGATCTACCGCGCCATTGCTTTCTCGCATGCGCTACGCCACTTGTTGCGCAATACGGAGGCTCGCACCGAACTCAAACCGCTACTCGTGCCAAACGAATGGCAGCAGACCGGCAACACCACCAACATTCCCGATTACCTGATGCACCAGATGGGCAAGGACTTGCGCCAGTGCATGAATGAAAAACGCGTCGAGGGTTGCCTTGCTGCCACTATCGATTCGACCATGTCTTCAATGACAGCGGCAGCAGCGGCCTGCGAACGAATCAAAAGTACACCTATCCCTTTTTCTTACACACTGATGCTGCACCGCACCGCTTATCTGTATTGTTTCTTGTTGCCATTCGGCTTGGTCGATACCATAGGCTTCATGACACCGTTTGTAGTGGGTATTGTGGCTTACACTTTTTTCGGGTTGGATGCGCTGGGTGACGAGATCGAAGAGCCTTTCGGCAACTCTCCCAACGATTTGGCGCTGGATGCGATCTGCCGCTCGATTGAAATCAATCTGCGCGAATCGATCGGAGATGGGCACCAGCTTATACCACTTGCGCCGGTAGATTATTGCTTAATGTAATGCAGCGCCGGGAAGATATGCCACAGAGTTGAACCATTCCCTACGCGATGAAGCGCGCCACGCCGCCTTCATCGTTTTCTGGCCATGGCGCGACGATACTTAATGTTTTTCTTTTACCGGATCAACTGGTAAAGTTTCGCGCGCCGAAGGATTGCTGACTTCCACTTTATTTGACGGATCTACCGCTGTCTGGCTACTTGCTGCAGGATGGGCAGAGCGCGGCGGCACTACTGCTGTTGCTAGTGGCGGCTTATGTAATGGATTTAAAAGCGATGGTTTCGCGGCCATTGACCCAGCGTTTTTCTGATTGTTGGATGATTGCGATGTCTCCTTCACTGGCGGCGAAATGACAGATGACGGAGTAACTGCGGGGGTAAAGGACAGCACATTCGCCTCACCATTTGCACTTAACGGCGGGACAAACTCTATTTTTGGCGGGGGTTCGGCCGGATGAAACAGCGCCCACCACACCCAAGCTAATGCAGCAACCACTACCAGTGCAATCCAAAATATCGCACGGCGTAGCTTGGGATGCTTGCTGACGATGCTAACCTTTGCTGCACCAAATATCGTTGTGGTGATTTTAACTTCGCCGATTTCTGTCCATTCACTCGCTTTCGGTTTTGTGTTCATCAACAACTGGCGCTCTGAAAGAGTGAGCGGCCCGATCTCTTGACTCATTGTTTCTGTTCCTTGAATTACGCATACGCTAGCCTGCATGATAACAAGACCGCTTAAACGGGTCGAGCCTTTCGAGGCCAGACTTCATCCGCCTGATCACAATTTTAATATGGCTGTCAGTCTGACAATGCAGGATAATCTCGTCAGATTATTTTTCGAAAAATATGTTAAGCACACCCCATCTTGTCGTTTCAATCTCCGGTCACGGTTTCGGTCATGTCGCGCAGACCGCACCGATTCTGAATCTGCTGCATGAGCAGCTGCCGAAATTGCGGCTCACGGTGCGTTCATCTGTGCCGCTTGCTCATCTGCGCTCGCGCATTCATGCGCCCTTCGAGCACCTGCAAAGCGAAGGAGATATCGGTATGGTTATGTCGTCGGCACTGGATATCAGTACTGAAGGCAGCCGTGCGGCCTACCGGGCATTTCATGCTGACTGGGAAAAACGCGTCTCAAACGAGGCACACCTTCTCCGCGAACTGGGCGCTGATTTCGTGTTCTCGAATGTGGGCTATTTGCCGTTGGCTGGAGCACAGCAGGCTGGCATTCCCAATGTGGCGCTATGTTCGTTGAACTGGGCGGATATCTACCGGCACTATTGCGACGATGATTCCATCGCTGCACAAATACACGCCTACTACCTCAACGCAGATGCCTTTCTGCGCGCCACACCCGGTATGACAATGAGCGACTTGCCCAAGCTGGTTCCGGTTGCACCTATCGCTGCCGTTGGCAACAACAAGCGCGATGAACTCGACCGCCTCTTGCAGTTACCGGCAACAGAAAAGTTGGTGCTGGTAAGCATGGGCGGCATCGCCAGCCGTTTGCCGATAGAGCATTGGCCTCGCATCGATGGCGTGCGCTGGCTGGTACAGGATAGTTGGCAAGTGGAACATCCAGATGCCATTGCGCTGGAATCGCTGCCTATGAGCTTTAGTGATCTGCTTGCCAGTTGCGATGCACTGCTGTGCAAGCCGGGCTATGGCAGCTTCGTCGAAGCCGCATGCAGCGGTACGCCAGTGCTATACGTCAATCGTCCTGACTGGCCTGAATCACCAGCGTTAGTAGAATGGTTACATCAATATGGAATGTGTCGCGAAATTTCGCGGGAACAATCGGAGAGTGGCTGTTTCGCTAAAGAATTGAAAAATATTTGGGGCTCCCCGCGACCATCACCAGTGCAACCGAGAGGAGCGGATCAAGTCGTCGATTGGTTAATGACCAATATCTTCCGTTTATAACTCGTGCAAACCAGTTTCTTCGGACATCATCCAACGGGTGCGGGCACATAGCGCCACACCCGCTATCCTCAGCAACAATTAGTGGTGATGCCCGCCGTCGCCATGCACGTGTCCGTGCTCTAGCTCTTCTTTTGTAGCGGCACGCACATCACTGATAACGCCTTCGAATCGGATGGTTTTACCGGCCAGCGGATGATTGCCATCAACGGTAACTTCTTTATCATTAACTTCGACAACGGTGTACAGTAAAAAGTCTTCGTCGTCATCGCCTTCTGCGCCGCCTTCGAATTGCATACCGACTGCAACATCGCCGGGGAACATATCACGAGGTTCGGCACGCACGAGATCGTGTTCATATTCACCGAATGCATCATCCGGCTCCATCGTTACCGAGAATTTATCGCCGACATTCTTGCCATGGATCGCTTCTTCCACAGCGGGGAAAATGCCATCATAACCACCGTGAACGTAACTGATCGGGTCGTCTGCTTTTTCAAGTATTGCCCCCTCTGTCACATCGGTTAGTTCATAACGCAGTGAGACGACGGTGTCTTTAGCGATTTTCATTTCATTTCCTTTATCAAATTAAGTACTTCATCCGGATGCTTGTGCGCATGAACTCCGTATAGGACATGACGCAGTTTTCCTTGCTTATCTATCACAAACGTGGATCGCTGGATGGCGACCTTTTTGTGCCCATCTACTTCTTTTTCGTACAGTACTCCGTATTTTTTACAGACGCGTGACTCCGTATCGGCGAGCAGCAACACGGACAAGCCATATTTGTCGCGGAATTCCGCGTGGCTGATACAGTCGTCGCGGCTGATGCCGACCACTATGGTATCAAATTCGGCGAAATCTTCCTCGTGCTCACTGAATTCATTCGCCTCCATGGTGCAACCGGGAGTGTCGTCCTTGGGATAAAAATATAGCACGATGTTTTTTTTATTTTGGAACGCCGAGAGCCGGAACGTTTCCATATCGGCATCAGCCAATTCGAAATGCGGCGCGTCCATTCCAATTTCTAAGTGCATGATGTGATCCCCCGTGGCAACATTCTAACTGAGATTTATTTCATGCCAAATTTATTTTGCAGACTTTTTTACACGGCTATAATCACCGTATGAAAACAAAACTCACTTTACTTGGCGGCCTGAGCATCGAAGAATTCCTGCGCGATTACTGGCAAAAAAAACCTTTGCTTATCAGACAGGCGGTTCCCGGCTTTAAGGGCTTGCTTGACCCGCAACAACTTATTGAGTTGTCCTGCATGGAAGATGCGCAAGCCAGGCTGGTTAAACAGTCAGGCGGCGCATGGCAATTGTCACACGGGCCTTTCGATTTCGAGAAAATGCAAAAATTGCGCGGCAAGTGGAGCGTGCTGGTACAGGGCGTAAATCATGTGCTACCGGAAGCTGCGGAATTGCTGAAACGCTTCAGCTTCATTCCTCATGCACGCCTTGATGACTTGATGGTGAGCTACGCCCCCAAGGGGGGCGGTGTGGGACCTCATTTCGATGCCTATGATGTATTTTTATTACAGGGCTCTGGGCATCGCCGCTGGCAGATTTCTACACAGCAGGATCGCACGTTAATCGAAGGAGCCCCGTTGCGCATTCTGAAAGAATTCCACATCGAGCAGGAATGGGTATTGGAAGCAGGCGATATGCTGTATCTGCCACCGCATTGCGGGCATAACGGTATCGCGGAAGATGATTGCATGACATATTCCATCGGTTTCCGTACACCTGCTTATCAAGAGTTGGCAGAGCAGTTTCTGGTTTATCTGCAAGACCGCATTTGTGTGGATGGGGTTTATGCGGACCCCGGACTCAATACGCAAATACACCCTTCTGAGATCGGTACGGATATGTTGCAGCAAGTCGCGCGAGCCATTCGCAAAGTACAGTGGGACGATGACGATATCGCCAATTTTTTAGGAAGTTATTTGAGCGAGCCCAAGCCGCATATTTTTTTCGAGGCACCCGCCAAACCGTTATCAGCCATTCGTTTTGAACAAGCCCTGCAAACACACAGCATCGCGCTTGATCTTAAAACACAGATGCTGTGCCATGGCAGCACCGTGTTCATCAACGGCGAATCACATCCGGCAGGAAAAGCAAGTTACCGCGCTCTGCGCGAGCTGGCCGATACACGCCAATTGGCGACGCACAGCAAATTGACCCGCGAAACAATCGCGTTGCTGTACGAATTTTATCTGGACGGTTATCTCGAAATAATCTCAAACAAGCGGGGGTAGTTTTCATGAGCGAAGGCGAACTACAACACTTGGCGTTTGATGGCGTTATCGAATACGTAACGGCGCTGGACACTTTATGCGGGTTGGCGCAACAGACATTGTTCATTTTCGAGAATGATTTCGATGGACTTGGCTTCAATTCCGAAGCTCGTTACGCCACGTTGCGCAACTTTCTACTTTCCGGCCAGAATGTTCGCCTGCATCTGCTGGCGCACGATACTCAACCACTCGTACGCTTTTGTCCGCGCATCATGATGTTGCTCCGCCAATTTGATCACAAAATGCATATCTACCAGACCCCGGTCAACTTGCGACATGTGTCCGCGCCTTTTGCCGTGGCCGATACGCACCATTTCGTACGACGTTTTCACTTCGATGATACGCGCGGTATTTTTGCGCAAAATGATCCGGAAGGTGCCATTGTCTTAAAATCGCGTTTCGAAGAAATGTGGGCCAGTTCCCACGCAAGCGTATCAGCTACCACACTGGGCTTGTAACCCCCTAATAACCCAGCATAAAACTCTAGCTTTTTTCAATAGAATTGAATAGAATACTGCGCCCTTGTAACGACAACCATGTTGATGCAGGCTCCATAGAAAAACTCTCAATCTGTTAACTTAAGGAAAAGAAATGAAATATTCCGTACTCGTTGCTGCTTTGTTGGCATTGTCTCTTTCTGCTTGTGGCGAAAAGCCAGCCGCTCCAGCTCCTGCACCAGTTGCTGCTCCAGCTCCTGCACCTGTTGTTGAAGCCGCATCTGCTCCTGCTGCCGCATCTGCTCCTGCTGCCGCTGCACCTGCCGCACCTGCTGCTGAGCCAGCAAAGAAGTAAGCTAAATCAGCCAACAAAAGCTCAATACGCTCTGAATTGTTGTTGATGTATTGAAGTTGCTTGAAGGCTAAGAAAATGCCCCGCCAGGAAACTGGCGGGGCATTTTTTCTGGGCATTTCATTCCATTTTCATTTCAAAACTGAAATGGAATATATCATGGTGCATGGAGTGCACATAATAATTGCTGTATTAAAATAGAAACGGCATCAGATGCGCAATATTCATACGTCCCTACAAATAATCAAAATGGAACATGGTACCCCTATATTTGCACGGAAAGATCAGCGCACGGTGACTTCAACCCTGCGGTTGAGTGGTTCAGCAACACCATCTTCCGTCGCAACCAGCGGCTCCAGTTCGCCGCGACCGACAGCCTGAATTATTTGCGCAGGCACGCCGCCCGCGACCAAAATATCTCGCACGGCCTCGGCTCGATTCAATGACAAGCGAAGATTATTTTCGTCCGTGCCTTCCCGATCGGTATGTCCGATCACCGTGATTTCAGGCTCCGCGCGCTTAGCGATTTCTTGCTGAATCTCTCTAATCACCGCAAGTGACTCAGCGGTCAATTTTGCCGCTTTTTTATCAAATCGTAGTATGAACGAACGCGGCTTCTCTGGAAGAGCCTGCATCACGTCGGGAAATTGTTGCTGAACTTCCTCTGTTGTTAACGTCTTGTTAACAATACTTCCGCCCGTCAACTCGACACCATGCAACGGTTCGGTTACTGCCACTTCTTGATCGCTCGTTTTGATCACGATGCCGGATTTTTTTCCTTCCGCATCTGGCAATAGAATAAATATTTCTTTTAGCGTCGGCTTCGTTGGCGGTGGCAAAGGATGCGATTGTGGCTGCGGAATAATTATCTGTGGCTGAGTTAGCGATAGCTGCGTAGGGGGCGGTAGCGAATCTGGTACGACTAACCATGACATGAAAGCTACGATAATTAGCCCAATCGTAATCCCGTCCATAGTTACTCCCCTCCTGCAACTGAAACAATGAAGTCGGTGCCGCGTAGACCTATTATGGCAGTCGTAGTACGGATTGCCACAGCAGAAGGGTTGTGCTTCCCGATCAGTCCGGTCACAAAACGCATAGAACCTCCGGTCACCGAGACAAGCATGTTGCCATCCCGGCTAACGGGATCGTATTTAAATTCGCTCAACTGTGAAACGCTGCTTGCTCCAAACGAAAGCAGAGTGCCATCCTGCAATGTAATTCCGACTGCACTATTCGGGCCGGTTTTAATCTTATCGGCGGCCATCAGTTTCATCCCTGCCGATGCCTGCATAAACGCACCGCCTCGAACAATACTAACCAGGCCTTTGAGCGACTTAATCATTCCCGCCTCACTATCAGCGTAAGCTGGGGTAATAATAAGAGTCGTCAATATGACTACCCGAAATGCATTGCAAGTCCACATTTTCATCACCTCCCCCCGGAATTAAAGCAAAAACAAACTTGATCGTTAACAAAAACGAGCTGCCGCTTCTGCCGAACTTTTCAATAGCGTGCTCTATTTGTTGATAAATAACATAATTTTACTCGACGGGTAACTGATTTTTAGAAATTATAAAAATTCGCAATTTCCATTACGCAATCTCGCACCAACTTAATCCCTCATCTTGTGTAGCAACTGTGATTTTGCTTTTAGCGCGGGACAACGCGCTGGTCAGCGCGCTCACCGCCAATTCACGGGTATTATTTTTGTGGCTCAGATGCGCAGCCACGACGTGTTGCAATTTGCCGTTATCCAAACGCGCCAGCAAAGCGGCGGCATCGAAATTATTGAGATGGCCGAAACGTCCGCCCACACGTTGTTTCAAGTGATAAGGATATTCGCCGTTGGCCAGCATGTCGCTGTCGTGATTGCATTCCAGCACCAACGCGTCGCAACCGCTCAAGGTCGCTTCGATATGCGGTGTCGAACATCCGACATCGGTCAATACGCCCAATCGTCTCACACCATCGCTAAATACATATTGCACCGGCTCGCTGGCATCGTGCGGCACAGGATAAGGTTGAATCTGTATCTCTCCGATGGCAAACGAATGCTGTGGATTAATTTCAGTGACTGCCGGTAAATCGGCAAACGTGGCATTTTGTGAACGTAAAGTGCCGTGGGTGAGAAAAACCGGAAGTGCAAATTTGCGCGCCAGACGGGCAACGCCGCCAATGTGGTCACCATGCTCATGCGTGACCACAATGCCGTGCAACTCTTCGGGAGCAAGGCCAATGCGTGACAACCTTGCCACCGTCTCGGTCACCGAAAAACCGCAGTCCATCAAGACCCGCGTGAGACCGACTTCCACGACGAGGGCGTTGCCCTCACTGCCGCTACCGAGAAGAGCGAACCGCATCGCCGGATGGCGAACCGGACTTGTCGTCCGTTGAAGAGCGTATACCCTTTGCAGGATTGTTTCCAATACTCTGGTACAGCAGATCAAAAATACGGGCGGCATCGGCATCGCTCTTGCCATTTTGATCGGTAACAGTTACCTCGCAGCCGTCGGAACTCGCACGCACCGTCACCTGATAATCCGGCTGTTGCTTCTTGCCCGTTTTCCCCGGCTGGGGTGAAACAAAATAAATACCCTTGCTTCTATCTTTGTCGGTTGTCACAATATGTGCCGAGTCAAGCGCCAATCCGACCCTGCGCCAGCTGCGATCAAACGGCTCATTGATCTGAATGACTTTACCTGTCGCGGTTTCTTTCAACTGCACGGCACCCGCTTCGGCTACCGACACAGCACTAGAAGCCGCATTCTGCAAGGCTGGCACGTCCGGGGCCGAATTACCCAATCTGGCCATTAACATTTGCAACACAGCAATCTCAATTTCAGGATCATTCTCGTGCGGCAGCCATTTGATTTCTTTCCTGCCGCCATTACGTGCTTCCTTCATCACCTGAGAGGAAATATGTATCTCCGTGCTGAGACCATCTTTACTGCGCTCAATACGAGTTACATATTGATCGCGAATTCCCTCGGACTTAAGAATATCTACCGCCTTGCCATTTCCCAGCACATGGCGCACATAACTTTTGGGCACGTTACCGTGATTCTCCAACCAGTCTGTTTCCATTACGCCGGCCTGGGGATTATCCACCGCAATTTTGAAACCCATTTCCTTCCAGAATGCCTTGATCCCGGGCCAAACGTTTTCTGCTTTATCTTCTACAACGATCCAATGTTGTGTGCCATTGCGTTCCATATGCCTGTTCGTTAAAACAGGCAATACAGCAGTGCTATCACTTCCCCCCTGCTGGGCAGAAACGCCTTTTGAATAATCCGAAAAGTTTGCCACCAATTCCCCGTTCGCGCCGGGAATGGAATATTGCTCAGTCGAAGCAATCGATGTGAGATCAGGCGGAATCTCCAAAGGGGAAACCTGTGACACCCCGGATTTGTAGTTGACACGTTGCTTATCCGCACTGCATGCCGCAAGCGACAACAGAGCTAAAACCAGTACTGCGGTATTTCGAATTTTCATGCCGATCCTTACTTAGAGTATTCCGGCTTGTCGCATCGCCGCTTCCACCATCGGCTGCACACCGGCCGATAGCGGGGTAAGCGGCAAGCGCAAGTTGTTTTTCATTTTACCCATCCGCGCCACCGCCCACTTGACCGGTATGGGGTTGGCCTCGACAAACAAATGGCGATGCAGTCCCAGCAAGCGGAAGTTAATCTCGCGAGCTTTGGCAACGTCCCCTGCCAACGCGGCGGCACACATTTCGTGCATCAATTTCGGCGCAACATTGGCGGTAACCGAGATGGTGCCGTGTGCGCCCAATAATATCAGCGCCAAGGTACTGGCATCGTCGCCGCTATAGATCGCAAAATCTTTTGGCGCACGCTGCAACAAATCGCTACCGCGCTCGATCCCTCCCGTCGCATCTTTGATACCAACGATATTGGAAATCTGTGCCAAACGCAGCACCGTATCATTGCTCATATCCGCACCCGTGCGCCCCGGCACGTTGTAAAGAATATGCGGCATGTCCACCGCTTCGGCGATAGCCTTGAAATGCAGGTACAGCCCTTCCTGCGTCGGCTTGTTATAGTACGGCACGACAGTGAGCGAGGCTGTTGCGCCCGCATTCTTGGAGAATGTCGCCAGTTCGATTGCTTCCTTGGTCGAATTCGCGCCGGTTCCGGCGATGATAGGAATGCGTTTGGCTGCATGCTCCACCGCTACCTGAATCAATTGCTCATGCTCTTCCACATTCACGGTCGGCGACTCGCCAGTGGTACCAACCACCACGATGGCATCTGTTCCCTGCCCAATGTGAAAATCGATCAGCGCACGAAATGAGGCCAAATCCAAACTGCCGTCTTCATGCATCGGGGTGACTATCGCAACGATACTGCCTGTAATCATGGTCTTCGCCACAGTTAACGAAAGCGAGTATTTTAACTGAAACACATCACGGAATGTTCTAAAAATTAGGAGAAACTTCGGTAAAGATGCGGGCATTCTGCACGAAAATGCTTAAAGCCAGTGACATAAGTGGCTGTTCTACCGTATCATTAAAAAGTCCAGTGCCTCACGTGATTTCTGCCATGCAAAACGATCAACTATCTGAACATCAGAGCAACCGGGAAGCCATACTGCATCTGCTGCAAAAGCATCAGTTAGTAGAAGGCATGGTGCGCAAGCAGGATATGCCTCACCACGACTTGGTCGAATCTTTGGTGCGCAAGCAGAATTTGGCCAAGTTGAAACAAGCTTTGAACGAAGCAGCCCCCTCTGAATTAGCGAGTATTCTGGTCGAACTGCCTTCCGAAGACCTGCTCTTCGTTTGGGATCAACTTGGCGAAAATCGCAAGGAATTGGTTCTGCGCGACCTGCCGAGTGAAGTAATAAGCACCTTGGGAACGCGCCAATTCAGCAACGAAAAATCCAGCATCAAAGCCTTCGGCCTGCATGAAGGTCGCCTGCGCGAGATCCCCATCCATAACAGCGAAGCATTACTCAATGCCAAACCGGTATGGATCGACCTGGTTGGCCCCACTTTCGAAGAACGCACTTGGGTAGGAGACATCTTCGGCATAGAACTGCCCGACCCGGAAAGACTCAGCGACCTGGAATCCAGCGCCCGCTTTTATGTGGAAGAGAACGGTGAAGTCCATGTTCACTCGGACTTCCTGCTGGACCTCGCGGACGAGTCGCGCAACGTCGCCGTCGCCTTTATTTTGTACCAGAATATTCTGTTCTCGATCCGCTCGGAAGAATTGCCGGTGTTCCGTTTGCAGCGTTTGCGCGCATTCTCACAACCGAATTACGTGTCGGATGCCCGCGACGTACTGCTCGATCTGTATGCCGCCGATGCGGAATATTCGGCCGACGCGATGGAGGATATGTATAGCGGTTTGGAAGCCGTCGGCAAGCAGGTACTCAGCAAACACATGACCGATGAAGAAGCCGCCAAAACATTGGTGGCGATTGCCCACGAAGAAGACTTGAATGGCCGTATTCGCAGGAATGTGCTGGATACGCGCCGCGCTGTTTCATTTCTGATGCGCAGCAAGTTTCTGGAAAAGCATCAACTGGAAGATGCGCAACAAATTCTGCGCGACATTGAATCGCTCGACGGGCACACCACTTTTCTGTTCGGCAAAATCAACTTCCTGATGGATGCCACCGTCGGCTTCATCAACATCAACCAGAATAAAACCATTCAGCGCCTGACAGTATTAAGCGTGGTATTTATGCCGCTCAACGTATTGGCGGGCATCGGCGGCATGTCCGAATACTCGATGATGACCCAAGGCATAATGTCATGGCCCTTCGCCTATGGCATATTTACGGTCGGGCTGGTCATCGTCGCCTGGTTAACCTACGTCATTTTGAAAGTCATGGAAAAACGCGGGAAAGCAAAAATCAATCCCGATTAGGAATTATTTAACCCGGACTGTTCATTGGAATGTAGGTCGGGTTTTAACCCGACATGTCGGGCTGAAGCCCGACCTACACCCCCTTGGTTTTGTGATGCCACTGCGGCTAATAGACAATCCGGGATTAAGGTATCTCCGCATCATTCATGCGCGAAAGCACAATCTCGGTTTTGCGTAGCAGCCCCTTGGCTTCGCGATGCTTGTCATAGTAGCGGGGGTTGGGCACCATCGCCGCCAGTTTTGCGGCTTGCACGGGTGAAAGTTGCGCGGCGCTAATCTGGAAATAATGCCGCGCTGCCGCTTCGGCACCGAACACACCATCGCCCCACTCGATCACATTCATGTAGATCTCGAAGATACGTTCCTTCTCCATCATGTGCTCCAGCATCACGGTAACAATGACTTCCTCCCCTTTGCGCCAGGGTGTGCGCTTGGAACTAAGAAAAAGATTTTTCGCCAATTGCTGACTGATGGTGGAACCGCCCGAAACGATCTTGCCCTTTTTCAGATTCTTCTCGTATGCCTTCTCAATTCCGTCCCAATCGAAACCCTCATGGTCAACGAATTTGGCATCTTCGGAAGCAATCAAAGCCTGCTTGAGGCTATCGGATATGCGATTATAGGGCGCCCATTTATGCTGCAAATGCGCATCAGGATTTTTATCCTGCAACACTTCCAGCCGGTCATGCATAAATGCGCTGGAGGCCGGATTGTGATCCACCCACCACCAGATATGCGCGGCAATCCACGCTTGATACAGCAGTAGCAAAACAAACAGCGCCAACAGAATGCGCCGGATCAAACGCCAGAATTTTTTCTTCATGCGCGTAACCGGACGATGACCGGAGCCGTCTCGGGGCGCACTTCACGCCATTTAAAAAACGCCTCTGCCGCTTGCTCGACCAACATACCCAGCCCATCGGCAAGTTGCCCAGCCCCCTGCTCTGCGGCGAAGGTCAAAAACGGTGTCTGCTTGCCGTACATCATGTCGTAAGCTAAAGATTGTGATTTGAACAAACCCTGCGGTAGCGGCGGCAAAGCATCTGCCAAGCTGCTGGATGTCGCATTGATCACCACATCAAAAGACTTGCCCGCGAGAGCCTCGTAAGTGCTGGCGCTCACTGTGCCATAGGGAGCGAATTCGGAGACCATCTGCTGCGCTTTTTCCAGCGTGCGATTGGCAACGGTGATGGTTGCGCCCGCATTAAAAACTTGCCAGATCACCCCGTGCGCCGCACCGCCCGCGCCCAGCAACAGCACTCGTTTGAACAACAACTTGCAAGCCAGATTCTGCTCGATGTCGGCGAGCAAGCCCACACCGTCGGTGTTATCGCCAAGAATTTGGCCATCCCTAAACAACAAAGTATTCACCGCCTGTGCGGCTTGCGCGCGTCCGGTAAGTTGTTTGCAAAGTTGCAATGCCTCGAACTTGAATGGCACAGTAACGTTGCAGCCCTTGTACCCTTCGCTGATCAAGCGTTCGATGGTGGACTTAAAGCCATCCAGCGGCGCTTCGATCGCCTGATAAGAAATATCCTGCTGTGTCTGCGCAGCGAAAGCTTGGTGTATCAGCGGAGATTTGCTATGCGAGATGGGATGGCCAATGACGGCGTACTTGTCGGTCATACTGATTTAGCGAGTAATGCAATGGCGCGAATTATAGCTGTTTGCATGAAGGGGCGGTTCGCAGTGAAATCATTCGGCGGCTATTTTGCTGAATACTGCTTCACAAGAGGGCGACATATCTAACGTAACCGAGTGAGATATTTCTTTCGCCAAGCTTCATCTTGTAGAATGGATGGCTACAATAGCAACAAGAGTCCAAATATGAAGTCCCGCGCCGGCTATGAACTTGCAAACTAATTCAGAAATTGCCCATGCAGCTGATTAATAAGCAGGGGTTATTATGGCTGCACCCCAATTACCGAAACGCCATGCGCCGCACGGCAACTATTCTGCTGCTGCTTGCATTCACTCAATTGCTGGCCTGGCTGATCCCCGCGTCACCCAGTGCGAACGGCATTCCGAATTACCTGCCGCTGCATACTTTGCTAGAGACAATATCAGTCGTGGTTTCCATGATGGTATTCGCCGTGGGCTGGAACTCACGCGGCAGTAGCCTTGCCGGCAATATAGTGCTGCTGGCCTGCGTGTTCTTTTCGGTGGGGGTGCTTGATTTTCTGCACACGGTGTCCTACGGCGGCATGCCTGATTTCATTTCACCAAACGACGTTCAAAAACACCTTAACTTTTGGTTGTCAGCGCGTTTTTTTGCAGCTATGGTTTTGCTGGTTGTGACGATCAGGCCATGGCAACCGCTCGGTTCGAGAATTACGCGTTACCTCATCTTCGGCACATTACTCATAGTGACGGCGTTGATAAATTGGGTCGTGGTTTACCACCAAGCATGGTGGCCGGATACATTCATTTCCGGAGAGGGACTGACGACGTTTAAGAAAAATGCCGAATATCTGATCATCGCACTCAATATAGTCACGGCCGTATTGTTGTGGCATAAGATGCATGAGCCGCAAACGTTCAATATTGTATTGCTGTTCGGGGCGGTATGCACATTGGCCATGAGCGAATTCTTTTTTACGCTGTATACCACCATGACCGGCAGTTACAACGTGCTTGGGCATATCTACAAGGTGATCGCATATCTGTTTATTTATCGCGCCATCGTCGTCGAGACTATCGAGGAACCATATAATAAATTAGCGCTGGCACAGCAGAACCTTGCGACCGCCCTGCGGGCCTCCAATACGGGTTTGTGGGATTGGGATTTGCACACCAATGTTGTGCTTTACTCGCCCGAGTGGAAAGCGCAGCTCGGCTATCTGCCTGGCGAATTGCCTGATCAGTTTTCAACGTGGGAATCACTGCTGCACCCGGATGATCTCGCGCCCGCCAAGGAGAGGGTGCAGAGTTTCTTGAGTTCGTCACAGCAGCATTATGAGAACGAGTTCCGCATGCGTCACCATGACGGCAGCTACCGCTGGATAATGGCGCGCGGCGAGAAACAATACGATGACAATGGCAAGCCAACCCGTCTTATTGGCTCACACATCGATATCACTGAACCCAATAAAACCAAGGAAAAGCTGGAGCGTTTGAGTCGTGCCTATCGTTTGCTGAGCCGGGTAAACGAAGCGATTGTGCGGGCGCAAGACCGCAACGCACTCTTTGCGGAAATATGTAACGCGGCCAGCGAATCGACACTTTTCCGCTTGGCATGGATAGGCATGCTGGATGAACAGACGCAAGTAATACTTCCGGTCGCTTATGCCGGCGAAGATGCAGATTACATATCCAAGCTTAATATCCGGCTGGATGACGAGCATGTCGCAAATGGGCCGACTGCCAGAGCGCTACGAGAAGGGTGCCCCGTTTATTGCCAAGATATTGAGCAAGACTCAACCATGGCACCATGGCGAGATGAGGCGATAAAACGTGGCTATCGCTCTTCCGGTGTGTTTCCTCTTTATCAGGCAGGCGTAGTGGTTGGCACAATCAATGTTTATGCCGGGGACGCAAATATTTTTACGCAGGACATTGAACAGTTATTGCAGGAGATGGCTGCCGATGTCTCATTTGCGCTCGACGCGTTCAAGGAAACCGAACGCAGAAAAGTGGCGGAAAGCGAAATCAAGCGGCTCAACATTGAACTGGAAGGTCGGGTTCAGGAACGTACCCGTCAATTGGAGAGCATCAACCGCGAGCTGGAAGCTTTTAGCTATTCGGTATCGCACGACTTGCGCGCACCGTTGCGCAGCATTGATGGATTCAGTCAAATTTTATTGAAAAAATACCATGAGAAGCTGGATGCGACGGGGCAAGATTACCTGAATCGTGTTCGCCGCGCGAGTCAACGCATGGGGCAATTGATCGATGACCTGTTGAACCTTTCGCAGGTAACGCGAGGCCAAGTTAAGCGGGAGCAGATCGATTTGAGCGCAATTGCAACCAAAGCGGCGAATGAGCTGCGCAAAACAAATCCTGATAGGATTGTGCAGCTAACTATACAACAGTGCGTGACTGTTTATGCCGATGCCAGCCTGTTGCGCATCGTGATGGATAATTTATTGGGCAATGCGTGCAAGTATTCCAGCAAGAAGCCGGTGGCGGAAATTGAATTCGGTGCGCGTGACATTGATGGAGAGTGCGTATTGTTTGTGAGGGACAACGGTGCCGGATTTAATATGGAATATGTGGATAAGTTGTTTGGCGCTTTCCAGCGTCTGCATACGGAAAATGAATTCGAGGGAACCGGTATTGGCCTTGCCACGGTGCAGCGCATCATCCGTAGGCATCATGGTAAAGTATGGGCGGAAGCAAGAGAAAACGAGGGGGCGACGTTCTATTTCACTCTCCCCCAAAGAGAGCGTGAGGAAAAAGAAGATAAATGAGCAAGGATAAGAAAATTATTTTATTGATTGAGGACAACCCCGACGACGAGGAGCTGACCCGCCTTGCTTTTGAGGAAAGTCGTGTGGCCAATGAATTGGTTGTTACGCGGGATGGTCAGGATGCATTGGATTACCTGTTTGCAGCTGGAAAGTATGCCAGCAGGAACGTGGAGGAAAAGCCGCAACTGATACTTCTCGACCTGAAACTTCCGAAAGTGGATGGCCTGGAGGTGCTGCGCCGTATTCGCGCGGATGAAAGAACAAAAATCTTGCCCGTGGTGATACTGACTACCAGCAAGGAAGAAAGTGATCTGGTGGCCAGTTACAAGTTGGGCGTCAACAGCTATATCCGCAAGCCGGTAGATTTCAATCAGTTTCTGGATGCAATGCGCCAGCTGGGTTTGTATTGGCTGGTCCTGAATGAAACACCGCAAGCCTGAAATCTATGCAGCTAGGGACACCACAAAATCGTAGCACGGGCTTTAACTACGTTTGTGCCATATTGTCACAACTCGGCCTAACATTTGGATTGATGTGTTAACCATGAATTTGTCACGCAAGCCATTGCGCGCCCTGCTGGTCGAAGATTCCCAGGACGATGCCGACTTGATTCTATTTGCTCTGGACGAGGGTGGCTTCGAGGCCGTGTGCCTAAGAGTGGAGACTGGGGAGGCAATGAGCGCTGCAATTAAGGGGGGCAGTTGGGATGTGGTGATCTCGGATTTTAACCTGCCTCGCTTCAGCGCCATCAATGCGTTGGCTTTGTTACGCAAAGCAGATCAGGATATTCCCTTCATCATCGTGTCCGGTTCCATCGGCGAAGAAAGCGTCGTCTCCTTGATGAAAGCAGGGGTCAGTGATTTTGTCATGAAAGACAAGCTTGCCAGACTGGCTCCGGCGATTGAAAACGAGCTACTTGATGCGAACATGCGCAAGGAACATCGAGCAGCACAAGATGCGCTAAAAAAAAACGAAATCCTGCTAAATGGAATCACCTCTTCTCTTGGAGAAGGAATTTATGTTCTGAATGAAGTTGGCGAGCTCGTTTTTATGAACCCGGAAGCCGAGCGTTTGTTGGGGTGGATGGAAGCAGAATTGCTTGGTCAGAATATTCACCCCATCATTCATGGGCAGAATCCGGATGGTACGGCATTGGCGGAAGCTGATTGCAGCATCTACAAAGTGCTGCAGAATGCTTCCAGATACAAATCAGAAGATGAAGTATTTATGCGCAAGGATGGCTCACTTTTCCCGGTAAGCATTATGGCCTGCGCAATCGTTGAGAATAATAAAGCAATTGCTTCAGTGACAGCGTTCCAAGATATCACCCAGCGCAAGCTGGCCGAGCTGAAATTGCGCGAATCGCGCAAACAGCTACAGGAATTGACCACACATTTACAATCCGTGCGTGAAGAAGAAAGAACCCGGATTGCGCGGGAACTGCACGATGAGTTGGGACAAATGCTGACGGGGGTCAAGCTGGATGCAAAATGGCTGGCAACTGCACTGTCCGGCGAGCAGCCCATTATTCAGGACAAGATCGTTTCTATGTCTATGCTGATTGATGAGACATTGGATGCGATGCGCCGGGTGGCAGCGGATTTGCGTCCGGTTATGTTGGATGATCTGGGGTTGGAGGCTGCGCTTGAATGGTTGATCGAAGAATTCAGCAAACGAACAGGGCTGGATGCCCGATTGGAGTTGGATGCACAGGATGGTCAGCGCGGGGGGCTGGAGTTGGAGGCGGCGGTCGCCACCACCGCCTACCGGATTGTGCAGGAATGTCTCAACAATGTTGCACGCCATGCGCGTGCTTTGCACGTACAGGTTTTGTTGCGTTGCCGTGAAGATATAATTTTTCTGCGGATCTCCGATGACGGACAGGGAATGACGGAAAGCCAAAAACGAAATTCCTTCGGTATCGTCGGTATGCGGGAACGTAGCGCCGGTCTTGGTGGAACCTTGCATATTTCGAGCATTGAGGGAGAGGGAACTTGCGTGGAAGTGAGGTTGCCGGTCCATTTTGTTGCTTTTGATAGGGGAATGCAGTGATACGGGTGCTGATTGTTGATGACCATGCCATAGTCCGCAGTGGATTAAAGCAAATCCTGTCTATACAGAGTGACTTCATCATTTCTGGAGAGGCCGGAGATGGCTTGGAAGCACTCAGACTAATACGCGAGCAACCCTTTGATGTAGTGTTGATGGATATGTCCATGCCGGGCAGAAGCGGAATCGAGTTGATCAAGCTGGTTAAAATCGAGAAGCCCAAGTTGGCGGTGTTGGTGCTCAGCATGCACAAGGAAGAGCAATATGCGGTCAGGGCGTTGAGGGCTGGCGCGCTGGGTTATATGACCAAAGAGAGCGCGCCGGATCTGCTGGTCACAGCGATACGAAAAGTCGCCAGCGGCGGCGTGTTCATCAGCGCCAGCGTGGCCGAGCGACTGGCACTCGACTTGGGCGGGCACCAGGCTGTTGCTCCGCACACGCAGCTTTCCGACCGGGAGTATCAGATTTTCAGGATGATCGTTTCGGGTATCCCGATTGGCGGCATCGCTGAGGAATTGTCGTTAAGTGTCAAAACCGTCAGCACTCACAAGACGCGTATTCTGCAAAAAATGAAAATGAGTAGTACGTCTGAATTGATTCACTATGCGATCCGCCATCAGTTGACCGATTTGCCGGGCGACTTATAGCATCCTTTCCTTCCCGTTTCATTCCTCGCTGTTGTGTAGGACATTTCCTACGCAAACTTTAAATATCGGCTGATATTTTATTTCTGCACGCCCCTTCATTATGCCGCCCATAGAAATAGGCATAAGAAGTTATTTAGGGGCATTCATGCAAGCGATTGAAAATGTGTTGAGAGTTTTAGCCATTGAGGATTCTGTGGATGACCTCGAGTTGATTCGAAACGAATTGACCGAAGGCGGTTTCACAGTGGTGCATGATCGGGTGGAAACGGTTGACTCGCTAAGAGCGGCATTGGAGTACGGCTCATGGGATGTGGTGATTTGTGACCATAATTTACCGGCATTGAATTCGATAGCTGCGCTAAAAGTTGTGCAGAATGCAAATGAGCATATGCCTTTTATCGTGGTTTCCGGGCACATCTCGGATGTGCTTGCAATTGAGGCAATGTGCGCTGGCGCAAAGGATTTCATCCGCAAAGATAATTTATCCAGACTGGCTCCAGCAGTCAAACGCGAGCTTCGCCAGAAAGCGATACTGGCAGAGCTTAAGGCTGCCCAAGAAAATCTTCACGCAGTATCTCATTTCGATAGTCTGACAGGGCTGCCTAATCGAGAGCATCTGTTTAAGCATATACGTACAAAAATTGCCTGCGCGGGATCGGGATATTCCTTCGCTCTTTTTATGATCGATATAAATCGATTTCGCAACGTTACAAAATCAATGGGCATATCGGTTGGCAATCAGGTTCTTGTCGAGACGTCCGGGCGTTTGGAGGCTGTTTTTAACAACAACGAGTTTATTGCCAGATTAGGTGCCGATACATTTGTTGCTGTTGTTCCACATCTGAGCAAGAAAGAGGGCGCTGACGAAATAGCAAATGCAATTCATCAATGCATGAGTGAGGTTTTTCGCCACGGGGAACAAGAGTTGTTTGTTAAAGCCAGCATAGGCGGCTGTTTCTATCCGGCGGATGCCAAGCAATGTGAGGGCCTATTAAAAAATGCCGAGTCGGCACTTTACAGCGCTAAGTCGCATGGCATTGCGAGGGGATGTCAGGTGTATCAAGCTGACATGGATTCGCAGGAGAAAGAGTATTTGATGTTGGAAGCCGCGCTTTACCATGCATTGGAAAAGGATCAATTCATACTGCATTACCAACCGCAGTTCGAACTTGCCAGTGGCCGGCTGATTGGTGCAGAAGCGCTCCTGCGCTGGGAGCACCCTGAACTAGGGATGATTCCCCCCAATGATTTTATTTCGATACTGGAAGAGACCGGACTGATTGTTCCCGTTGGGGAATGGCTCTTGCACGCAGCATGTGAACAGAACAAGCAATGGCAAGACCAGGGCTTGCCACCGATTAGTATTGCGGTCAACTTGTCGGTGATCCAGTTTCAGCAACCGGGCTTGGCTCAGATGGTACGCAAGGTGCTGGAAAAAACCGGATTGCACCCCGGTTATCTGGAGTTGGAGATTACCGAGAACGTCGCCATGCATGCCGAGGAAGAAGTACTTTCCACTCTGAACGAGCTGCGTGCTCTCGGCATCCAGATTGCAATCGATGATTTTGGTACCGGATATTCGTCACTGAGTTATTTGAAAAGCTTCCCGATCGACAAACTGAAAATCGACCAGTCATTTGTAAATGATTTGGGACAAGGTGTCCATGATGACAGCATTCTCAAAGCAATTATCGGAATGGGACATAGCTTAAAGCTGAAGGTCATTGCTGAAGGTGTGGAAACGCTAGTGCAAACAGATATTTTGAAACTTAACGGCTGCGATGAAGTGCAAGGCTATTTCTTTGGTGTCCCCAAAAACGGCATTGATCTTGGAATTTTATTGGCGCGATGAAAATTTCATCAATCTACGCCTAAACACTACGGAGAAACTTTATGGCAATTAGCACAGGGCAATCAACAGCCGAGCACGGTCGCGAGCTGCTAACTTTTACCTTGGGCAATGAAGAGTACGGCATCGACATTCTCAATGTGCAAGAAATTCGCGGCTACAACTCAGTCACTAATATCGCCAATTCAGCGGAGTTTATCAAAGGTGTGATCAACTTGCGCGGCATCATCGTGCCCATTGTTGATATGCGTATCAAGTTCAAACTCGGCCACATCACCTATAACGAGCTCACCGTGGTGATCATCCTCAATGTTGCCAATCGGGTGATTGGAATTGTGGTGGATGCCGTATCTGATGTGGTTGCGTTAGCTGCCGGGCAGATCAAGGTTGCGCCGGAATTCAGCGGCGCGCTGGATACCAGCTACATCACCGGATTGGGTACCGTGGATGACCGCATGATCATTGTGATGGATATCGAAAAGCTCATATCAGGCCGCGACATGAATCTGATTGAAATGGCAGCAGCCTAAAAATTTTACTATCGGAGATTGCAAATTATGAAAATCAACATGCCTGTAACGAATACCGAATATGTGCTCAGTGATACGGACACCATTGTTTCCAAGACTGACAAGAGCGGCAACATCACCTATGTGAACGATGATTTTTTACGTATCAGCGGATTTAGCCGCGAAGAACTGATCGGCGCTTCGCACAACATTGTGCGTCACCCGGACATGCCGCGGGAAGCTTTTGCGGATTTGTGGAATAACCTCAAAGCTGGGCGTGCCTGGAGTGGCTACGTCAAGAACCGTAGCAAGGACGGTAACTTTTACTGGGTCTATGCCAACACGCTCCCTCTTTATGAAAACGGTCAACTGGTTGGCTATACCTCGGTGCGGGGCAAGCCTGATCGCGCCGTAGTCGCTCAACTGACCGGTCTTTATCGCCTATTCCGTGAAGGCAAAGCCGGTAATCTAAAAATCCAGGATGGCAAAATTGAGCGGCACACCATTTTTGGCAAACTCAATGCATTCAAAAAATTCAGTATCAAAACCCGATTGACTTCGGTCATCGCGATGATGTCTGTATTGCTCATCGCAATCGGTACCTATGGTTTGTTTGGTATGTCGCAAAGCAATGAAGGATTGCGCACAGTGTACGAGGATCGCACTGTTGCGGCGGGACAGTTGGATCAAGTCGCACGCCAATTGCTAAGTGTTCGTCTGGCAATTGCTAACGGAATCATGGATCCAACGGATGTGAGCATGCAAAAGTTCACTAATCAAATCGATAGTGATACTGAGATTCTAAATAAGAACTGGGATGCGTATATGGCCACTTATCTCACCCCGGAGGAAACAAAACTGGCTGCGAAATTTGCGAATGACAACAAACAATTCTTGGCGGAAGGAATTCGTCCGGCACAGGCGGCATTGCGCAAACATGACCCAAAATTGGCGCAGGAGATTATCGTAACAAAAATACGTCCGTTATATCTCTCTGTACGCGAGGGTATTGATGCCCTTTTTCAATTGCAACTGGATGTCGCCAAAGCCGAGTATGAACAATCCACTGCACGCTATGCTACGGCGCGTACTATTTCCATTAGTCTGGTTTTGTTGGGCATCGCTTTTGCCGCCTTGATGGGCTTTATTTTGGTGCGTGGTATCAGCCGTGGTTTACACGCGGCATCCGAGGTGGCCGGCAAGATAGCTGCGGGTGATTTGAGTAGTCATATCGACATTCAGAGCAACGACGAAATCGGGCAATTGCTGACATCCTTCCAAAGTATGCAAGTCAGTCTGCAATCCGTTATTGCGGAAATCCATGATGTCGTCGATGCCTCGGTTCACGGCGATTTCAGTATCAGGATGGATTTGAAAGGCAAACAAGGTTTCTCAAAAACGCTCTCCGACCAACTGAATCAATTGTCCGACACGGTTGACGGTGTGTTTAAAGATACGATCCGGGTGGCCAGTGCTTTGTCTCAAGGCGATCTGTCGCAAAGGATAAACAAGGACTACGCCGGTGCGTACAACGAAGTTAAGGTCAGCGTGAACACCACCGCAGATGCGCTGACGCAGGTCGTCAGCGAAATCAAGTGCATCGTCGAGGCCGCAGCGCTACGAGGCGATTTCAGCGTCAAAATGAAAATGCAAGGTAAGACCGGTTATATCCAAGAGCTTGGCGAACTGCTGAACCAATTGTCTAACGTCACCGAGACAGGTCTGAACGACGTGTTGCGTGTTGCCAATCTATTGGCCAAGGGCGATCTGACTCAGACGATCACCCAGGATTATCCCGGTACCTTCGGGGGAGTGAAAGCTGGCGTGAACAGCACAGTGGAAAATCTGAGGGGGCTGATCGGGCAGATCAAGGAGGCGACCGATACCATTGCTACCGCTTCGCATGAGATTGCCGCCGGCAACAATGATTTGTCGCATCGTACCGAAGAGCAAGCAGCCAGTCTGGAGGAGACTGCCGCCAGCATGGAAGAGCTCACTTCCACGGTAAAGCTGAATGTGGAAAATGCAAAACAAGCCAACCAATTGGCCATCGGTGCATCCGACGTGGCATTCAAGGGCGGAGCAGTCGTCAATCAGGTGGTCGTCACCATGGAATCAATCAACGATTCCTCGCGCAAGATCGTGGACATTATTTCCGTGATTGATGGCATTGCCTTTCAGACCAACATCCTTGCCTTGAATGCGGCAGTAGAAGCGGCACGTGCCGGTGAACAGGGGCGTGGCTTTGCGGTAGTTGCTGCCGAGGTGCGCAATCTGGCGCAACGCTCTGCTGCGGCAGCGAAAGAGATCAAAACCCTGATCAACGACTCTGTCGAAAAAGTCGACGGCGGCAGCAAGCTGGTCGATCAGGCAGGACAGACCATGACCGAGATTGTTGCCAGTATTAAGCGTGTCACCGACATCATGTCTGAAATCACTACGGCATCAACCGAGCAAAGCGCCGGTATTGAGCAAGTGAATCAGGCTATCACCCAGATGGATGAAGTGACGCAACAGAATGCTGCATTGGTGGAAGAGGCGGCGGCTGCCGCTGAAGCCATGGAAGAACAGGCTCAAAATCTTGCTGTGTCGGTGGGAATGTTTAAGGTCGAAGAGCAGAACGGCAATGTGATCGAGCTTTGCTCGATCAGCAAGCCTGCTGTGAAGCATGCCCGGCTAGCGCTTGCGGCAAACCGATAGCTTTGTGTTAACAGCGGTTAATTGCGAATGATAGTCATACAGTAAAGACGAAAACAATTTTAGGAGCGTATATGAACTATTTGCATATCAATTTATTCATCTTGGCAGTGGCAATGTTAATCCTGTTTGTGGGCATCATACAGACCCGGGAAGCCGAAGTGCGCTTGAAAGATGCAATTTTATTTGGGTTAGGCTGGTCTTGCTTTATTGGGATATTTGATGCGACCGAAATTTTTATGGTCTTATGATTTAGCACAGATGAAGGTGAGCGACGCTGCTCACGTTTACCCGCACGCGCCAATCGCACCGCAACTCGTACAAAACTCGCAGCCATCTTTCTTGATCAGAGTGGCATTGCCGCATTCCTTGCACACCCTGCCGGATAGCGGCTTAATGGAAGTGGGTTTGATCTGCCCTTCCGGTATTTCCAGCACGCCCATTTGTCGCACCGGATAGCCGTGTTCATCAAGGATGCCGAGCATGGCATAGCGGTGAATAATCAGCTTGGCGACATAGGAGACCGTTGAGGGATAACTTTCCATCTTGGCACCACCCGGAACGCGCGCCATGAAGTCGCCCAGCGGCTCGCCGAAGTTGATCAGCTTGCGCAGTTTCATGCCGATCCATGCCGGGTCGATGACGCGCATGTCCAGACTCAATACCTTGCACAATCCGTCCAGCGCACGGGGATACACACCGGACAGCCACATCGAATAAGGGCGGCGCTGTCCGTCGGGCAGCACCAGTTCTTTCAATCCCAGCACGAAGTCATCGCCGCTGCCCGCATTGGAAATGTCCACCGTCCAACTCATGGTGCCGTCGGTACCGGTCTTGGGCTCTTTTTTGGCGAACAACGCGTCCATCATCGGCGTAGTTGCGTTATCGGTAACTTCCAGCGCACCTAATTGTTCGATACGGTATTTCAGCAGATGTGCGAATGCAGCAACTAGGCTGGGCATGCGCATTACCTCGCCAGCGGGCGGCATGGGCATGTCGAAGGCATCGTCGCCCGCCGTCTTCATTAGCATTTCCAGTTTCATGCGCACCCACACCGGGTCGCGTGTGCGCATGTCCATCGACAGCGATTTCGCCAATGCACCCAAACCGCGCGGTTGTTCCGAACCGTTCACCCACACTTCGAACGGATGATTTCGACCGATTGAGGTATGCGACACGAACGCGACAAAGCTGCCGAGCGGATGCTTCACCACTTGCGACACCCAGCCTTCGCTGCCTGCGGGCAATTCCGGTCGTCCCGGCCAGCGCAGCGAAGCGAGTGCGGGCGTGGGCGCAGCTTCCAGCACGATGCGCCGATCCTG
>PLYB01000087.1 GCA_003151655.1 Gallionellaceae bacterium | reverse complement strand
ACCCCCATCCCAGCCTTCCCCCTGAGAGGGGGAAGGGGTGGCCGTGGTTGCGCGCTTAGTATCAGGCGTTGGCGCTGCTGACGCCTGACTCTCACTCAATAGTTCGGCAGTGCGCGCTACATCGGGTGCGCCGCCAAGTGCCTCCTGCACCAGCTTGCGCAAATCACCCAGCACGATAGTCATGCGCTCAATCACATTCGGCGTGAGCGGCGTCTCGCCCTTGCGCGCGGCGTTCAGGATGGTTTCCAGGCCATGTGCGGCGGCCTCTATTTTGGACAGCCCCAACATGCGCGCAGCACCCTTCAAGTTGTGAGATTCGCGGAACACCTCTTCCAGCAGAGGCTGCTCGCCGGGTGTTTTCTCCAGACGCAGCAAACCGTCGTCAANNAGATGCTCCGCGCTTTCCGCCTTGAAGAGTTGAGCCAGTTCTTTGTCGTCAATCATATCGAGTGCGTAATCATTCGCATTCTTATCACGCTATCGCCTTAAGACTTACCGCTGCTTCGTTTAATTTCTGCACTCCGATTTTAGCTTGACTGATACCGGCGGCGGTCTCCTTGGCACCGGTGGCAATGCTGTTGGTCGCTTCCACCACCTGAATGAAGGCGGCGGACTGCTGTCTGGCGTTGAGCATCACCTGCTGGGCGTTCTCGTTGACGCTGCCGGCCATGCCGGACAGGTTGCTGAACAGCTCGGCTACCTTTTGCGCCAGTTGCATCACCTCATTCACGGTGCGGGTGCCTTCCTCGGTCATCATGATCGANNCGAGCTTGCGCACTTCGCTCGCCACCACGGAGAAGCCTTTGCCGTGCTCACCTGCACGGGCGGCTTCCACTGCGGCATTCAAGGCCAGCATGTTAATTTGCCCGGATAAATCCTTGACCAGCGTGGCGATGCTGCCGATCTGGCCGGTCTGCTCGCCCAAGCGCAAAATCTGATCGGACATGGCGGCGATCTTATCCTTGAGGCTGCCCATCGCCACCACCGCTTGATGGGTGACTTCGCCGCCCTGCACCGTTGCAGCACTGGCTTTTTCCGCAACTAGAGCCGCGTTCGCCGCCTGCTCCGCCGATTGGCGCGAAGAGGCGGATAGTTCGGTGACGGTGGCGGAAGTCTCGTTGGCTGCTGCCGACTGCTGGCTAGCGGTGCGCTCGTGCTCCTCCATGGTGACGAGTATCTCGTTTGTGGACGAAGAGATGGCAGCTATCGCTTCATTGACCGGAAGCATGAACTGACTGATGACATTACGGCTAATAAACAAGAAAATATACAGGCTGGTAGCGAATGCGATCAAAGTCCCGCCCGCAATAAACCAGGTTGATAAATTTTGACTGGTATTCGCCTCCTGCTCTCTCTGTTCAAGCAGGTTGCTCTCTTCAAGATTCATTTCATCAACCGCAGCACGGAGGCTATCCATGGTCTTTTTACCCTTTCCCGCTGCCACGGAATCCTGCGCTTCTTTTTTCTTGCCCGCTTTTTGTAAAACAAGAGCTTGCTCCATCTCCTCAAACTTCTGTTGGGTTAAATCGCCTACAACCTTCAGCCGTTGAACCTGCACCGGATTGCCCTTGATTAGCTCAAGGGTGGCTTTATGGTTTTCCGGAATCGTACGTAGCGCATTTGTGTAGGGTTCAAGAAATGCTTCTTTCTCGGTATATAAAAACCCGCGTTGCCCCGTTTCGGCATCCGTTAATTCAGCCGTTATATTTTCCAAGTGCGCTTTAATATTGTAGGTGCGCGCAACCAAGGACAAGTTATTCGCCAATTTATGCATGGTCCAAAATATGGAGACACCATTGACAAGGATTAATGCCAAAATCACCATGAAACCAATCCGAATAACTTTACTAAGACTTACCTGTTTTAACGCCATGACCCACCTCCGAAATATATTTATACTGGCCTGAATTACACGGTTTCATTAACGATCCATTCCTCCCGCGCCAGCAGCGCGGACAGGTTCAATACGGTTATCATCCTGCCGGCGTAAGGCGCAGTGCCCCTGACCTCTGCCGCATGCTGTTCGCGCAACGCGGCTGGCAGAATCTGCAACTCTTCCTCACGCAAATAAATCACGTCATGCACCTGATCCACCGCCACGCCCACCGCCTGTTCGACCAGGCCAGTGCCGAGCTTGGTCGAAGCACGGACGATCACGGCTTTGTCGCTGCTCTGCGGCGCGCGCGGCAGGTTGAGCGCGGCGCGCAAATCGAGCAAGGTGATTAGATTGCCGCGCAAGCTTACGGCACCGAGTATGTGCGGCGGACAGCAGGGAATCGGGCAGGGACGGACGATGTCGCAAAATTCCTGTACCGCCTCAAGCTCAATGCCGAAGTATTCGCCGCCCAGCTCCACTACAGCAAGTGACAGACGCGCCCCCTCTTCTTCGCTAACCACTTCCATGAGCGCCTTGGCGCGTGCGCGGAAAACTGCGTGTTGTTCCGGCGTAGCTTGCGGGCAAAAGTGGCGGACGGGAGACAGCTGCTCCGACTCTGTCTGCGCCAATTCTTGCGGCAGATACATCAGTTGTCGCGCATCCAGCAACGTCACCTGACGCGCATCCAGCAACATCACGATGTCGTCACCCACCCGCCCCTGTGCTTCAACCAAGGTGGCATCGACAGGAGCGTCTACAACAAATTTGGGCGGAGCTTGAATGGCTTCGGCGGAAAGCTCGGTCACCTCGCGCACTTCGCTGACAATCAGCCCCATCAGACACTGATCCAGTTCCAGTATCACAATTTGATCGCTGAGGCGATAAGGCCGGGCAGGATGACCGAAGCGCAGATTGAGGTCGGTAACGGGAACGATCTGACCGCGCAAACTGAAGATACCGACGATGTAAGGCGGTGCCTCCTCGACCGGAGTCAGCTTGGGCAACCAGACGGATTCACGCACCAGCGTGGCATCCACGCCGAAACGCGCATCGTCCAGATCAAAAATCAGTAAGGTGCGGGGGGAGAGACCGGGAATAACATTCATCGTTAAATTATGGTTGAACTATGCTGACAAATTAAAGGTAGGTCAGTGGGCGCCGCAATTTTTGAGGGTATGAACTTTTCAGGAATTCTTCTGTGTGCTGGCGCACAGAAGAATTCCGAGAAATAATTCGAAGCGAAGGCAACAGGCCCCAACTCTGCTTCTGCTTGACTACTTGTAGCGCAACGCTATATTTTGTAATACATCCAGTTGTGATGTACTGCAATTGGTGCCAAGCCGCTGTCCATAATAGTAAATACATCGCCCGCAAGCGGCTTTTCGCGACAGTGTTAATAGAATAGATGGCACACTGTAGCACTCATGTGCTACAGTGTGCCATCCCCTTAATTATTGGAGGCGGCCATGTCAACCACTACCATACGTTTACCTGAAGAACTTAAAGCGCGCGTTGCAGCAGCGGCAAAACGTTCCGGCACAACCACGCACAGTTTCATTCTTGAAGCCATTGCAAAAAAGACGGAGCAAGATGATCTGCGCGCAGATTTTGATGCCGTTGCAGAGGATCGTTATGCCCGTATTGTTGCCACCGGAAAGACTATTCCGTGGCAGGAAATGCGCGGATATCTAGAGGATCGTCTTGTCAGCAAAGAAGTGAAACGCCCGGCAGCACGAAAACTGGCACGCTGAAAATGTCGCGCATTGAGTTGGCACCTGAAGTTGGCGATGATTTTGAGCGTATCCTTGATCACCTCGCCCAATTTCAGGTTGAAAATCCAGCGTTGCGCATTCGGGAGATTATCGAGGCGATTAATGTGCTTGAGCACAACCCTATGATTGGTCGCCCCGCGAATAACGACAAACGTGAACTAGTAATCGGACATCGCTCACATGGCTATGTGGCGTTGTACCGTTACATTGTCGAAATTGATACCGTTTTTATCCTTGCCGTACGGAGCCAAAAAGAGGCTGGCGAGGACGAGCATTATTAGTCGGGTTAATTCGCCAAACTGCGTTAGTGCTCTGGACGAAAATATTGGCGTTCACACAATATCAACTCGTTATTCCGATTCTATTTCAATACAGCAATTATTATGGGTGCATTCCATGCTCCATGGTGCGCAAAGCGCACCCTACGTTATATTTAATTTCACTTTTGAAATGGAATTACTCCGTCTGCAATTCAGCCAATTCTGCATCCGTAAATAGTCTCGAACGCGACAGGAATGACTTGCCTAGCGAGCCTTCCAGCGAGAACGTGCCGCTAAAGCCATCCAACACGTCAATGATGATCTGGGTATGCTTCCAGTATTCGTACTGGGCTTTGCCAATATAGAAAGGACAACCGCCGATTTCGCCCAGATATACATCGCCTGCGCCGATGGTGAGGTCGCCCGGTAAATAACAATTGGCAGCGCTGTTGTCGCAACAGCCACCCGATTGATGAAATATCAATGCACCGTGTTTCTGTTTGAGAAATTCGATCAGTTCCAATGCCGATTCTGTTGCGATAACTTTTTCTACCATGAGGGCTACCTCCAAAAAAACGGGGCAGTCTCCCGCCCTGCAAGCGTCGCGAGGATGCGACCAGGGAAGATCGCCAGAGTTAAATGAAACTCGCGTAGCGATTCGTTCAACCCGAATTAATCGGCAAAGGGGACGAGTTGGCCAAATCTCCCAATGGATTTGTCAGCTTCATTTGAAAGTGAGCTAAGCGACCTCTGTGTCCATTAATTCCATCTCTTTGCTGGACATGAGTTTCTCGATATCGACCAAAATTAACATGCGCTGATCGACCGTCCCCAGCCCCATGATGTAACGGGTGTCGAGTGACGAGGAAAGCGAAGGAGCCGCCTTGATCTGCTCACGCGTCAGCGTCAACACATCAGAGACACTGTCCACCACAACACCAACTACCCGGTGACTCAAACTCAGAATAATGACAACGGTTAGTTCGGTGTAATCCACATTACCGAGATTGAATTTGATGCGCAGATCGACGATAGGAACGATGATGCCGCGCAGATTAATCACCCCCTTGATAAATGGTGGCGTGTTGGCAATCGCGGTAACTGCATCGTAGCCGCGTATCTCCTGCACCTTGAGAATATCCATGCCGTACTCTTCTTTACCCAACGTAAATGTAAGGTATTCACCTCCGGCTGAGCCGCTTGTATTTGCTGTACTGGTTTCAGTTGTCATGTTGGACTCCTTTATCTTTTGGCTCCCCTCCCCCGCGTGGGGAGAGGGTATTAGATTTAACCCTGCCTTAAAACTCTTGCCACTCCTCGCCTTCTTTGGCAGGTTTGTTTGGCAGGGCTTTGGGTTTACCTGCTGCTGCTGGTTTCTTGGTTGGCGCAGGCAACGCGTGTTTGACTGCCGGTCTTGCTGCCGGCTTGGCAACCGCAAGCGGTGCAATGTGGCGAACTTGTTGCGCTTCAGCCAGTTTGAATACACCGACCGATTGGGTGAGGTTCTGCGCTTCTTCCTCCAGTGATTCGGCAGCGGCAGCGGCTTCTTCAACCAGCGCGGCATTCTGCTGTGTCACTTCGTCCATCTGCGTGATGGCCTGATTCACCTGTTCGATGCCCTGGCTTTGTTCTGCGGAGGCGGCACTAATCTCGGACATGATGTCAGTTACACGTTTCACCGCATTGACAATCTCTTCCATGGTCTTGCCAGCATCATCCACCAGCTTGGTGCCGACTTCGACTTTCTCGACCGAGTCACCGATCAGCGTCTTGATCTCTTTGGCTGCAGCGGCAGAGCGTTGCGCGAGGTTGCGTACTTCGGCGGCGACCACAGCAAAGCCTCGACCCTGTTCACCTGCACGGGCAGCTTCAACGGCGGCGTTTAGTGCCAATATGTTGGTCTGGAACGCGATGCCGTCGATAACGCTGATAATATCGACGATCTTGCGCGACGACTCATTGATGGAGCTCATGGTGCCAACGACTTGTTGCACTACGGCACCACCCTTCTCTGCTACCGAGCTGGCGCTATGGGCCAATTGGTTGGCTTGACGCGCATTGTCGGCGTTCTGTTTTACCGTAGAGGTGAGTTCTTCCATGCTGGCTGAGGTTTCTTCAAGACTGGAGGCTTGTTCTTCGGTGCGCTGCGACAGGTCGGCATTGCCACTGGCGATCTCTTTCGAGGCAGTGCCGATGGAGTCCACCGAGACTTTCACTTCATTCACCAGCTTCTGCAGATTCTCGACCGTCGCGTTGACGCCATCTTTGGTTTGTCCGAACAGGCCAGCGTAGTCTTTGGTAATCGTCTGGGTCAGGTCGGCATCGGCTAGGGCTTGTGCCACACGCATGATGTCGTGCATCGCTTCGTCGGTGACATTGGAGAGTTGATTTAAGAGTTCAGACAGGGTCTTGGTGTAGCCTTGCTTGCCAATAATATCCATCTTGATGCTGAAGTCGCCTTTGTTGGCGGCTTCGACAATCTGCTGAATCTCGGCGACGATTTTGGTGAGCGAATCCGCAGTGGTATTGACGCTGACTTTGGCCTGGTCGTAGACACCGGCATAGTCCTTGGTAATTGTCTGGCTGAGATCGCCTTTAGCTAATGCATCGGCCACGCGGATCGTGTCTTTGAAGGCGCCATCGACCGTGTTACTCAGTTGGTTGAGTGCAAGCGCGATATCTTGGGCGAAGCCCTTGTGCGAGTCCGCTTCCAACTTCAAGCCAAAATCGCCTTTGTTAGCCGCGTCCACAATCCGCTGCACGTCCGACACAATTCGAATCAATGCGTTCTGCATCGTTTCCATCGAAATCAAAAGGCGTCCGATTTCATCATGGGATTCCACCTTGATTTGACTGCTTAGATTGCCCTCGGCAATTTTGGATGCCACCCCCATAGCCTGGTCGAGTAAACGTCCGATCTTGCGAATCAGCAACGCGCCAATCAACGCTGCCAGCAACGCGCCACAACCCGCCAATGTAAACACTAGCCAGTTCACATGGCTAGACGTGTCGTGCAATGACTTAAGCGTGTCGTCGGCGTATATTGAAGCGACCTTAACTGTTGCATCAACACCGCTACGATGTTCCAAATATATTTTTTGTAGCTCTCCAACTAACTGGCGTACACGGGAGCTGTCGCCCTGTTTAATGGCGGCCACATAGTCACCCAGCGCCAGATTCCAATATTTGTCCGCCGCCTGCTTCTGGTCACCTAGCAGCGCCTTCTTGACTGCAGTGTCGAGCGTTTCATGATCCCAGAATGCATTGCGATCATCATAGTCTTTTTTCAAAGACGCTAATTTGGACAAAAGCGGTTGCACTTCGTCCCCTTTTGCATCTTGAAGTTGTAGCACTGTCATCTCGGCTTCGAGGACATAAAGCGGCGGTGGCAGAATATCAGCTACCAGATCCTTGCCGCTACCCATGCTGTCGGACGCTTTGGAAATGAAACCTACGCCGATCCAAACCACAGTGGAAAAGACAAGCAAGATAATAACTGTCCCTGCCACCATGCCCATTAACTGCGCTTTAATGCTCATATTTTTTAACACAATCCCTCCTGCTCAATATTCATTAGAACTTAAAGTCTTGGCACTTCGTTCGTGTTGCCAAGATGGGGCGTTTTGTAAACGTTTTAATAGTCCAACACACTCAGACTTGCCAATTACAATGCTTTTGAAAATTGCTATGGACACAAGCTATGCGCGATGACTATCCTGTTTCCTCTCACGCGAAAGTTGAAACCCGGAGAGATATTTATACAGAAAATATACTACCTTTATATAACAAATATGCTACAGTTTTTCACTACTATAAAAGCATCGGCGCTATACCTAATATGCGTTAAGAGTATTCGTAAATTAACCATCAGTGTTTGTCCTAGACCTTTCTGAATATCTCCTTAAAAGGAAAGTTTCAACAGCGAGACAAAGAATATTTGCGAGCTAATCCTCTATGTCGCCTGCAATTCAGCCAACTCTGCATCCGTGAATAACCTCGAACGGGAAAGGAATGACTTGCCTAGCGAGCCTTCCAGCGAGAACGTGCCGCTAAAGCCATCCATCACATCAATGATGATCTGGGTATGCTTCCAGTATTCGTACTGGGCTTTGCCAATATAGAAGGGACAGCCGCCGATATCGCCCAGATAAATATCGCCAGCGCCGATGGTGAGATCGCCCGGCAAATAGCAATTGGCGGCGCTGTTGTCGCAACAGCCTCCCGATTGATGAAAAATCAACGCACCGTGTTTCTGTTTGAGAAATTCGATCAGTTCCAA
>PLYB01000198.1 GCA_003151655.1 Gallionellaceae bacterium | reverse complement strand
CCATCCGCGCTCACTATGCCAGCATGGAAAAATTCCTGGCCCGCTGGAAATCCGCCGAGCGCAAGGAAGCCGTCATCGAAGAGTTGGCAGAGGAGGGCTTGATACTGGAACCGCTGATGGAAGAAATCGGCAAAGACCTCGATCCCTTTGACCTTATCTGCCACATCGCCTTTGACCAGCCACCTCTCACCCGCCGCGAACGCGCCAACAACGTGAAGAAACGCGACATATTCACAAAATACGGGCCGCAAGCCCGAGCGGTGCTCGAAGCGCTACTCGTCAAATATCAGGATGAAGGCGTAGTAACTGGACTGGATAATGTCCACATTCTTGAAATACCGCCTTTCAACGAAATGGGTACACCCCTGCAACTCATCAAGCAATTCGGCAGCAAAGCCATTTTCGAGAACGCCGTTCACGAACTGCAAGCTGCTCTCTATCAGGAAGTCGCATAATTTATGTCAGCAAGAAACGCCGTAAAATCCATTCAAGACATCATGCGTCAAGACTCAGGCGTCGATGGTGATGCCCAGCGCCTCTCCCAGCTTTGCTGGATGTTTTTCCTCAAAATCATCGACGATCAGGATCAACAACTGGAAGTGATGCAGGACAACTACCGCTCGCCCATCCCGGAGAAATATCAGTGGCGTACTTGGGCTGCTAACCCGGAAGGTATCACGGGCGATGCGTTGCTTGCCTTCACCAATACCGAACTGTTCCCCGCGCTCAAGGAGTTGCCCGCCAGCGGCAAAAATGCCAGCCGTGCCCGAGTAGTAAAGGGCGTGTTCGAGGATGCTTACAACTACATGAAGTCAGGCCAGTTGATGAGGCAGGTCATCAACAAGATTAGTGGCGTGGACTTCAACGACTTGGCCGAGCGCAAGCATTTCGGCGATATATATGAACAACTGCTCAACGACCTGCAAAGTGCTGGCAACGCGGGTGAGTATTACACTCCGCGTGCCGTCACTGCCTTCATGGTGGATCGCATTGACCCCAAGCCGGGCGAAATCCTGTTCGACCCGAGCTGCGGAACGGGCGGTTTTCTCACCTGTTCCATCCGCCACATGCGCGAGCGCTATGTGAAAAAGGTGGAGGACGAACAGGCTTTGCAAGCTGGTCTTCGCGCAGTGGAAAAGAAGCAACTGCCACACATGCTGTGCGTCACCAACATGCTGCTGCACGGCATTGAAGACCCCAGCTTCGTGCGCCACGACAACACCTTGGCGCGTCCCTACATCAGCTACGGCCAGAGCGACCGGGTGGACATCATCCTCACCAATCCACCTTTCGGCGGGCGCGAGGAAGACGGTATTGAATCCAACTTTCCCGCTCACTTCCGCACCAAGGAAACTGCCGACCTGTTTCTCGCGCTATTTATCCGCTTGCTCAAACCCGGTGGACGTGCTGCTATCGTTCTGCCAGATGGCTCCCTGTTCGGCGAAGGCGTAAAAACCCGGCTGAAAGAAGCGCTGCTCGAAGAGTGTAACCTGCACACCATCGTTCGCCTGCCCAATAGCGTGTTCAAACCCTACGCCAGCATCGGCACCAATCTGCTGTTCTTTGAGAAGGGTGAACCGACGCAAGATATTTGGTTCTATGAACACCAAGTCCCACAAGGTCAAAAAGCCTATTCCATGACTCGACCGATCAAGGTGGAACACATGCAAGGCTGCGTTGAATGGTGGGGTGGGGCCGAGCGTGAGAAGCGGCAGGAAACTGAACAGGCGTGGAAAGTCAGTATCGACGAAATTAAGGCGCGCGGCTACAACCTCGATTTCAAAAATCCGCATACGGTTGCCGACGATCACGGCGACCCGCAAGAACTACTGGCGCAACTGGAAGTGGACGAGGCGAAGACTGCTGAGCTGCGCGATCAGTTGAAGGGCATTCTGGCCGAGGCGCTGCTTCGATGAATGCGGACATACTATTGCAACACTTCAACCGCATCAGCGAAGCGCCCGACGCGGTGGCGCGGCTGCGGCGTTTTATTCTCGATTTGGCGGTACGTGGCAAGCTGGTGGAACAAGACCCCAATGATGAACCGGCGGCAGAGCTGCTCAAACGGATTCAGGTAGAGAAGGCGCGGTTGTTAAAAGAAGGTTCACTAAAGAAAGGCAAAGCTGCGCTGCCAATCGAAGGCGATGAGCAACCCTTTCCCGCGCCTTTGCGATGGCAATTCGTCCGATTAGGGGATGTTGTGGAAATGGTGAATGGGCGTGCCTTCAAGCCTACTGACTGGATTGATCGCGGTTTACCGATTGTCCGTATCCAGAACTTGAATAACGCGCACGCTCCGTTTAACTACTGTGACCCAGAGACTATTGATGATCGCCACCTAATTCGAGACGATGATTTCCTGATCAGTTGGTCGGGTACTCCCGGAACTTCGTTTGGGGCCTTCATCTGGAAACGTGGCCTTGCTGCCTTAAATCAACACATTTTCCGCTGTATTCGGATCGGCAATACGTTCTGTTCTAATTTTCTGCGATTGGCGATCAATAGCCAGTTGGACGTTCTCATTTCACAGGCTCAGGGTGGGGTCGGCCTTCAGCATGTGACCAAAGGCACTCTGGAATCTCTTCCGCTACCTTTGCCCCCTCTTGCTGAACAACAACGTATCGTCGCCAAGGTCGAAGAACTGATGGCACTGTGCGATCAACTACAAGCAGCGAAGAAAGAGCACGAGTTGCGGCGCGACATGCTTGTGGCGGCGAGCCTGCAACAGATTCAAAGCCCGGATGAACTCACACCAGTTTTTTTGGATCACCTCCCGCGCCTTACCACTCGCCCAGAACACATCAAACAACTGCGCCAAGCCATTCTCAATCTTGCAGTCCGTGGTCGCCTCATCGCACAATATCCAAACGACGAACCAGCCAACGTTCTGTTAGAACGCATTAGGCTTGAACAGCGCAGTTCGATTGAATCAGGGGTTCTTAAAAACCGAGTGCCTGTAAATGAACGGGAAGAAAATGGATGTCTATTTCTAATTCCCGCTGAATGGTGCTGGGTAAAACTAGCCGACCTGATCACGTTCGGGCCACAGAATGGCGTGTCACCCAAGGAAATAAAGGACGATAAAGCCCCAAAGGCTATAACGCTCACTGCGACCACTTCTGGCTTGTTTAACGCGGCTTATTACAAACACGTGGAATTGCAAGCGGAGGACTGTGAGCGTTACTGGCTATCTCCTGACGATGTTCTTTTCCAACGTGGAAATACTCGCGAATATGTCGGAATGGCTGCCATCTTTGACGGTCCCGCGAAAGCTTTTGTTTTTCCAGACCTGATGATTCGTGTACGATTCTCTACGTCGTTAGAACTTCGCTTTGTTCATATGATGCTGGTATCCCCACCTCTCCGTAGTTACTTTTCTTCCAATGCCACCGGCGCATCTGCAACGATGCCAAAGATCAATCAGTCAGTATTGCTCAATGCACCAGTTCCTCTTCCACCACTCGCTGAACAACGCAGAATCGTTGCCAAAATCGATGAGCTGATGGCCCTGTGCGACCAACTGGAAGCCCAACTCACCACCACTCAAATCGACAGCCGCCGCTTGATGGAAGCCGTGCTGCGCGATGCGCTGGTAGCTTAATCGTTCATGGCCGACCTAGACCAATTGAGGGCGGCAGACAATCTTCAACGTGCATGGCGTTGGGTTCGGTCAAATCCTGATGCAAGCTACAAGTCATATTTTCGAGACTTGTATGGAAATTTTGCGGTTGCCGATGATGCGCTTCTGGCCGATCTTGCTGATCGGTTGAAGCGCGGTGTTTACCATCCCAGCGGAGCGTGCAAACTATTTTTCCCAAAGGCATCAGGAATATTGCGGCCTTACTCGCTTTTGACGGTAGAGGATCAAATTGTCTATCAGGCCGCTGTTAATCTAATTGCGGACAAACTTTTCCCCAAGGTCAAGCATCACTACAACATTCATGTGTTCGGGCACCTATACGCTGGCAAAAGTTCTATTTGGTTTTACCGAAAATGGAGTGAAGGTTACAAGGCTTTTAATGATGGGGCCAGGGATGCTTATGCCGACGGCTTTCATTACACGGCAAGCTTCGACTTAACGGCCTGTTACGACAGCATGGATCACCATGTTCTGCGGTATTTTCTAAAACGATTTGGGTTGGATCAAGAGTTCTGCGAAAAACTATCGCAGTGGCTCGAAGTATGGACTGCCACCGAGCGGGGAATATTTCATCATCATGGCATTCCGCAAGGGCCGCTTTCCTCTGGTTTGCTTGCGGAAGTTGTACTTAGCCATTTCGACACATTGAAGCAGAAGGGTGTTGATTTTCGCTACTTCCGTTATGTAGATGACATTAGACTATTTGCCAAGAATGAAAAAGACTTGCGTATCCTTCTTGTTTCGCTTGATCTGTTGAGCAAGGATGTTGGCCTGTTTCCACAAAGTTCAAAAATCAGCATCAAGAAAATTGATGACATCGAAAAAGAGCTGAAATCCGTTTCCAACCCACCTGAGCCAGCGATCAAGAAAAAGATAGTGAACCAGGAAAAACTCATCCAGCGAATCGTTGAGCTTACGCCTCGATTTATTATTTCGGATGCAACACGATTCAAATATCTTCTCGCCCATGCGGAGCCGTCTGCGGCAATGACTAATCGGCTTTGGCGAATCCTTGAAAAGCACCCTGAGATTTACAAGAGTGTCTGCAATTACCTTCGTCGATACCCCAAGCTACCCCGCGTGCCTGCGGAAAAAATTATCGAAATCATTAGAGCTAATACGCTGTATCACGCAGTTCAGGCGGAATTTATCAGTGTGGCAGATGGGCGTCTTCCAGCTCAGCAGGATGATATCTTGGCAACATATATAAGGAAGCAGTGGTCTCCTGGTTCAGCTCCTCCTGACTTACTTGCCATGGCTGGCAAATATTTAATGCGTACAGGTCATCTGAGCGCGCGTCAGATTATGTATGTCTGTAAGTCAGCTCGTTCATGGTGGACACGAGCAACGCTTGTTGGCAATGTTCAATCAGATCAGGTTGGAACTGCTACGCGAGATAATATTGCTCAGCAGGGTATCAAAGACACTGCGCCTGATGTTGCTCTCGCTGCCGGATGGAAAATGTTTTCGGAGGATGTTGCGGTCAGTAGCCAAAAGCGACAATTGAATCCATCGGGAGCCATCCTCCTTAAAGAGGTGGGTGTCATCAAACGAAGAACGGCGGGCTACTGTGGTATTGCCCATGGCCTAAAGAAACTGGATCCGAAGATATCCAGCGTGAAGTGGAAAAAGCTTATGGGCAAGAATTACGCTCAAGCGGAAAAACAAGCCATCGAGGTCGCAGCACTATCTGGTACAAATATTACCGCGTTTGTAAATGCGCTAGACGTGTTCAACGAGCTTCTTCTGGATAGTTTGTTTGCTGCCGACGGTGCAATTGGGGGATACACTCTTGGAAAAATTGGCAGCTCCCTTACACCGACTTCACGTTTTGCAGTTAAGTATCCTGCAATATTTGCCTTGGCAAAAGATGTCCACGATGCAAGGTATCTAAGTATGTATTCGCACCCTCGTGTCGGCAAAACGGCGAAACCTACAAAGAAAATCAGTTATCGTTTTCTTGGCAAAGCAAGGGGATTGCTGAAGGCGGCGGTGAGCGAACTGAATGGCGCAGGGTTTTAGCCCTTTGTTCAAGCTGGCAGGCTACGACAGATACCCGCGTGTGTGATAGCATAACCAACGTGGTCAAACCATTACATACAGAAAAATGGAATTATGAATCATAGAATGAACGACATAACAGGACAGCTTGCAGGCCCTGTGTTGTCACGTTTTTTCTCGTCAAGCGTACTGCTAGAGTTGGCGCACACAGGCCACTCTGCCATCGCAGGAAGATTGTCGCGTCAGTACAGCCTTTTTGAACAGTTCAGTTCAAACATGACGGTCGGAGATTTCTACGATGCCATTTTCGACCGGTTGGTGCACGAATACCGACATGAATACATCTACAAAAATGCCATTGCTGAGAAGATATTGTTGGGGAAACACAGTCTAAATACTGCCTTTATGCTTACCGAACTCAGAGTGGATGACTGCAAGGCTGATGCAGTGATTCTGAATGGAACGTCACATGTCTACGAAATTAAATCAGAGATGGATAGCTTCGAACGTCTTGATAAGCAGTTATTGGCGTATCACAAGATGTTCGATCTAATTACGGTTATCACGACGGAGCGACTCTATAAGGCAGTTTCAGGCCGAGTACCCACAGAGGTTGGTATCATGGTTCTCGCTGAGGGCAGATACAACTTCAAGACTAAGAGCTGCTACCGGAAAGCAGAAAGTAACAAACTCAATGTTGATCCGATAGTTATCTTTAATTCGCTTCAACAACACGAGTATCTGAAGATAATAAAGCAAACTTTTGGGATTTCTCTAACACATCTGCCAAACACCCAAATTTATCGAGAGGCAAAAGGTTATTTTAATAGGCTAACGCCTGAAGCTGCCCATGACGTCATGGTAGAAACTTTAAAACACCGCCGCAATACTCAGCGGTTAGCTGATTTTATCGCCAATGTCCCCAATAGCTTAAAAGCTGCATCGTTGTCGATTCGATTATCTCGCGAAGACCGAGCAAGATTCGAAAATATGCTCCATAGAGATATTGCCTCAACTTTCATAGAGCATTAGAAAAGTAGGAGAGCGCATGTACTATCCCTTTGTCCGTGGAAAACAATTTGAGCTGATGATGCTTCGCGAAAAAGCCATCCAAATTGCAACTTGGGGGTTTATCCCAGTTATTGAACCGGTAAAAGGAAACTTTCCCGCTTTAAATCGTGCACTCGATGAACTTGTCAAAAGCAAATGTCGCTTTATTCTTGTATCTAATCCGGGAGTGGGGGAACTAAAAGAAGATAATTCTTCACTGTGGAGTGAAATAATCGATGGAGTTTTGCATGACTACGATAATTTTTCTGTCGGATTGAGTCTTACTGCTGAAGACAAGTTGGAATCTGCATCTGACTTTTTTAATAATCACAAAGATAAACGTACTGCTGTTATTCATAACGGTTTCTCAGAGGGGGTGAAGCTCTCCGCGCTAATCGCTGAAATAAAGCCTAATCTTACAGAGCATATTTTCGTTGGGACGGAAAGGACGCTTTACCAAAGACACTTCAAGGGCATTCTGCGAGTTCTTATACAAGATGGATTTGAAAGTCAAACCGCAAACAAGCATTACCCCCCAACGGAGCCGTTCTCCGACATTTATTTGACATATCAGGAGAGGGGTTTTGATGCTTTTGGGGATTACTTAATGGTAGGTAGTGGTTTTAAAGATGGTGGCGGTCCTGCATATGCAATCGCCATACACTTAACTTTTGCAAATCCAGATGCCGAAAACGCCATCGCAATTAATCATTACCTGTCTGACCAAGTAGACACTCCAAAAGACCCAGCGGGAAAATTTTTGGAGGCACTTTCAAAGCTTGTAAATGACGTGGAGCGAAAAGACTCTCCGATTTTTCAGTCAGATGCGGTGAAAGAGTACTTACAACTATACAAAGATCAGCACTTCCCTGGTCTGGGGTATGTAAAGAAACTTTCCATGCAACACCATATTGAGCTGATGGCACATCTCCTAGGAAAGGGGTAGCGGGATGCATTGTTGTGCTAATTGTTTCGGAGACTCATTTCTTGACAGGCGCATACCAGAGCTTTCAGCAAAAATTGGCAATTGTGATTTTTGCGAACAGAAGGGAGTCACTGTAGTTGAGCCTGCCAAGCTGCTGGACTACTTTCAATCAATATCCTCAATTTATTCTGAAAGCGATAGCTCTGAGGCAAAACTACTTGTCTTATGGTTTAAGGAAGATTGGCAGATATTCTCATCACTAACTCAAATTCAAGCACAGTCATTGCTGGGGGAAGTTCTCAATGATGGTGAGGTAGTGCGAAAAACGCATGCTCCTAGAATTGTTCAAGAGCGTGCAGCCGTTGAAAAATGGCAATCATTTCGAGAGGAAATCATTTGGAAAAATCGCTTCTTCTTTCAACATGAATTGGATCTTGATCGGCTGAAAGCGTTGTTTGATACATATTTGGAGGCCGACTTATCAAGATTTTCCAATACAATTTACAGAGCAAGGATTCAGTCGAGCAATTTGGTTATTCCTGCAAACCAGATGGGACGACCTCCTGCTGACCGTGCAAAAAACGGTAGAGCAAATCCTGTCGGAATTCCCTATTTGTATGCGGCCTCTAGTTCCGATACGGCCATAGCCGAAACGCGCCCTCATCCGGGCGACCTGGTTTCAGTAGCGCGATATACGGTAATACCATCTCTCAGATTGTTAAACCTAATAAACCCTAAGAAGACCATATCTCCGTTTGGTGTTGATGATGAGGATAAGTTGGCTGCCCTGAGATATGACCTTGAGTTCCTGTGTCATTTGGGAAGTGAGTTATCAAAACCAATTCTTCCTCGTGTTGCCGATCTCGAATATTTGCCAACCCAATACTTATGCGAATTTATTAAGAACTCTGGCTATGACGGTGTTATTTTTCAAAGCTCAATAAGTGAAGGTGTGAATATTGCGCTCTTTGATGATTCTAAGGTGCAAGTCCAAGAGGTGAGTCAATATGAAGTAACGCAGTTACGTTATGAGAATCGGCAGGTGCCGACCCATTAAACCACACACCATGTCGCATCGATTAAAAGACGCAACCCAGATTTATTGTGTACCACCTGCTATTCTGCAAATGGTAACTTCTGGCCGCTAAACTTGGCACTATTGAAATTTATTAGATTACCAATTACTATTGTGAGCAAATTTACTCACAATAGTAATTATGATCACCAAAACCTACCAGCGTAAGGAAGTTCGCACCCTTCTTGACAGGCTTTCTGAGCCACCGCGTTCTCTGATTTTTGTGGCAGGGCCACGTCAGGTAGGAAAAACTACTTTGGTTCGTGATGCCCTATCACAGTACGGCCGTAGTAATTATTACTTCGTCCCCGTTGATCAGCCAGACGAAATTCGTATGCCTAGATTTTTGGATGCTGAAGATGTCGCCTATGATCAGGACGCCAGCCCACGAGATGCCGCATGGCTGGTCAGACAGTGGCAGCGCGCTCGCGCGGCAGCACGTGAATCGGAAGATGGACACATTCTAGTCCTCGACGAAATCCAAAAAATCTCCCGCTGGTCAGAAGCTATCAAAGGACTTTGGGATGCTGACCGCGCCGAAGGGCTTAAGCTGCACGTCGTTCTATTGGGATCGTCACCCCTGCTTATGCAGAAGGGCATGAGTGAGAGCCTGGCCGGACGCTATGAGTTAATTCGAGTCACTCATTGGTCGTTCCTGGAAATGTATGAAGCCTTCGACTTCGATCTTGACGACTATATCTATTTTGGAGGTTACCCAGGCAGTGCCACCCGCATCCGCGACGAGTTGCGCTGGCGTAATTATGTTCGCGACAGCTTGATTGCACCGAGTATCGAAAAGGATATTTTGATGATGACGCGGGTCGATAAGCCCGCTCTGCTCAAGCAATTATTCCATCTCGGTTGCGAATACTCCGGGCAACTTCTGTCCTATACAAAAATGCTTGGACAGCTTCAGGATGCAGGAAACACGGTAACGCTCGCTCATTATCTGGATTTACTAGGGAGTGCCGGATTGGTCATGGGAATACAGAAATATGCCGGGCAGCAACACCGTCGGCGCGCTTCCGTACCCAAGTTGAACGTGCTCAACACCTCCCTGATGTCAGCCGGATCGGGTTACACCAAGGCCGAGGCTAAAGCCGATCGCAGCTACTGGGGACGCATGGTGGAAAGTACCGTTGGTGCTCATCTGTACAACACGGGCTATCCTGACAGTCAACTCTACTATTGGCGTGATAGTCCGCACGAGGTTGATTTTGTCATTGAACGTGGCAATCGGCTCACCGCCATTGAAGTGAAAAGCGGGCCTGCTTCTGGCCATGCTGTCGGCCTCGACGTATTCGAGGAAAACTTCGGCAAGTGCAGGAAGTTGCTGGTCGGTGAGGGTGGCATCCCGCTTGTTGAATTTCTATCCTACCCGGCGGAGCATTGGCTTTGACTCAAGCAACTCAATCTTTCCTTGTACGACGTACTTGTACGCGCAAGTCCGGCAATCCAGATGAGCAGGGAAGTCATCCGCTGGAGAGCTATCGCGATCTGCCAGCCTATGTGCTGCTGGGCGATCCGGGGGCTGGCAAGACCGAGGCATTCAAACTGGAAGCGGTTGAGTCCGGTGGCGAATATATCAAAGCGCGTGATTTTGCCACGTTTGAGCCAAAAGCAGAGCATCAAGATAAAATCCTGTTCATTGACGCACTGGACGAGATGCGCGCAGACGGGGGAGACGGCAGGACACCGCTCGATTACATACGGAAGCATCTTGAAAGGCTTAAGCTCCCACGCTTCCGCCTTTCTTGCCGCGAAGCGGATTGGTTGGGCGAGAGCGATAGCGCAGCCCTGATGCGCGTGTCGCCAGACGGCGTGGTTGTAGCGCTGCACCTCGATCCTTTGACCGACAATGACATTGTCGAAATCCTCCGTCATAAAACAAGCGTACCAGACCCCGCTGAATTCGTCCGCAAGGCTGATGAACACAGGCTGGGCGAACTACTGCGCAATCCACAAACGTTGAATTTGCTGGTGGAGGCGGTGGAAGGAAACGAATGGCCGCAAAGCCGTGTGGAAATATACGGGATGGCTTGCCGCCAACTTGTTGGCGAGAAGAATCCAGAACACCGTCAGGCAAAACGCGATAAATCACTTTCCGCTGATCAGATGCTTGATGCAGCGGGATACCTATGCGCTATCCACCTGCTATCCGGGGTTGCGGGATTCGCTCTGGACGAGGATGCAGCCGACAGTCAACACTTCAACTGGAAGGAGCTGACATCGCATGGACTGCCATTGCTTGCGGCGCTGAAAACCAATCTATTCCAGCGCGATGGCGAAGAACAACGTATCCCTGTTCACCGTAGCGTCGCCGAATTTCTTGGCGCGCGCTACTTGGCTGAGCTGGTCGAAAATCGCGGTCTGCCGTTCGGTCGCATACTTGCGTTAATGACGGGTGAAGATGGCGGCGTTGTGCCCGACCTGCGCGGCCTTGCCGCATGGCTGTCTGTTCATTGTCGTACCGGGCGTCCCATCCTGATCGAGCGCGATTCCTTGGGCGTAGTGCTCTATGGTGACGTGCGCAATTTCGTTGTAGATGACAAACGGTTGGTGCTGAACGCATTGAAAAACGAAGCGCAGCGCTACCCCTGGTTCCGCTCGCAGGATTGGACATCCCCACCTTTTGGCGCGCTGGGCACGGCGGATATGGAACCAGCTTTCAGGGAAATTTTTTCGTCGCCTTCGCGCGCCGAAGCCGATCAGGCGCTGCTGGATTGCGTGCTGGACGCCATTCGCTATGGTGACCCATTACCCGCGTTAGCTGCTCCACTGGAGGCCACGGTAAGGGATGTTAGCCATCCGCCGACAATCCACAAGAAAGCAGTGCTGGCGTTAATGCATGTCGTGCCGAGTAGCAGTTCAATTCTATTGAAACTTGCAGAAGATGTTCGTGATGGAAAAGTTGAAGATCAAAACGATTTTATGATCGGAGTTCTTCTGCGCGAGCTTTATCCGCATATTATTTCGCCTGCACAGATATTGGATTACCTTTTTCCGCCTAAGGGTCGTAACCGAATTGGCATGTATTTCAATTTCCGGGATTACGAGATTCCGGTTGATGATTTAACTGTTCTGCTGGATAAATTAGTACAAAAACATGCCGTTCTCAAACAAGCGCCATATGAGCACCGTCTCAACGACTTGACTGGGGAGTTATTGGTGCGCGGACTGGAAGCGCATGGTGACATCATTACCGATGAGCGTCTCTACGCTTGGCTCGGAGTCGGCACCGATGAACATGAAAATAGCAGGCTTGAGAAGGAGCATGTTGAACACATTAGAGGGTGGCTTGTAAAACGTCCCAACCGCTTCAAGGCCATGATTGAACATATTGCTTCTCTGTGCGCTGAACATAAAAATGTCTGGTATTGCATGAGTCGGCACACAAGGAGGCTTTATGGTTCTTTTCCTCCTGCGGACATCGGCAGTTGGTATCTGGAAAAATCCATAACGGAACAGCAAAGTGAATTAGCCCACTATTATTTCCGTCAAGCTGTTCATATGTTGATACGTGATGGAGGACAGCAAAACCTGACACTAACTGCACTAGAATTTCTGGAATCATGGGCGGGTGCATATCCATTCATTCAGCAATGGCTAGAGCTAGAGCCGGATATTACCTGCCAAATCGGTGACCGTAATGGACAACAGGAACTGGTTCTTGAAGAACGGAAATGGAAGCTCGCACGACAAAAGCAGAAAAGCGAATGGATAAGTTATTACCGTCAGCACTTGGCTAGCATCCGCGATGGCAGCGCGTATCCGCAAACTTTGTACAATTTAGCGCGAGCTTATGAAGGTTTGATTTATGAGGCTAGAGGTGAAACTCCCCGTGAACGCCTTGAGGATTTTTTGGATGGAGACAGCGAATTAGTCGAAGCTGCTTATGCAGGATTCCGTCATGCCCTCGACCGTAAGGATCTGCCAACTGTTAGCGAAATCGTTGAGCTTGTACTAAAAGGACAGGAGCACTATATCTGCCCAACCTGCCTAGCAGGTATGAATGAGTTGTATCAATCTAACCCGACCAGCGCGTTGCAACTCAATGATGCCGTGCTATCACGACTGCTGGCTTTTCGTTTTATCCATGATGATGGGAAAGATTGCGCTTGGTTTACCGAACTGATTCAGGCGCGTCCGGCGTTGGTAGCGGAAGTGTTGCTTGCTTACGCATTGCCCATGCTGCGCGCGGGAAAGGAGCATATCAACGGATTATCTCTGTTGGCATACAACGAGGCATATTCCGAGATCGCCCGTATTGCGTTAGCACAGTTGCTGGAAGGATTT
>PLYB01000086.1 GCA_003151655.1 Gallionellaceae bacterium | reverse complement strand
CCGGTTGCCACAGCGTGTTATCGCCGCGCATGCGGTGGTAGCGCGTGAGCGCATCCATCAATGTCTGGTTGAAACCGTGCCCCATGTGCAAGGTGCCGGTGACGTTGGGTGGCGGCAGTTGAATACAGAAAGATTCAGCCTTGTCCGGGTCTTGTCCGGCCTTGAAATAGCCGGAACTTTCCCATTTGTCATACCAGTAGGCTTCGGTGGTTTTGGGTTCGAAATTTTTTGCGAGTTCGTTGGTGTTCATGCTTGTACTATTAAATTGTGGGGCAGCGGATGAGTTGCCCGCGAGTCCTGCGGGGCTGTTCAATATTGGTGAATCAATGGAGGGCGAGATTATACCTAATCCACCTGCGCTTAATTCCAGGAGTTGCGCGTGAATAATTTCTGTTGCGGCAGTTTGAATTTCATACCATTCGACATCTGATGCGAAGCGATCACGTAGACGGGCATCCAGTTTTGCGGCAATTTCGGCGCTGACGTGTTGGCACAATTCCGGTGTCAACAAGGCAGGAGGGTTCGCAATCAATGATTCAGCGGGACCGATGACAGGATCGTGTGTTTCAACATCCGCTTCTGTTTCTGCACAGATCTCAAGCGGATCATACAATGGAGAAACGCTCGGCTCATTTCTGTCGTGCTCTTCCGTTAAAGTAGGAATGCTCAGAGGAGGTTCTTCGACGACTTCGGTCAAGACAGGAAGATGTTCCCACAAGGTTTCGTCATTGGGCTTGCCTGTCACGTTTCAAGCTCCTTGCTTTTGACGCAAGTCGAAATGACGCATCTCATAACCGCGATCACGGTAGAAACCATAACGCTCGCGTCCCAGCTTGGCATCTTCAACTTCTTGACTGACGATTTCGATGACGCGCTCGAAGCGGCTGAAAAATGGCAGGCAGACATTGTGCAAGCTGATGAGCAATTCGGAATGAGGGAAAGTCTCATCATAGCCGATCACAATCGGCATGGTGGCGGCCCCCGCTTCCAGGCTGCGGCAATGCGGCATAAAAGCCGTGGGCGGGAAGTGCCACAATAGCTTGTCCAACTTGTCGGCAGTAGCTTCATCCGGCACGTGCAGCAACACCCGCAGGCCATTCTGCATTGCCTTCTGGCTCAGTTGGCAAGCGGTGCGCAGCTTGTCTTCGCTACCGGTATAGAAATCGACTTTGGTCACTTCGCTGCCGTGCGGTTGATCAGATACTGAGTGAGCAACGGCACCGGGCGTCCGGTTGAACCTTTTTCTTTGCCGGATTTCCAAGCTGTGCCCGCGATGTCCAGATGCGCCCAGCGATAGTCCTTGGTGAAGCGCGCCAGAAAGCAGGCTGCGGTGATGGTGCCGCCCGCGCGTCCACCGATGTTTTGCATGTCGGCAAAGTTGCTGTCCAGTAGCGGTTGATAATCTTCCCACAGCGGCAATTGCCAGGCGCGGTCGTAAGTTTGTTCGCCGGCGGCCAACAACTCTTGCGCGAGCTTGTCTTCATTCGCGAATAATCCGCTGGCAACATGCCCCAAGGCGATGACGCAGGCACCGGTCAATGTGGCGATGTCGATCACCGTATCGGGATTAAATTTCGCCGCATAGGTGAGCGCGTCGCACAAAATAAGGCGGCCTTCGGCATCGGTGTTGAGGATTTCGATGGTTTGTCCGGACATGCTGGTGACGATGTCGCCGGGCTTGGTGGCGATGCCGCTGGGCATGTTTTCACAGGTGGGGATAACTCCGACTACATTGATCTTCAGCCCCATTGTGGCGATGGCCTGCATGGTGCCGAGCACACTGGCGGCGCCGCACATGTCGTATTTCATTTCATCCATTTCGGCTCCGGGCTTGAGCGAAATGCCGCCGNNCGCTGTCAAAGGTGATGCCCTTGCCTACCAGCACGATAGGTTTTTGTTTTTTGTCCGCGCCGTAGTATTCCATGGTGATGAGCTTGGCGGGCTGTTCGCTGCCGCGCGTGACGGAGAGGAAGGAGCCCATGCCCAATTTCTGCATGTCTTTTTCTTCCAGCACGGTGGTTTGGATGCTCTTGTGTTCCTTGCTTAGCGCCAGCGCATTGGCGGCGAGGTAGCTTGGCGTGCAGATGTTGCCCGGCAGATTGCCGAGGGTCTTGGCGAGTTCCATGCCGAGCGAGATTGACACCGCTTGTTCGAGTGCGTGCTTCAATGCGGTAGCCGGTTTTTCCAGCGTGGCGAAGGTGATGTGTTTCAGCGCGGCAGCTTTGGACGGCTTGCTCTTTAGTCCGTCGGCGCGAAAAGCTTGTTCGGCGGCTGTGAGTACGGCCTGTTTGATAAGCCATTCGGCATCTTTGCCGACACCTTCATCGACGATGTAGAGCGCGGCATCTTTGCTCGGGGTGGCGTTCAGGGCGCTGAAGGCGGCACGCAGAATGTCCGTGCTAACCTTGTTGTTAAGTTCGCTGGCTTTGCCCAAACCAACCAGCAGAACGCGCTCGGCAGCGACACCGGCAAGTTTGTGCAGCAGCAGTGTGGATGCGGCTTTGCCGCTGATGTCACCCTGGGCAATAAGGTCACTGAGCGCATGCTTGGCGGCCTTATCAACAACCTGTGCGGCGACAGATAATTTACCGCCTTCGAAAACACCAATAACGATACAACCGCTCTTCAGTTTTTCCGGACTGCCCTGTTTTATGCTAAATTCCACACGCTTCTCCTCATTAATCTAAAAAATTGTTCCAGATGCCGGATTATCCGCAATCCCAGCCACAAAAGTCAAAGAAGCCGCGCTCGTTAATGCGCGGAGGGATTTTTTATCGCTCATTAGTTCGCGAATTCGCGGTTACCGGCGCGCTAGTATCGTCTATTTTGCTGGGAATTATGCTTTTTACCCAGCTGATTCGACTGCTAGGGGATTCGGTTAGCGGCTTGTTAGCCGTGGAAGGGGTGATGGCGCTGGTCGGTTTTACTACCCTGAATTATTTGCCCATCGTGCTGTCGGTGAGCCTGTACCTTTCTATTTTGCTGACTTTGACACGAAGTTATCGGGATAGCGAAATGGTGGTGTGGTTTTCTTCGGGGATAGGTTTGACCCGCTGGATACGCCCGGTGATGGGTTTTACTATTCCGGTGGTGTGCGTGATCGGCCTGTTGAGTTTTGTGCTTTCGCCGTGGGCCAAGTTGAAATCCGAGGAATTCAAGAGCAGATTGGATTCACGCGACGATGTCGCATTGGCAACGCCGGGGGTGTTTCGCGAGTCGAATCAGGCGGACAGGGTGTTTTTTTTGGAGAATATTGATCCCAAGAATAATCGGGTCGGCAATGTCTTTGTCCAGTCCGTGCAAAACAGCAAAGAAGGAACGATGGTAGCCAAAGAAGGATTGCAGGAAACCGCAGCCAATGGTGACCGTTTTATCGTATTGTTGAATGGGACGCGCTATGAAGGCGTACCGGGACAAAACGATTACAGGATCGTTGAATTTGAACGATATGCAGTGCGCATTGAAGCCGCAGAAGTCAAAGAAGTACAGTTGGACCGCAAAAGTTTTTCCACCTTGCGTCTGTTGCAGGATCCGAATCCCGGGAATATCTCCGAGTTGGCATGGCGAATCGGTGCACCGGTGAGCGCGTTGATTCTTGCGCTGCTAGCCATCCCGCTGAGCTTTGTTAATCCCCGCTCCGGGCGATCATTCAATCTGGTTATTGCGGTGGTGCTATACATGGTCTACAACAACATGCTGGGGGTGACGAGCACTTGGATAGCGCAAGGCAAAATTAGTGTGGTACTTGGGCTGTGGGGGCTGCATGCAGTGATGATGGGCGCGTTGGTGCTGATGTTCTACAAGCGCTTGTCGGTATTTTCCTGGAGGCGTCTGATTAAATGAAATTGCTCACGCGATATTTGGCCAAGGAAATATATTCCAGTGTGGCGATTGTTTTTGCCGGACTGCTCGCGTTGTTCTCGTTCATGGATGTAATTCAGGAATTGCATGACGTGGGGCAGGGGGGCTATCAACTTAAAGATGCATTGCTCTATGTGGCGCTGACTATGCCCACACATGTCTACGAGTTATTTCCTTTGGCTGCGCTGATCGGCTCGATCTTTGCCATTGTACAAATGGCAAACAACTCTGAAATGATGGTCTACCGGAGTTCCGGTGCATCGCTGAAGCAAATGATCTTTGCCATGTTGAAAATCGGCCTGCCGTTGGTTTTGCTATGTTTGCTGTTTGGCGAAGTCATTGCTCCGCCGAGCGATCATTTGGCACAAGAGTTGAGCATGAAAGCAAAAAATTCCAGAATGACATTGAAAGAGTTTCGCTCGGGTGTGTGGGTGAAAGACGAGCATAGTTTTGTAAATGTCAAAAGTGTGTTGCCTGATACCTCGCTGCTGGACATCACTATCTATGAATTTGATGAGACTTATCATTTGCGTACCATAACCGCTGCCAAGAGTGCGGCCTACGACAGCCAAGATCAATGGATGCTGGAAGATGTGAAACAGACTGGCTTTAGCGGGCGGGGGACGAGCATTAACAGTCAGGCTAAACTGGCGTGGCATTCGACGCTTAATCCGAATATTTTGAACGTGTTATTGTTATTGCCCGAAAAGATGTCGTCATGGGATCTTTATCAATATACCAAACACTTAAGTGAAAACCATCAGAAAACAGAGCGTTATGAAATCGCGATGTGGAATAAGTTGATATATCCCATTGCGGTATTGATCATGTTGTTGTTGGCCTTGCCTTTCGCCTCCTATCAGCGTCGGGAGGGGGGCGTGAGCGGAAAAATTTTCATCGGTATCGTGCTCGGCTTGAGCTTTCACTTTGGCGGACGGTTATTTTCCAATCTGGGCGCGTTGAATGGATGGTCACCGATGTTTAGTGCGACGGCGATTACCTGGATTTATTTAGGGATAGCTTCGGTGATGATGTGGCGAACGGAGCGGCGCTGAGGGATTTGGTTGAACTGCAAGAACGTGAACCCACGCCCCGTAGGTCGGGATTTATCCCGACCTACGAAAACCACCACCGGTTTAGGAATGTTACGGTGCGGGAGCTGCCGGTTGCACGGCGCTGGCAGCAAAGGGATGCTTTCTGGCATGTTGCTCGCGTAAAGCCTGTTTGGCGGCCTCGCGTTTTTCAGGCGGTAGTTGCTTGAGTGACTGGTGTTTTTCTCGCGCCCGCTGCCGTTGCTCTGGTGTCAGCTTGGCCCATGTGACTATTTGTTCTTGAAAACGCTGTTGTTTGAGCGGCGTAAGTTGAGGGTAACGTTTTGCAATCTCGATGTAATTATCTTGTCGTTTCTTTGACAGAGAACTCCACTCGTTGGCAAGTGGTGCCAGAATTTGCTGCTGTTGCGGGCTCAGTTCCTGCCATGTTGCCGCCATCGCAGGCAGGCTGAATGCCATTGCCGCAATTAGTAAGATTGCCGGAAAAGTCAGTTTCATGGAGCGATTATTAATCGGCGTATGCATCAACCGGCACGTCGTCTGTTAGTAGCTCAATATCGGTTGTATCAGCATGGTCGCGATCATGTTGCAGGTAGACCGCACCACTGTATAAACATAATGAAAGCAGCACGGCGAGTGCCAAATATACGTGTTTATGATGGGAGTGCGAACCTCCAGCCCACAATCCGTGATGCGTGAGCCAAGCCTGCACAGGTGCATGTTGTAGCGCACGATGGCGCTCCAGCGCCAGATTGCGTGAAGCACGAAGGCTCTCGACAGTGTCACTATCCATTTGCGCTGCAGAATGGTTCAAGTGTTGCCTGATTGAATCCGGTGTCAAATTGTTGTTTTTCATTTCAGACTCACTCCCTTCTCTTTCAGTTTTGCGGCCAGTGTGTGGGTTGCGCGCGAGCAATGTGTTTTAACGCTGCCTTCGGAACATCCCATCGCTTTGGCCGTCTGTGCGGTATCCAAGTCTTCCCAATAACGCAGCAGGAAGGCTTCGCGTTGACGTGCGGGCAGATCAATTAATGCCTCTTCAATTAGAACAAGTAGTTGCGACTGTTCGAGCGAGGCATCCGGCTCGGACGGTTGGGAGTTATTGTCCTTATCCTGTAGCGTATCCAGCGGGTCAAAATCCTCCGCGTCGTTTTGAGGCTGGAACGAGGAGAACAGCACCGTCCAAAAAGAACGAATCTTCTGTCTGCGGTAATAGTCCTTAATCGTATTTTGCAAAATACGCTGGAACAGCATAGGAAATTCTTCCACGGGCTTATCGCCATATTTTTCGGCGAGTTTAAGCATGGAATCCTGCACGATGTCCAACGCGGCATGTTCATCGCGTACCGCAAACAGTGCTTGTTTGTAGGCTCGACGCTCGACTTCGACCAGAAATTGAGAAAGTTCGTAATGGCTGC
>PLYB01000137.1 GCA_003151655.1 Gallionellaceae bacterium | reverse complement strand
TGCTCAATCTGGGCAATGCCCAGGCGGTGCGTGCGACCTATCACGAGATCACCGACAACATCAAACGTAATCGCCCCAATGCCCACATGGACGGCATTTCCATCCAGCCGATGATCGTTAAACCGAACGGGCGCGAACTGATGGTGGGGGTGATTAACGATCCGGTATTCGGTCCGGTGATTACTTTTGGTGCGGGCGGCACCATGGTGGAGGTGATGGGCGACCGTTCGGTCACGTTGCCGCCATTGAATACTTTCCTGGTGAAGGATCTCATCAACGGCACGCGTATTTCAAAATTGCTGGGCGCGTTCCGTCACATGCCACCAGCTAATATGGATGCGTTGGAAAGTGTGTTGTTGCGTGTCTCGGAGATGGTGTGCGAACTGCCGATGTTGATGGAAATGGATATCAACCCGCTGATTGTGGATGAGCATGGCGTGTTGGCAGCGGATGCGCGAGTGGTGGTCGAGTTCCGCCAACCCAGCGCGGATCGCTATGCGCATATGGCGATCTATCCCTATCCGACGCATCTGGTCAGCCGCTGGCAATTGGCCGATGGGATGGACATCACCATTCGTCCGATTCGTCCGGAAGATTCGGAGTTGGAACAAGACTTTGTGCGCAGTTTATCCGAGCAGTCGCGTTATTTCCGCTTCATGAATAGTGTGCAGGAGTTGAGTAATGCCATGTTGGTGCGCTTTACGCAGATCGACTACAGCCGTGAGATGGCACTTATCGCCGTGACTGAAGAGCACGGCAAAGAAGTCGAGCTGGGCGTGGCGCGCTTCGCTACCAATCCGGATGGCGAAAGCTGCGAATTCGCTTTGGTCATTGCCGATAATATGCATGGCAAGGGTCTGGGGCAAAAATTGATGGCCGCGTTGATGGATGCCGCCCGCTCCAAAGGATTGAAAGTGATCGAGGGTGAAGTATTGAAAAATAATAACGATATGTTGCACCTCATGGACAGACTCGGATTTAAAGCCGAGACCAGTGCCGAGGATGAAAGCATCAAATCGGTACGCAAGGTGCTTTAGGGAGCTGGAAATTACTAAAACACCTTTTATGGTTAAGGGGAAAGAGGGAAGGGAGAAGGGTAAAACCGCCTATCCGATTAAAGGGAGCGAGGGTTTTACCCTTTCCCCTTAACCCTTCTCCCTTAAAGATATAAATATGCAAACTATCTATCTGACACATCCGAGCTGTCTTAAACATGATATGGGTTCGGATCATCCGGAGTGTCCTGCGCGTATGCATGCGATAGAGGATCAACTCATCGCCTCCGGCTTGATGCAGTTTCTGGATTATCAGCAAGCGCCCAAAGTCACCAAAGAGCAATTGTTGCGGGTTCATTCGGAAACGTATGTCGAGTCGGTATTCGCGCGCTCACCAGAGTCCGGGCTGGTGCATTTGGATGGCGATACGGCGATGAATCCGTACAGTCTGGAGGCTGCGTTGCACGCGGCAGGGGCTGCGGTGAAAGCAGTGGATATGCTCATGGCGCAGCAAGCCGAAAATGCTTTCTGCAATATCCGTCCGCCGGGGCACCATGCCGGGCGGGAAAATGCAGCGGGTTTCTGCATCTTCAATAATGTCGCCGTGGCGGCGGCGCATGCAATCGCACAACATGGCTTGCAGCGTGTGGCGATTGCCGATTTTGACGTGCATCACGGTGACGGCACTGAAAATATTTTTCATGACGATCCGCGCGTGATGTTGTGCTCGACCTTCCGGCATCCTTACTACCCTTATTGCGGGGCGGAAAGCGGCAATGAGCATATTATTAATGTGCCGCTTAAAGCGGAGACTTCCGGTGAGGAATTTCGCGCCGCCGTGACGCAACAATGGTTGCCCGCATTTGAACGTTTCCAACCGCAGATGCTGTTTATTTCAGCCGGGTTCGATGCACACCGCGAGGATGATATGGGCGGGCTTGCATTGCGTGAAGCCGATTACGCCTGGGTGACCGAAGAATTAAAAGCGCTAGCCTCCCGGCATGCAGAGCGACGTATCGTTTCAGTGTTGGAAGGCGGTTATGCGCTTAACGCTTTGGGGCGTAGTGTTGCCGCGCACATTAACATATTGAGCGGCTTGTAAAATCAAACAAGAGTTAAAGAGTATGACGCAGACGGAGGGGAGGGTTGATATAATTCGAGCCTGCCTGATAAATATAAATTTACGCATCACTGGAGAAACATTATTCATACCAAGCCTTTCTTTGTAAAAAATCCGCTCGCTATCGGCGCAGATGTTCCTCCCTTGGGCATGGACGCTGATAGTATCGTTGAAGATTTCAGACATTATTTTGGCCATACGCTGGGGTGGAATACCCAACATCTGGTCGCGCATCACGTCTACGCTTCGCTTTCTCATTCCATGCGGGATCGTTTGGTCGAGCGCTGGAAAAACACCCAGGCCGCTTACCGCACGCAGAATTGCAAGCGGACGTTTTACCTGTCATTGGAGTTTTTGATGGGGCGTGCATTGGGAAATGCCACGCTGAATCTGGACATCGAAGCCTCGACCATCGAGGCACTCAGGAATCTGGGCATAGCGATGGAAGAAGTGGCCGAACAGGAAAACGATGCGGGGCTGGGTAATGGCGGCCTGGGGCGTTTGGCGGCCTGCTTTCTGGATAGCTGTGCAACGCTGCAATTGCCGGTGATGGGCTATGGCTTGCGCTACGAATACGGCATGTTCCGCCAGAAGCTCGAAAACGGTTACCAACTGGAAGAGCCGGATCATTGGTTGCGCAACGGCAATCCGTGGGAGATCGAGCGGCCGGAGTTCACCGCGCGCGTTAAATTCGGCGGTCAGACCGAGTTGCATCATGATACGCATGGCAGATTGCGCGCTTACTGGAAATATACCAATGACGTGATGGCGGTTCCTTATGATGTGCCGATTCCCGGCTATCACAATGGCACGGTAAACACCTTGCGTTTGTGGAAAGCGGCGGCCACCGAAGAATTCGATTTGAGCGAATTTAATGCGGGCAGCTATGCGGACGCGGTGGCGGCAAAAAATGCGGCCGAACACATTACTATGGTGCTTTATCCGAACGATGCGAGCGAGAACGGTAAAGAGTTGCGTTTGCGCCAGCAATACTTTTTGGCTTCGGCCAGTTTGCAGGATGTCTTGCGCCAGTGGGTCAGTGGTCATGGCGATGATTTCAGCCAATTCGCCGAGAAGAATTTTTTCCAGTTGAACGATACCCATCCCACTTGCGCGGTACCCGAGTTGATGCGCCTGTTGATGGATGAGCACGGCATGAGCTGGGAAACGGCTTGGGCGATTACCAGTCATACGGTGGCTTATACCAACCATACGCTATTGCCTGAGGCATTGGAGCGCTGGTCGGTCAGTATGTTCGGCCGTTTGCTGCCAAGATTGCTGGAGATCATTTACGAGATCAATGCACGCTTCATGAAAGTTGTGGCGCAGCATTGGCCGGGCGATGTCGAGCGGCAACGGCGCATGTCGATTGTCGAGGAGGGGCATGACCAGCATATTCGCATGGCCTATCTGGCTATTGTGGCCAGCGTGTCGGTGAACGGCGTGGCGGAATTGCATTCCGAATTATTGAAGAAATATCTGTTCCGCGATTTTTACGAATTGTGGCCGAAAAAATTCAACAACAAGACCAATGGCGTGACCCCGCGCCGTTGGATGGCTTGGGCGAATCCGGCGCTGAGTAATTTGATTACCCATACCCTCGGTTCAGAAGGCAAGGGCTGGGTTTCCAATCTGGTCGGACATGCGGAGAGCGAAGGATGGCTCATCGATATGTCGAAACTAAAGAGTCTGTCCAAGTATGCGGATGATGCCTCATTCCGTACCAAGTGGCGTGCCATCAAGCAGGATAACAAGGTGCGTCTGGCCGAGATGGTGCAGCGCGATTGCGGCGTTGAATTCAATGTTGAGGCCCTGTTTGATATTCAAGTAAAGCGTATTCACGAATACAAACGGCAGTTGCTCAATGTGCTGCACGTGATCCATCTGTACGATCGCATCAAACGCGGAGATACGGCAGATTGGACACCGCGTTGCGTATTGATCGGCGGCAAAGCAGCTCCCGGCTACAAAATGGCAAAACGCATTATCAAACTGGTGAATGCGGTGGCGACTGTCATCAACAGTGATCCCGATGTGGACGGATTGTTGCGCTTGGCCTTTATTCCCGATTACCGGGTGTCGGCGATGGAGGTGATCTGTGCGGGCGCTGATTTGTCGGAACAGATTTCCACCGCCGGAAAGGAAGCCTCCGGTACCGGAAACATGAAGTTTATGATGAACGGCGCGCTGACGATCGGCACGCTGGACGGTGCCAATATCGAGATTCGCGAAGAAGCCGGAGCGGAGAATTTCTTCCTGTTCGGGCTGACTGCGGAAGAGGTAGAAAACACCAGAGGTCACTACCATCCGGCAGGAATTATTGCCGCTGATGAGGATTTCAAACGGGTAATGCATCTGCTGGAAAGCGGGCATTTCAATTTGTTTGAGCCGGGTATCTTCGATTCGATTATTCAATCGATTTATAGTCCCGCCGATCCGTGGCTGACGGCGGCAGACTTCCGCAGCTATGTGCAGGCACAGCGCGATGTGGCGGCTGCATATCGCGACAAGGAACACTGGATGCGCATGAGCATTTTGAACACGGCGGCCAGCGGGAAGTTTTCCAGTGATCGTACTATCCTCGATTACAACCGCGATATATGGCACTTGCCACAAGTAGAAGCGAAGCAGGGCTGATCAACAATGTAGCCTGAGTATTGTAGGTCGGGTTTTAACCCGACATGTCGGGCTGAAGCCCGACCTACGTTCTACGGGATAAAAGGTATTTAAAGATGCGTGTGTTATTTGTTACTTCCGAAGTCGCACCGTTAATTAAAACGGGCGGTTTGGCCGATGTCAGTGCGGCATTGCCGATCGCTTTGCGTCGTTTGGGCGACGACGTGAGAGTGCTGGTGCCCGGATATCCCCAGGTATTAAAAGCGCTTGAATCTTTCAAGATAGAAGCCTATTTTTCCGGCATCGCAGGATTTCCGGATGCCCGATTGTTTACCAGCACTTTGCCGGATGGGGTGCCTCTTTGGGTGCTCGATTGTCCTGCATTATTTCAGCGCAATGGCGGTATCTATCAGGACGAAACCGGCATCGACTGGGCGGACAACGCCTTGCGTTTCGGTTTGTTGTCAAAGGTGGCCGCCATTATGGGGGGGCCGGAATCCCCGGTCGATTGGAAGCCGCAGGTAGTACATTGCAATGACTGGCAGACCGGTCTGACACCGGCGTATATGCATTTCTCACCCGGAAGCGCCCCTTGTGTCATGGCAATTCACAATCTGGCCTTTCAGGGGGTGTTTCCGCCGCAAACTGTTGCCGAGTTAGCGCTGCCTGCGGAAAGTTTTCATCCGCATGGGGCAGAGTACTACGGTAATTTATCTTTTCTCAAAGCCGGCTTGTATTACGCCAACCATGTCACTACCGTTAGCCCGACCTACGCCGAAGAAATTCAGACCGAGGCGCTGGGCTTCGGTTTGCAGGGACTGCTGAAAAACAGAAATAAAAGCTTGAGCGGTATCCTGAACGGTATTGATGCCAGCGAGTGGAATCCGGCGACCGATACCGCGCTGGTGCAGAATTACGACGTTAAAAATATGGCAGGCAAGCTGGCCAATAAACTGGAACTACAGCAGCGCATGGGCTTGAAAGTTGATGCTGAGGTACCGTTATTCGGGCTGGTTAGTCGTTTTACCCATCAGAAGGGTTTGGACATCGTGCTGGAAATTGCGCCGCAATTGATCTCCTTTCCGGCGCAATTGGTGTTGCTGGGCAGCGGAGATGCGACGATGCAAAGCAATGCGCAGGCACTGGCGCGCAAATATCCCGGTCAGGTGGCCGCAGTTGTGGGCTTTGATGAAGTGTTGTCGCATTTGATTGAAGCTGGTGCCGATATGTTTTTAATGCCGTCACGCTTTGAGCCTTGCGGCCTGAATCAGATGTACAGCCAGCGTTATGGAACACCGCCGATTGTACATGCCACCGGCGGACTGCTTGACTCGGTTGTTGATTGCAACAAGGTGTCTCTGGCCAACGGGCTAGCTAGCGGCTTCATATTTAACAAGATGACAGCTCACGAGTTACTGATTTGTATCCAACGGGCATTGCAGATATATCATGACAAGAATGCGTGGCCTAACGTGCGGCTGAACGGGATGAATAAAGATTTCGGCTGGCAAAAAAGTGCAGCTAAATACCACGAAATATATGAGAGCTTGACGGGTTGATTCCGATAAGCCGCTTTCAGCCAACCGGAAAGTGTTATCTAAACCAACGGTCGACTGAAATCAGCAGTTTATCTATCCAACCAAAATACGCACATACAAAAAATAGTATTATGCCCAGCATAATTCCAATACCGAATGATTGTGCTATTACGCTCATGCTGTTTCTCCATTCACTATAATTAGTTGGTTAAATTTTTCGGTCCGTGTCGCTTTTCTACTGTAGGCACCTCGTCACTGTACATAACAATTCGTTGACAATATAGGTACAGTTTGTTCATTATCTGCGAATACTGTACTGTTCATATTGCCATGACAATTTTTCAGCTTGACCCCAGTACTTCGCTTCCTTTAACCGATCAAATAATTGTATCGGTTAAGAAAATGATCGATGAACGAAGCATTCGCATAGGCTCGCGGATGCCTTCGATCAGGAAATTCGCTCTGGATCACGCGGTCAGCCGTTCTACAGTTGTTCAGGCATATGATCGTTTAGTCGCGATGGGATACTTACATTCTCGCCTCGGTTCTGGATTTTATGTTTCCAATCGCCCCAATGGGCAAACGTCACAGGATTCAACTTTCCAACCTGATGGCGCAATTGATGTTGTTTGGTTGCTGAGAAAATCTCTCGAGGATCGTTCCAACAAAACTATGCCCGGGGCATGGTGGTTGCCGGCCTCATGGATGGAGGAGTCCGGCATTAAAAAAAGCCTGAGATCGCTCTCGTTAAAAGACGGGGAATTTCTGACCGCTTACGGTACACCCGCCGGTTATCTGCCTTTGCGCGAGTTACTGCAAAACAAACTATCCGGTATCGGCATCGCTGCCGACACTTCGCAGGTAATCTTGACCAAAGGGGTAACCCATGCGATGGATTTGGTGACGCGATTTCTGATTCGGGCCGGTGATGCAGTTCTGGTTGATGATCCCGGATATTTCATTCTGTTCGGCGGATTAAAATCGTTTGGAGCCAATGTGATAGGAGTTCCGTGGAACCATGACGGCCCGGATACCGAAGCGATGGAGGCGCTGATCAAGGAACACAAACCCAAGGTGTTTTTTACCAACTCCATTCTGCACAATCCAACCGGTGCGAGCATCTCTCAGCCAGTCGCATACCGGGTGCTGCAACTGGCAGAAAAGTATGACATGACTTTGGTCGAGGACGACATATACGGAGATTTTCATCCGGCAAGCGTGACTCGCCTCGCGACACTCGATCAATTGAACCGTGTAATTTATGTAAGCAGCTTTTCCAAATCAGTCTCTGCCAGTTTACGAGTAGGATATTTAGCGTGTAACCGGAAATTGGCGGTTAGTTTATGCGATGTGAAGCTACTCACCGGCTTGACCACATCAGAAATCGGCGAACAAATTATTTATCAACTGCTCACCGAAGGACACTATCGTAAACACATTGATAAGCTGAGAGTCAGATTGTCCCAAGCAAGACAACATACTATGGCTAAGTTGGAGGATATGGGCTTTACCATTCATTGCGAGCCGCAGGGGGGAATGTTTATCTGGGCCAAACCCGGGGGCGAGGCCAACTCGACTGAGATAGCTATTGAAGCAGCAAAGTCGGGCATTATGCTTGCGCCGGGAAACATGTTTAGCCCAAAACAAGAACCTTCCCCCTGGCTGCGTTTTAATGTTGCGCATTGCAGCAACCAGAGCATATTTGACTTCTTATCGAAATACTCAAGGAAATAAGTGCCAGTTTTTTGCTTGAACAACATGTGCTGCGTTGATTAAAAGTTTGCAGGGTTACAATAGCGTGTGATATATTTCGCCCCCTGCTTTGGGCAGGATTGTCGGGAGTTTGGATCGCTTCTCGCCCGACCAGATTATGTTGTAGATTAAGTCGCATTGGTTACCGAAAAGAACTGTGCCCGTAGCTCAACCGGATAGANNCGGATTGTGATTCCGGTTGTCGTGGGTTCGAGCCCCATCGATCACCCCAACATAAAACCCGTTAATCCAAAAGGTTAGCGGGTTTTTTCTTGCCAAAAACTCTCTAAAGTTTTCTTAAATCTTTACTATTTTTCCGTATTTTTTGCTTTTCAGTGTGATGGAATTGTGATGGCTTTTGAAAAGCAGTGAAAGCCGCGCCAACAGTGGGTTTTGAGGGTGTACCTGCAATAGGTTATTGGTAGAGGTTTGTTTTAAATGAAAAAAATATGAAAAAAGGTTTGACAAAATAAAAAGAGATCAAATATAATTAGCGCAATTCTTGAAAAAAGAAGAACAAAGAGTTGGCAAGGAAGAATCGGCGGGTGTTTTTGCGTGAAAGCCTCCCCCGCCTGTCTGATCAAAAAATCAGGCACTCCAGTTGAAAATGTAGCGATGCCCTTGGCTTAGACCAATCTGGCTACCAAAGCTCTTCGACACTAGCTCAAAAATTTAGACTCACACCTCTTTCAGTGTGCAGGCTTATCTCAAATTAAGGAGATGGTCATGCACGCTGACGCGCATACCCTGCTGGAACAAGCTGTACAATCAGTATTCAAAGGCAAATTATTTGCCACGCCCGTTGTTGTCGGTCAAACCTTCGGTTGGGCTGCACAAACATCTTATATCCACGTTCACAAAAACACTTTCCCCGTCCCTCTCACACAAGTCGCGGGAAAACGTCTAGTTAGCTTAGCCAGTTTTATCCAGTTCATCACCGGCGAAAACCCAGTCCCAGTTCAAGCCAAAAAAGAGGATGTTAAACGCGGTCGCGGCCGTCCTTCAAAGAAGTCCTTGGCTGATTGTAAGAACGGGGGCGTGTAATGACCGACACCCTCAAACTCACCCAAGCCCAGCTGGACGACCTGAAAAAAATCTCCCGCCTACCCGGCAGCGCCGACGCCAAATCAGAGATAAAACTAGCTCTGGTTGAAGCCGTCGCTGCTGGCAAAAACTACGATATTGACCAAATAATCCGCAATGTTCAGCTTGATCAAAGACGCGATCTAAACTGGGACGGAACGCTATAACGGCTGCGCCGTAGTTGGTCGCGTCCCGCTCCCATCAACCGGCTTCGCCGGGGCGTTTTTTGCGCATGCTTTCCGCCTCGCGGCGGGTCTGGCTTCGCTGCCGCTCAGTCAGAATTAGCTCGCGCTATGTTTCAATTTCGCCATGTATCTCCTATCTATTAACCAGTCAATAAATACCTGAACTGGTAACTTTATAAGGAGAAAATCTCATGTTTGAAACATTCGTACTGTACGTGTTGAGCGTCGCGTACACGATTCACCACTGGTGGTTCCTCGGGTTGTTTGCTGGTGCTTTTGCGCTCGCGCTGGATGCAAAAGAGGACTCAAACGGCAAAATATTTTGGGCAGTTATTGGTGTCATTTCTGTGTTGCCGGTTGTGGCTTATTTCTGTGTTTTGGCATTGCCGATGGTGACTGATATTAAAGTTAGCCCGTCGATTATTGCTGTTTTTTATTACGCCGGAGCCGTGGCCGCGTCGGCAGTTTTGACGTTCGTCTGGCTGCGCTGGGGAGTTCGTAAGTATGACGTAATCGCGGAAAAGTTCACGGCTCGATCAGAGCTAGAGGGAAACAAAAAGACCGATGTTCGCGAAATCCACAAGCACATTCCAGCCAAGGCATTAGAGTTCGATGTGCTGAAATATTTAGACAAGAAAAAAGGGACTTTTCTTGGGCTGGACGAGAAAGAGCAGCCGAAATATATACCTATGGTTCCCGGCAAAGCTGTCCCGCATATTCAAGTTGTGGGTACCACAGGGGCTGGTAAAGGTATCGTTCTAGGTGTGATGGCATCTCAGTTTTTAGATGCAGGAGAGGCAGTGTGGGTTTGCGATCCCAAGGATGATGAGTGGTGCCCATCTGTGATGTATGCGGCATCAAAACGCACCGGCAAACCGTACTACTACATCAACTTAAATCGCCCGCATGGCGCGCAATTTAATCTGTTCGAGGGGGCTACCGAGGACGAGGCTTTTGAGTTGTTCCAAGCCGGTTTTAGCCTTACAGAAAAAGGCGATGCGAGCGACTTTTATGGCATTCAAGACCGCGAATGGGCGCAGAAAATCGCAAAAGAAATGGCTGATAATAATCTGACATTGGCCGAAGTTTACGCTTTGCACGCCTCAGCGTTGCATGATAAAGAGGGTGGTGCCGCAAAGTTCGCCGGACGGCTGCGTGAAATGGCAAATACTCCCAGCATTAACGCAAAATCGGGCGGTGTGAGTTTTGAAAAGGTGATCGAAGAGGGCGGGTGTGTTTACGTGGTTGGCTCGATGAGAAACGACATCATAAAAACGGCCCAGCGCATTATGCTTGTCCGTCTGATCCAGCTCGCAGAGAGGCGTGATCGAATGGGTGAAGAAGCTGTGCGCAAGGTTTGTATCGTACACGACGAAGTTAAATATCACTTGTCCAAGCCAGCGCAAGAAGCACTCGGCGCGGCTCGGGACAAAGGTGTTCATATTGTGCTTGCACACCAAAGTTTAGGGGATTTGCGCGACTGCACAAAAGACATGAACCCTGATTCGCTCGTCGATGCGATCGTTGAAAATTGCACTGTCAAAATGTGTTACAACGTGAAAAATCCGGACACGGCGGAATGGATGGCCAAGAGCAGCAGAAAGATAAGGGTTGATGATGAGACGCGGACGGTAACTCGCAATATCGCCGGTGCAGAAGTCGTCTCAAACGAGCGAACAATCAGGCAGGCCGAACGTTATTTGGTTGACGAGAATATGCTTATGAGCCTAGAGCCTTCTACTGCCGCGCTGTTCGGGTTGCTTCGGTTCCGGCACTGGCTGACGCAGTGCCTTGCCATGCTGGCGCACGGCGGGTGATTCTGTTCCGGCACTAGCTGTCGCCTGTGCCTTGCCATGCTGCGCACGGCTGGTTGCTTCGGTTCCGGCACGGCTGACGCCTGTGCCTTGCCTTGCTGACGCACGGCGGGTGATTCTGTTCCGGCACCGCTAACGCTGTGCCTTGCCATGCTGGCGCACGGCGGGTCGTTACTACTCCGGCACGGCTGACGCGTGCCTTGCCATGATTTCGCCGGTCATGGCCAGTAGTTGTGACTTGTGACACATAACCAAATGGAGACTGCAATGGATAAATAAATAAGGTAATCCCCC
>PLYB01000195.1 GCA_003151655.1 Gallionellaceae bacterium | reverse complement strand
CCACCGCCTATCCGGTGCAATATCAATGGACATTGATCGAGGACGTTAACGACAGCGATGCCGAGGTGGAGCGGATAGTCCAGTTGCTCTCCGGAAAATACGCCATCATGAATTTCATCCCCTTCAACGAAGTGGACGGACTCGACTATCGCCGCCCCTCCATCGAACGGATTGAGCTGATGGTACACACTCTTAAACAGCGTGGCATTCTCGCCAAGATACGCGATTCAGCAGGACAGGAAATCGAAGGTGCCTGCGGACAATTGCGCGCACGCGCGGTAAAAACGAAATAGTCCGTACCGAGCATGACCCCGCTTTCTGTTCCACCGCATTCAGGCACCCAGCGCAAATTCAACTAGCCCTTTCCATCGCTTTCTCCAGCACCTCAAAAATCTTCGGTGTCTGACATTGCGCCACATTGAAACGCAGAAAAGGTGCCGCCGTTTGGCTCAGGCTGAATACGTTGCCGGGAGCTAGCACGATGCCTTCGTGCAAGGCTTCCCGCGATACCTTGGCGGAATCCAGCCCGTGCGGCAGACGCACCCAGAGGAACATGCCGCCCTGCGGTTTCATCCACGGAGCGATGCCGAGTTTTTCCAGCCGATGCAAGGTGCGTCCCATGGCATCGGCCAGGCGGTTGCGCAGCGCCTCGACATGGTGGCGATAAGTGCCTTGACGCAACAGGGAGTAAACCAGTTCCGCGCCAAGACCGCTGCTGCTGAGCGTGGTGGCCAGTTTCAGATCGACGATTGCTTCCGCCCAATCTTGCCGCACCGCGAGGTAGCCGCAGCGCACCGATGCCGTTAGCACTTTCGAAAAACTGCCGACGTGAATGACCCGGTTCAGACCATCGAATGATGCCAGCAGGGGCGAGGTGTTGTGTGCGAATTCGGCATAGATGTCGTCCTCGATGATCAGCAGATCGTGATCCTCGGCCAGTTTGAGCACGCGGTGCGCGACGATGGGCGACAGCACTGCGCCGGTCGGGTTGTGAAAAACGGTGTTGGTAAGGTACAGGCGCGGTTTATGCCGCGCCAGCAGTTCGGCCATCGCCCCCACATCCGGCCCATGCTCAGTATAGGGCACGGCGATCAGTTGTACGCGATGCGCGCGCAGCAGCGCCTGAAAATTGAAATATCCCGGATCGTCAACCAGCACCGTATCGCCCGGCTCCAGCAGAAAACGGCAAATTAGGTCGATGGCCTGAGTACCGGAATCGGTCAGAATGATTTGGCGCGCAGAGGCCGCGACACCGCGTTCGCCAAGACGACGGCTGAGTTGCTCGCGCAAAGCGAAGTGCCCATACGGATGCCCGTATTCCAGCAGCCCGGCTTGTGGGTCTCTGGCCAGTCGGCGCAGGGCGCGGCGTATCTCTTCATCCGGCAACCAAGAGGGAGGAAGCCAACCGCAGCCGGGCTTGAGCATGTCGCCGCCAGCTTCGAGCGACTGGCGGATGATCCAGAGCGGATCAATGCTGCGATCCCGCGTCGCCCCCACATCGGCCAGCGACAAAGGCGGCAGGTGCCCGCACACATAAAAGCCCGAGCCGCGTTTCGCGACTATCACACCGTCTGCTGCCAGGCGATCATAGGCCTCGACGATGGTATTTTTCGCGGCGTTCAAACGCTCGGCCATCTGCCGGATGGAAGGCAGGCGCTCGCCCGGCACCAGCACGCGAGAGGCAAGTTGCTCGCGTATGGTCTGCATTACCGCTTCTATGCGGGTGCCTTGCTCAGTTTTGTTTTTCATTATTTGTACCCATAAGTTTTGCGGACAGTATCTTTAAATTGTACCCGTCCGTCTCTGTTGGTCCAAGATTTTTCAGGGGAAGATGCAAGCCTTCCTTACGTGGAGCAGCGGACATGAACATCGACAAAGGATTCAAAGGGTGGAGCAGCGGACTCATGGGGGTGCTGATTTTTAGCGGCACGCTTCCCGCGACACGGGTGGCGGTAGCCACTTTCGATCCGATATTTTTTACTCTGGCACGGGCGGCCATTGCCGGTGTACTCGCCGCTTTGATCTTGCTGGTTCTGCGCCAGCCACGCCCCGCGCGCAGCGACAATCGCGCATTGCTGGTGGTGGCGCTCGGCGTGGTGGTGGGCTTTCCACTGCTGATCGCGCTGGCGCTACGGCACGTCAGCTCGGCGCACGCCACCGTGTTCGTCGGGCTGTTGCCGATGGCGACGGTGATATTCGGCGTGCTGCGCGGCGACAAAAATCCGCGTTGGCTATTCTGGTTATTCTCGTTGTCGGGAAGTCTGGTCGTGGCAGGTTTTGCCTTGGGGCAAGGCATCAGCGTTTCGGTGGCGGATGATTTGTTGATGTTACTTGCGATAATTGTGTGCGGCTTGGGCTATGCCGAAGGCGCACGTCTGGCACGCCGCATGGGCGGCTGGCAGGTGATCTGCTGGGCGCTGGTGTTGGCGCTGCCATTGATGTTGCCGCTGTGCCTGTGGACATTACCCGGCAATTTTCAACAAGCCGCATGGCCGGCATTGCTCAGCCTCGGCTACGTCTCGCTGTTCAGCACGCTGCTCGGATTTTTCTTCTGGTATCGCGGCCTTGCTCTCGGCGGCATTGCGTCCATCAGCCAGTTGCAGTTGCTGCAACCATTCTTTGGATTATGCCTGGCAGCCGCGTTACTGGGTGAGCACATCAGCACGATGATGATCACCTCGGCACTGGCGGTTGCGCTGTGCGTGGTCGGGGCAAGGCGGTTTGCAACATAGGCTGTTTTTTTGCGATGAGGCATAAGCCAACACTGCGCCAAACGTCTTGTCGGGCATTCCAGAAGACTTTCCTGATATGATGTCGGCCTTGGTCGTGGCCACTCAGGTTTGCTCTTCAGATTTTTAGGGGAGAATGTGCCAATTTTTATGATTCCCTTTCTTGAGAATACGCCTCCTAAAATTTTCTGTGTTTTACTATGGATGCCATCCTATAATTTTGGCAGCAATGAAAGAGATTTTTGAATGCAATCAGAATGGAGTAGTTTAGAAACAAAAAAACCAGCGAATCAGTTAGATGCTGGTTTTTCAGTGTATCATTTGAATATTTGTGGTGCCCGGAAGAGGACTCGAACCTCCACACCTTGNNCTACCAATTCCGCCATCCGGGCATTGCTTCGAGGGTGCGCACTTTAATTGCTATAGGATTTACTGTCAATGACAACTAAGAAAAAAAATATCCGCCAACTCGATCCGTTCTTGGAACGCGAGCGTGAACAATACGATCATCCGCTGCCTAGCCGCGAATATATTCTGCAATTGCTGGCAGAGAAGGGCGTGCCCGTCGAACAGGATGAGTTATGCGCTTTGCTGCAAATAGAATTGCATGAAGAAGAGCTTTTCACCCGTCGGCTAAAGGCGATGGAGCGCGACGGGCAGATCATGCGCAACCGCAAACGCGCGATCTGTGTGATGGATAAGCTCGATCTGATCAAAGGCAAGGTGCAGGGACATCCCGACGGCTTTGGATTTTTGATCCCCGACGACGGTAGTGCCGATCTGGTCTTGAGTGCCAAAGAGATGAACAAAGCGTTGCACGGCGACATCGTGATGGCGCGCGTTGGAGGCGAGGATAGGCGCGGTCGGCGCGAGGCGAACATCGTCGAGGTGCTGGAACACGCCAATACCCGCGTGGTCGGGCGCTTGTACGAAGAACACGGCATTCAGTTTGTGGTGGCCGAAAACCGTCGCATCAGTCAGGATTTTTTGGTTGCGGCAGGTGGTAATAGCACAGCGAAAGCTGGGCAGGTGGTGATGCTTGAGATCATGCAGCAGCCCTCCAAGCATGCCCAACCGATCGGGCGTATCGTCGAGGTGTTGGGTAACTATGCCGACCCCGGTATGGAGATCGAGATCGCTCTGCGCAAGCACGATCTGCCCAACGAATTTCCGCATGATGCCAAACGTCAGGCTGAAGCGTTTTCTCCCCTAGTGCAAGCGGGCGATTATGCGGGGCGTGAGAGCGTCGTCAAATTGCCGTTGGTGACTATAGACGGCGAGACCGCGCGCGATTTTGATGACGCGGTGTATTGCGAACCAAATGCTAACGGTTTCCGTCTGGTGGTCGCCATTGCCGATGTCAGTGCCTATGTGAAATCGGGTGACGCGCTGGACAAAGAGGCGATTAATCGCGGCAACTCGGTTTATTTCCCGCGTCGTGTGATTCCGATGTTGCCGGAAGAATNNGCATGGTGTGCGACATGCAGATCAGTGCCGCAGGTGAAATTCAAAAACATCGTTTCTATCCGTCGGTGATGTTCTCGCATGCGCGCTTAACCTACACGCAGGTTGCCGACATGCTGGCTGACCCGCAGGGAGAAAACGCTAAAACATATGCAGCCGTGTTGCCGCATATCAAAGATCTGTACAACTTGTTTCAAACCTTGCTGCAAGCGCGTGAGAAGCGCGGCGCGATTGATTTCGAGACGGTCGAGACGCAGATGATCTTTAACCCGCAGGGCAAGATCGAAAAGATCATCCCGGTAGTGCGCAATGATGCACACAAACTGATTGAGGAATGCATGTTGGCGGCCAACGTATGTGCGGCGGCCTTTCTGAAAGATCATCAGCACTCAGTGCTGTACCGAGTACATGAAGGCCCTACGCCAGAGAAGCTGGAAGCCGTGCGCGAATTCTTCAAGGAATTCGGTTTGCAACTGGGCGGTGGCGATGATCCGCAAGCAGGTGATTATTCCAAGTTGCTCAAGCAGATCAAAGGACGTCCCGATGCAGGATTGCTGCAAACCGTAATGTTGCGCTCGTTGCGTCAGGCGGTTTATTCGCCGGAAAACGCAGGGCACTTCGGTTTGGGCTACGAGGCTTACGCGCATTTCACTTCGCCGATTCGGCGCTATCCTGATTTGTTGGTGCACCGTGCGATCAAGGCGGTGCTGGATGGCAAGCAATACAAACCGCAACTCAAGTGGGTCGAGCTGGGCGTACATTGCTCGATGACAGAGCGCCGTGCCGACGATGCCACGCGGGATGTGGAAGCATGGCTCAAGTGCTTCTACATGCGCGACCATCTCGGCAGCGAATTTGCTGGCACTATTTCATCGGTGACGGGCTTCGGTTTATTCGTCGCGCTGGATGATCTGTATGTTGAAGGGTTGGTACACGTATCCGAACTCGGTGCCGACTATTATCACTTCGATGCGGCCAAGCACCAGATGCTGGGTGAGCGTACCGGCAAGCGATATCGTTTGGGCGACCGGGTAAAAGTCAAAGTGGTGCGCGTGGATATGGAAAGTACCAAGATCGACTTTTCGCTGATTGGCGAGAAGGGCGAGAAAAGCGATGAGCCAGCGTTGAACGTCGGTGCATGGGGCGATACGCCACCGAAAAAATCCAAAAAACCTAGTTCTGCAAAATCGGGTAAAAAGCATGGCTGAGACACGTATTATTCATGGCTTTCACGCGGTCATCGGCCGTATTCGGCAGAACGCGGACGGCGTGGCGGAAGTGTATGTCGATTCGCAACGCCGCGATCCGCGTGCGCGTGATTTACTGAAACTGGCGGAGACGCACGGTGTGCGCGTCGTGCCGGTCGATGGCAAACGTCTGGACGGCTTGGCGGGCAATACCCGGCATCAGGGCGTGGTGGCTAAAGTCGATGCGGCGCAGCGTGTGCAACATCTGGATGATGTGCTGGACACATTAACCGAACCGGCATTATTGCTGGTATTGGACGGCGTGCAAGACCCGCATAA
>PLYB01000127.1 GCA_003151655.1 Gallionellaceae bacterium | reverse complement strand
ACAATGTGATCGCTTTCCTGAAGGAAATATCAGGAGAGTAGGGCAATCACGTTGCAAAAACTTGAGGGGCACATAGTTTGCCCCCATTTTTAGCTTTTCCAAGTAGTGCAGCACATCGTCATGGCTCAGTAGCCACCATCCGGAACTTCTTCCCCATTTGTAGTTCAAACCGTTCTGCCACAGCATTTCTTTGGCAATCCACTCAGTAAATCCTACCTGCCTTATATTTTGAAAGAATAGGGCACCTGTAAAAATACGAGCAGAGTAGCGAATCCTGAAGACAGGGCTTGAAACTGTGCCTGTTATCCCCATCTGGGAAGCCTTGATGGAGCGTGTTCGGTGGGTCGGACTGAAGCCCGACCTACGTTCCCATGCATTATTGGGAGAGTTCATTAATTGGTTCTAAATGTCATTTCGGAGATAAGTAATGAAACGAATTTTTCTGTTTATTCTGACTAATATCGCGGTTTTGTTTGTCATCAACATCACCCTGCGCTTGTTGGGCGTAGATCGCTGGATGGATCATAACGGTGGCATTAATTTCAGTGCGTTATTAGTTTTGTCGGCAGTGATCGGCTTTACCGGTTCGATCATTTCTTTGCTGATGTCCAAATGGATGGCAAAGCAGTCAGTTGGCGCACAAGTTATTACCAACCCGTTTGATCCGACAGAGCGTTGGTTGCTGGAGACAGTAAGTCGCCAAGCACAAGCCGCCGGAATCGGTATGCCGGAAGTGGCGATTTATGATGCCCCCGATGTGAATGCTTTTGCGACCGGCTGGAATCGTAACGACGCGCTGGTGGCCGTGAGCAGCGGGTTGCTTAACGGTATGAGCAAAGATGAAATAGAAGCGGTGCTGGCGCATGAAATCAGTCATGTCGCTAACGGCGACATGGTGACACTGGCTTTGATCCAAGGCGTAGTCAATACCTTCGTTATATTCTTCTCAAAGTTATTCGGCTATTTCGTGGATCGTGTGCTACTCAAAAATGACGGACGCGAAGGCCCCGGCATTGGAGCCTTCGTGGCCGAGATCGTGGCGCAGTTAGTATTGGGCGTATTGGCCAGCATCATTGTGATGTGGTTCTCCCGTCAACGCGAATTCCGCGCGGATGCGGGTGGCGCGAGTTTGGCCGGTCGTCAAAAAATGATTAATGCATTAGAGCGCTTAAAAGTAAACCATGAACAAGCGATGATGCCGCAAAACATGGCGGCAATGGCGATTTCCAGCACCGGCGGTTTTACCAAACTGTTTATGACGCACCCGCCTTTGGAGGAACGTATCCAAGCGTTGCGTGCTGGGCATTGATATTTAAAGCATTCTTTATTGATTGTCGTTGGCAAGCCGTGTTCTAATTGAACCGATGAAAATACCTAAAAGAATAGAGCCACTTGTCGAAGATGGCTTGATCGACGACGTTATACGTCAGCTCAAAAGCGGAAAAGAAGCAACAGTCTATGTCGTCCGTTGTGGCGATGAGATTCGTTGCGCCAAGATTTACAAAGAGGCTAACCAGCGCGGTTTTCATCAGGCGGTTCACTACACCGAAGGTCGCCGGGTGAAAAATAGCCGGCAGGCTCGCGCGATGGAAAAAGGCTCGCGCTACGGACGTCAGGAGCAAGAAGCGGCATGGCAGCATGCCGAGGTGGATGCCTTGTATAAGCTCGCGGCAGCAGGAGTGCGGGTGCCGCATCCCTTCGGGTTTTACGAGGGCGTGTTGCTGATGGAACTGGTGTCTGATGAGAATGGACAACCGGCGCCCCGGCTCAACGACCTCGAACTCACTCAGGAGCAAGCGCGGGAATTTCATGCTTTCCTCATCCGGCAAGTGGTACTGATGCTGTGCGCGGGTATCGTTCACGGCGATCTGTCCGAGTTCAATGTGCTGGTCGATAGCAAAGGCCCGGTCATCATCGACTTGCCGCAAGCGGTGGATGCTGCTGCCAACAACAATGCCAGCCGCATGCTGGAACGTGACGTAGAGAATCTGGCCGTTTACTTCGGTCAATTTGCACCTGAGTTACTTGGCACCCAATATGGCAAAGAAATATGGGCGATCTATCAGCACGGCGAACTCCTGCCGGATACGCCACTCACCGGACAATTTCATGAGACCAGAACGAAGGCCGATGTGCGCTCCGTTATGCGGGAAATCGAAGCTGCGCGCGATGATCACGCAGCCAAGCTACGCTACCAGCAACTCAAACGCGAAGAAGGTCGCTAATAACTATATGTTAATAAGCGAAATTTTACGTATTGGCGTATGGCTACACGCACCTCTATCCGGCCTATCACAATGACCACCTATCCCTCCATCACTTGGAATGAAGACGGCGAAGAAAAATCCGCCCGCTGGCGTTCTGAAACTGGCCTGCCTCCGCCCAAGCGTGTGCAGATTGCCGATGACCGCATGACCGCCGATGTTGCCTATCGTCTCGCATGCGAAGGAACGGCGCTGCTGTGGCGCGGCGATTTTCAAAATGCGCGCCAATTACTGCANNCGCGACGCGCAGATGAAAAACCGCGCAAAAGTAAAAGTAAGCCAGTTGCCGCCACACCTACTGAAGCCTTCCATCTGTACCGGCAAGCCCAATCGCAACGCGCCCGTACCTTGGGTATGTTGCTGCTCCCGTTTGATGCCGACCATAATGTTCCACTGCGCCGCGCTCCGGATGTACGCGCTGCTTGCGAGCAAGCTTATGGCGCAGGCACTGAACCTTATATTGCTTCACTGCGCGGACTACAGGGACTGATCGGTGCCTACGAATGGCGTAAAAACGGCGTGGAAATTCCCGCGTTGGCTGCTCGCATTCATCCGCACTACGGCGTATTTGCGCCGATACGCGGAGAATATGTCGGCTTGGTAAACGACGCACCATTTCCCGAAGTAACTAATGCTAAGTCAGTGGCATTTGATATCGGTACCGGCACTGGTGTATTGGCCGCTGTGTTTGCCCGGCGCGGTATTCGCCGTATTGTCGCAACCGATCAGGATCAACGTGCGCTCAACTGCGCACGCGATAATTTAAGCCGCTTGGGACTTGCGGCTCAGGTTGAAGTAGTGCAAGCCGATCTTTTCCCGCAAGGGCGTGCGTCATTGATTGTATGTAATCCGCCCTGGGTTCCGGCGCGACCCAGTTCACCGCTGGAGTATGCCGTGTTTGATCTGGACAGCAAAATGTTGCGTGGATTTCTGAATGGCTTGGCGACACATTTGGAGCCGGGAGGAGAGGGCTGGTTAATTCTTTCCGACCTGGCTGAGCACTTGGGTTTGCGCACACGCGATGAATTACTGGCGGCGATAGCTGCCTCAGGCTTGCATGTGTCAGGGAAAATAGATGTGAAACCGCATCATCCGCGTGTCTCCGATATGAGCGACCCGCTACACAAAGCACGTGCTGCGGAACTCACATCGCTGTGGCGGTTGGTAGTGAATTAAATCGTTATGATTTTAAAACGATGAGAATCTAATTCTCACTGTGGCAATTGCGCTTCAACTTCTGCATTACGCGCAAGTTTAATTTCGTTCATATAATGTGCGATTGCATAGGGCGTGTCATCAGTGGTTCGGTAATCACTGGGGCGGCTCTCATTGGTCTGATAGGGTTGGTTATTTTGGTTGGAATTGGAATATGAGGCATTGTCCAGTTGGCTAAGGACTGATGAGCATCCGCTTAAACAAGCCAGAGCCAAATACAGCGCTAACATCCTTGGGCTAAACAATTTAATCATCATAAATTCCTCATAACACTTTGTATTGTACTACCTTAATATCGGCACAGAAACAGAGAAACTTGAGTACTTCGTCTGGATATGTTGTTAAGAACAATTAACGCATTGATTGAAAATGTAATTTGTTTAATGTTACCCAGTTGGCCGCAAAACTCGCTTAGCTACCAATGCTTTTTACGAGTCGAGTGGCAATAACATTGCCGTATCTACATATGACGAGGTAAAAGTATGCAAAACGAATACCACATGAACCAAGCGACGGTTAGACTGGCAATCAGTCATGAGTTCAATCTAATATTCAAATCCATGGCATGTCTCATGCAAGGACTAGCGTGCAGACCGATAGTCGATTGGCAGTATAATGAAAAGGTCGACTTTTTCGCACAACAATGAAAATTTGCCTGCCCGTTAAACTGGACTTCGATCAAATGCAAATAAAATTTCAGCGCCGTAGCATATTTCACCCCTCGCGAATTCATATGTATCGGATATGTGTTGCGTTATTTTTTTGCTCGATGATTCCGGTAAGCTCGCAAGCTAAAGATGAAGGAGGTCGTCCCGGCGGAGATTTGCCTATCCCAGTTACCGCGAGCGCAGCACAACAACAACCTATGCCGGTTTGGATAGATGCTCAAGGAACCGTAACTCCGCGCAATTATGTGAACGTAATGCCGCGTGTAGCCGGATTGCTGCAAAGTGTGAACTTTAAAGAGGGGCAGACGGTTAAGGCCGGACAACTATTGGCAAAGATTGACCCGAGACCATTTCAAATTCAGTTGGATCTGGCTGTGGCATCCCTGATGAGGGACAAAGCACAACTTGATGGAGCAAGGCTGGATTTGGATCGCTATGAAACGCTACTCAAGCAGGACTCAATTGCTGCCCAGCAGGTGGTCGATCAGCGAGCAACTGTATCGCAACTTATCGGTACTGTGGCATCCGACAAGGCCAATAAGGATAACGCTGTGTTACAGCTTGAATGGACACGCATTCTCGCACCAATCTCGGGTGTCGTTGGATTACGTCAAGTTGATGTGGGTAATATGGTTGGGACCAGTGGAGCCATAGGTGGTGGCAATAGCGCCCTTGCCGGAGGTGTCGTTTCAGGGTCTATTCCGATTGTCACCATTGCTCAGGCGCAGCCAATCACGGTGACTTTTGCCATTCCACAAAATTTGTTACCCGTTGTACTTGACCGTTTGCATGATGCGGAAATACCCGTGCAGGCATGGGATCAGCGTCGTGCAAGCCAGCTGGACAGCGGCAAGGTCGCAGCAGTGGACAATCAGATCAACACAGCTACCGGCACTATTATGGTCAAAGCTGAGTTTCCCAATTCAAAGATGACGCTGTACCCCAATCAGTTCGTTAATGTGCGCATGCTCGTTAATACCATACAGGGTTCGGTTGTTGTTCCATCTGCGGCAATTGCGACAGGCGGACACGGAAGTTATGTTTATGTTATCGGCAATGAGGATAAAGTTGCGGTGCGTAGCATCACAACCGAAACNNCATTACAACAGGTCTTGCCGCTGGCGAGCGCGTTGTCACTGACGGGCTGGACCGTTTGAAAGATGGCAGCAAAATTCAAGTCGTTGCTCCCGCTGACGCTTCGCCATCTGATGCAGGCTCTTCACACCATGGGAAGGGTGGGAAACCGGAAGGTGGTAATACTCGGAAGCAAGCTCAATGAGCGTAGAGAACCTTCCCGAGGGCGAAAAAATAACTGAGCATAAAGATCATCCGCATCGGGCAGGTGGTGGCATAACGTCTGCGGACAGCGAAATAGCAGAAGACATCGCCGCGAGTGAGATGAGCCCCTCAAGAATATTCATTCTGAGGCCGGTCGCTACTACGCTGTTGATGGTTGCAGTTCTGTTGGCCGGTTTTGTAGGCTATCGTTTGTTGCCGCAATCAGCGCTGCCCGAAGTTGACTATCCGACTATTCAAGTTACCACGCTATATCCCGGTGCCAGCCCTGATGTAACAACCTCATCTATCACCTCGCCGCTGGAACGGCAATTCGGGCAGATGCCGGGATTGTCACAAATGTGGTCAACCAGCTCGGGCGGCGCTTCAGTCATCAATCTGCGTTTCGATTTGAAATTGCCACTGGATGTGGCCGAGCAAGAAGTACAGGCAGCGATCAACGCGGCAACGACCTTTTTGCCGACCGATCTACCCTCGCCACCCATTTACGCAAAGGTTAACCCGGCTGACGCACCCGTCATTACACTGGGGCTGACTTCCGAGACATTACCCTTGACCCAATTGGAAGACCTTGCCGATACCCGGCTGGCACAAAAGCTTTCACAGGTAACGGGGGTCGGCTTGGTGACATTGAGTGGAGGGCAACGACCCGCAGTTCAGGTATATGTAAATGGACGAATGCTGGCATCACAAGGTCTGAGTCTCGCCACTATTCAAGCAGCGGTTGTGGCCGGAAATGTCAATACACCCAAAGGTGGTTTCGATGGCCCGCAGCGTTCTCTGGCAATCAATGCCAACGATCAGTTGCAGTCCGCACAGGAATACCAGAATCTCGTCGTCGCCTATAACAATGGTGCACCGGTGCGCTTAAAGGATGTAGCGACCGTGCAAAAGGGCGCGGAAAATGCGCTACTCGCGGCATGGGTTAACCATAAGCCGGGTATCGTCATTAACGTTCAGCGACAGCCCGGTGCGAACGTGATTGCCGTTGTTGACCATATCCAGCAACTGCTACCCCAGTTGCGCCAAAGTTTGCCGGGCTCGACCGATCTGACGGTTTTATCAGATCGTACCGTGACGATCCGTTCCTCAATAACTGATGTTAAGTTCGAGTTGATGCTTT
>PLYB01000128.1:13687-16220 GCA_003151655.1 Gallionellaceae bacterium | reverse complement strand
CTTCGGCGGTGATGAGTTTGTGGTGGTGATCAGTGAGTTGTATACGGATCAAGCCGAATCCACCGCACAAGCCGCGATTGTGGCAGAAAAGATCCGTACCGTTTTATCTGCCCCCTATTGCCTGACTATTAATTGTCAGGGCATGCCGGAAATCAGTATCGAGCATCGTTGCACGGTCAGTATCGGCGTGGTTGTTTTTATCAATCATCAGGGTAGTCAGGACGAGGTTCTCAAATGGGCAGATGATGCAATGTACCAGGCCAAAGAGGCGGGGCGAAATTCAATCAGATTTTATGACTGGTCGGACTGAGCAGGTGCAATAGGTAGAGGTACATTTTTTCGCGGCAGATGCGTGTTGTATCAACGGTGTTTTTTTAACTTATATCAAAAAGGAGAATAATCATGAACACGAAAATGCTAACTTTAGTGGCTTTCGCTTCGCTTTTTTTGTCTGGCATGGCATTGGCAGACATGGGCAAAGTCACCATTTCTTCACCGGCAAATGGGGCAACTTTCAATAAAACCGACAGTGTCGAACTGATGTATGAAGCACTGCCGGGCGATGACGGAGACCATGTGCATCTGAATCTGGATGGCAAGCGCATTGATGTTATCCATTCATTAAAGGGTAAAGCCAGTGCAGGGATGCTTAATCCGGGCAAGCACCACATTTGCCTGGCAGTGAATACCAAAGGGCATGTCCCCACGGGTGCGGAGGCTTGTATCGACGTTATGTCGAAATGAGTTTTTATCAAAACCTGAACTACGCGATAGTTCAGGTTGCGCATAATTTCGGTGCGGTCGCGGTAGTGGGCGGTTCGCTGGCGGCCTTAAAGTTTCGTGGTGAGGTTGCCAGAAGAGAACTGGCTCGAATTGTACTCGCCGGTTGGGTTACACAAGGTGTAAGCGGTGCCGGATTAGGGGCGGTAAGCTATTATTTTTACCATCAGTTTCCGGACATCGCCGGAATTGCTCTGGTTGCGCTGGTAATAAAAATATCCTGTGCAAGTCTTGGATTCGCGTTGATGACAATATATCTGTTTCAGAGTGATAACTGGTCAATTACAAGAATAGACAAGGTATGGATAGTTGCCTCGGTGATTTCGCTCATCGCGATGTCGGCGGCCGCATTTTTGCGATGGTTCTCGTGAAGATATTTCTCAAACGTAGCATGGAAGAAAAGTGAAACATATACTTGACTAATTTACACTGGTATGTATAGTTACGGTAGGCAATTTGCATGACTTTCTGGCTGTTGTGCAAGGTTCTAAAGGCAAGCCTGTTTGAGCGGCACTGTTATTTTTGCCAGCTAACCAACTCTAGGCGAGATTTGACGTTCCCGCAGAAACAGAGGCTGTCATGGCTACATTTTTCGGAATTGACGAATCAAATGCGCAAGGCTTGATCGACAAAAGCATGCTGTGCATCCCTCGCAAGACGGATGGGAATTTGGATTTGCATGCTGTTGTATCCCCCGTCAGAAATCAAGATATTGTTTTTATCAAACACTGCACGTCTCAATTGAGTCTGCATATCAAAGCTGTCGGAGTTGTGCAATCGGAGTATCCAATAAAGAGTAATCCGGGGATGTGTCTGCCGGTTAAGTGGGTATGGCAAGGAGAAAAAGTAGCGCTGAATTATGACGAGGTAATCCCTTTATGTGGTGAGCCATTTTATGAAGAACACAACATTCTGGTACAGCGGGAAATCGTTGATTTACTCCCGGAGGAGTATCAATTGCCGCAAACATGGTAAACCGAATATGCCTTGCTAGCACTCGGGCGGATGCAGTGAGTTAATAAATTGCACGCAATAACGACGCACGGGGAATGAATATATCAGGTTGGAGGTAAGCATGCTTACAGCAACCAAAACATTAGACGAGTTGATCGGCGGCGAATATCAGCATGGTTTTTATACGACGCTGGAAACCGATACGGTGCCGCGCGGCTTGAATGAAGAAATCATTCGCATGATTTCCACGCGCAAGAACGAGCCTGAATTTATGCTGGAGTGGCGCTTGAATGCCTATCGTCACTGGCTGACCAAGACCGAGCCGCAATGGCCGAACATCCACCATCCGCTGATTGACTACCAGAACATCAGCTATTACTCCGCACCAAAATCAGAAAAGGACGGGCCGCGCAGTTTGGCGGAGTTANNGCGGTGGATGCGGTGTTCGACAGTGTTTCGGTGGCGACCACCTTCAAGGAAAAACTGGCCGAACTCGGCATTATCTTCTGCCCGTTCTCCGAAGCCGTTCTGCGGCATCCCGATCTGGTAAAGCAATACCTCGGTTCGGTAGTACCTTATACCGACAACTTTTTTGCCAGCCTTAATTCGGCAGTGTTCAGCGACGGTACGTTCTGCTACATCCCGCCCGGTGTGCGCTGCCCGATGGAGCTGTCCACTTACTTCCGCATCAACGCAAAAAATACCGGCCAGTTTGAACGCACCCTGATTGTCGCCGACAAGAATTCCTACGTCAGTTATCTGGAGGGTTGTACCGCGCCGATGCGCGATGAGAATCAAT
>PLYB01000128.1:0-13650 GCA_003151655.1 Gallionellaceae bacterium | reverse complement strand
TCGGCCATCACCTGGAAATATCCAAGCGTGATTCTGCGCGGCGACAACTCCGTGGGTGAATTCTATTCGGTCGCGCTCACCAATAATTATCAGCAGGCTGACACCGGCACCAAGATGACCCACATCGGTCGCAATACCAAGAGTACGGTGCTGTCAAAAGGCATCAGCGCCGGACATGGACAGAATACCTATCGCGGTCTGATCAAAGTGTTGCCGGGGGCTGAAAATGCGCGCAACTATACGCAGTGCGATTCTCTACTGCTGGGTGATCTATGCGGTGCGCACACCTTACCTTACATCGAAGTGAGGAACCCCAGCGCCAAAGTGGAGCACGAAGCATCCACCTCGCGCATCGGCGAAGAGCAGTTGTTTTATTGCATGCAGCGCGGCATCGCACCGGAAGAGGCTGTTTCGATGATCGTTAACGGGTTCTGCAAGGCGGTGTTTCAGAATCTGCCGATGGAATTCGCCGTAGAAGCACAGAAGCTGCTGGGTGTGAGCTTGGAAGGTAGCACCGGCTGAAAGGCGAAGGGGAAAAATATGCTCAGCGTAAAAAATTTACATGCAGGTATCAATGACAAGGAAATCCTGCGCGGTATCGACCTTGAGGTACGCGCCGGTGAAGTGCACGCCATCATGGGGCCGAATGGCTCGGGCAAAAGTACTCTGGCGCAATTGCTGGCCGGGCGCGAAGGCTATCAGGTGACGGCAGGTAGTGTGCATTATCTGGAGCGGGATTTGTTAGCGATGTCGCCGGAAGAAAGGGCGCTTGAAGGCGTGTTTCTGGCTTTTCAGTATCCGGTCGAAATTCCCGGCGTGAGCAATGCGTTGTTCCTCAAGACTGCACTCAACAGCTTACAAAAACATCGCGGTTTGCCAACACTCGACGCGATGGAGTTCCTGAATTTATTACGCGACAAAATGAAACTATTGGGTATGGACGAGATGTTGCTATCCCGTGCTATCAACGAGGGGTTTTCCGGCGGCGAGAAAAAACGTAATGAGATTCTGCAGATGGCAGTGCTGCAACCGAAGTTGGCGATTCTCGACGAGACCGATTCCGGTTTGGATATCGACGCGCTCAAACTGGTGGCGGATGGTGTGAACGGCATGCGTAATCCGGAGCGCGCCATTGTGCTGGTCACCCATTACCAACGGCTGCTGGATTTCGTCGTGCCGGATGTTGTGCATGTGCTGGCGCAAGGTCGCATCGTCGAATCAGGCGGAGCGGCGCTGGCATTGCAATTGGAACAGCATGGTTATGGAGGGTTCGAAGATGGACATGCAATGCGTAAAGCGGCTTAGCGAGTTCGAAATGAATGCCCAACTGGCATCATGGCAAAATATGGCGCTGGGGCGCGTACCGCAGTATCTGCCCGGTCATGCTGTGCCGTGGGTCGCCAAAGCGCGGCAGTCTGCATGCGAACGATTTATCGCTCATGGCTTTCCCTCCCGGATCGAGGAGGAATGGAAATATACCGACGTAGCGGCTATCGGTAAACGCACCTCACTTGCGCCGGACTATATTCCGCCCGATCCTTCATCTGAGGCTGCATTGCTGGCTTGGACGCTGGCCCAAGAGAATATTCATTTGATGGTATTCGTGAATGGTCATTATTCCAGCGAACTTTCAGCGCTGGGAGCGTTGCCGATTGGCATGCGTTTGGAAAGTTTGGCGGAGCTGCTGGACGAAGATGCCGATATACCGGAAATGTATTTCGACCAGTCGCATGAGCATACTATTTTTGCCTCGCTTAACAATGCATTGGCTACCGATGGCACGGTACTGATGCTGGCTCCCGATACAGTGTTAAATAAACCAGTTTATCTACTGTTTATCGCAAGCGGGCACGGTGCGGCAATCTACCCGCGCAATATCGTCATCGCCGGAAAAAATTCGCGTGCCACGATCATCGAACATTATTTCGGTATGCTGCATGCACACAATTTTACTAACGTGGTGACGCAGATCAATCTGGATGCGGGTGCGGAATTGCAGCATTGCCAATTGATACAGGAGGGAAGTGCGGCTTTCCATATTGCCGGAATACATGCAGAACAAGCTGCCGGTAGCCGCTTTGATTCGCATTCGTTCGCGTTGGGTGGACGTCTGGTGCGCAACGACATTAGCTCGCGTCTGAATGGCGAAGAATGCCTGTGTAACTTTGATGGCCTGTATCTGTTGGAGGGAAAACAACATGCGGATCATCACACCCGCATCGATCACTTGGCACCATCCGGCACTAGCCGCGAGTATTACCGGGGCATACTGGATGGCGAGTCGCACGGCGTATTCAATGGCAAGGTGATCGTGCATCCCCATGCGGTCAAAACAGATGCGCATCAATCTAACCAAAATATTCTGTTATCAAGACAGGCTGAAATAGATACCAAGCCGCAACTGGAAATTTTTGCCGATGATGTGAAGTGTACGCACGGCGCAACAGTCGGCCAATTGGATGACGACAGCCTGTTCTATCTGCGTTCGCGCGGAGTGGATGCCGAGTCGGCGCGTTCGCTGCTGATTTACGGTTTCGCCAACGACATTGTCCAACGGGTCGAAGTGCCGGATTTGCGCACACGGATCGAGCATCTGGTGTTGAATCGTTTGCCGCAAGGTGAACAGATCAAGGAGATGTTATGAAACTGTTCGATAACTTTCTCCAGCACGATGACCTCCATTCGAATTTTTGGCGTGCGGACTTCCCGATCCTGGAAGCAAAAGTTCATGGCAAGCCGCTGGTCTATCTGGATAACGCGGNNAACGCGGCCACCACGCAGAAACCGCTTACAGTAATCGAGGCCGAGCGTGAGTATTATCATCACTACAACGCCAACATCCATCGCGGTATCCATAATCTCAGTCAGCGCGCCACCAATGCCTACGAAGATGCCCGGACAAGAGTGCAGCATCTGATCAACGCGGCCAGTCCCAATGAAATTATTTTCGTGCGCGGCACCACTGAGGCGATTAATCTGGTCGCACAAAGCTATGGCAGCAGCCATTTGCAGTTGGGTGACGAAATTATTTTGAGCCAAATGGAACACCATTCCAACATCGTTCCCTGGCAGATGTTGTGCCGGCAAACCGGAGCCAGACTTCGTGTTATTCCGGTTGATGACAGTGGCGAATTGAAAATGGAAGAATTCAAGAACTTGTTGAATGAACATACCCGCTTCGTGGCGGTGACACATGCCTCCAACGCCTTGGGTTCGATTAATCCGGTTGCGGAGATTATCAAGTTAGCTCATCAATATGGCGTGCCGGTGCTGCTGGACGGTGCACAAGCAATTGCTCACCTGGCAGTGGATGTGCAGAAACTCGACTGCGATTTCTATGCATTTTCAGGGCACAAGCTGTACGGTCCAACCGGCATCGGTGTGCTGTACGGCAAGGCCGCCTTGCTGGATGCCATGCCTCCCTATCAGGGCGGTGGCGACATGATACGCACGGTGAGTTTCGAGGAAACTTCCTATAACTCCTTGCCGTACAAATTCGAGGCTGGCACACCCAACATCGCGGGTGTCATCGGCTTGGGGGCAGCCGTCGAATATGTGCGCAGCATCGGCTTCGCGGCAATTGCCGCGCACGAAAAAGTGTTGTTGGCTTATGCGACACCGCTGCTGGCCGCTGTACCGGGGCTGACTATCATCGGTAACGCACATGAAAAAACCGGCATTCTTTCTTTCGTGCTGGAGGGAATACATCCCCACGACATTGGCACGATACTGGATCGTCAGGGCGTGGCGATTCGCACTGGTCATCATTGCACGATGCCGCTGATGGAACGTTTTGGAATTCCCGCCACGGCGCGTGCCTCGTTTGCGCTGTACAACACCAGACATGAGGTGGATGTGCTGGTAGCTGCGGTCCATAAGGCAAGGGAGGTTTTCAAGCCATGAATGATCTGCGCGAACTTTATCAGGAGACTATCCTCGATCACTACCGTCAGCCGCGCAACTTTGGCCGACTGGTTGGTGCTAACCGCAAAGCAGAGGGCTACAACCCGCTGTGCGGCGACAAGATTACGCTGTATCTGAAGGTGGAGGATGGCATGATTCGCGATGCCGGTTTTGAAGGTTCCGGCTGCGCCATCGCGACCGCCTCTGCTTCGCTCATGACGGAACGTATCAAGGGTATGCGTGAAAGTGAAGCGCTGAATTTGTTGATGCAGATTCATGGCATGGTGCTCAGCGGCAGCAAAAATAATGATGTGGGCAAGTTGGAGGTATTAGCCGGTGTGCATGAGTTCCCGCAACGGGTGAAGTGCGCAACGCTGGCTTGGCACACCATGAAGGCGGCCATCGAGAATATAGAGCAGGCGGTGACCACGGAATAGCGAGGTGGCACATGAGCAATACAGCAGAAACGACTGGGCAAGAACAAGATGAATCGACAGCTCAGGATGAGTTGGCGGCGCGGGTTGTCGAGATGCTGCGCACGATCTTTGACCCGGAAATCCCCGTGAACATCGTTGACCTCGGACTGGTTTACGGATTGGAGATTCATCCACCGGGTGAGGTGCACGTAATTATGACGTTAACTGCGCCCGGTTGCCCGGTCGCGCAGAGTTTTCCCGAGAGCGTGAAGGCCGCGCTGCAGCGAGTGGAAGGCGTGAGCAAAGCGACTGTGGAATTGGTGTGGGAACCGATCTGGGGACGCGAACGAATGTCGGAGCTGGCACGGTTTCAGCTTGGCATGATGTAAAAAGGTGAATGCAATGAGTAACTGGCTGGAAGTTGTGAGCGTTGATGAATTCGCACCGGGAACCCGCCGCGTGGTTGATGTGGATGACGTTACCGTAGCTATTTTTAATATCCGGGGTGAATATTTTGCCATCAAGGATATGTGCCCCCATGACGGAGGCGAACTAGCCATTGGAGAATTGGATGGAGAGGTGATTATTTGTCCGCGTCATGGCGCGCGTTTTTCGATCAGAACTGGCGCGGTGTTGTCGCCGCCCGCTTACGAGGACGTACGCACGTACCTGGTTCGGGTAGTCGATGGCAAGGTGCAGATCAATACCGGATAAACAAGCTGTTGGATGGATTGAAGAGTGGTCAAGTTTGAAGCTAGTCAAGTTATCAACGGTTAATAACCGGGGGCTGCGATAATGGACAAAAATGAAAATAACAATGAGTTGAGTGGGGACTCCATTGATACGCATTCTGCACTAGAGTATTCCATAAATCGATATGTGATGATTTCTTACACTGCCTATTTTCGTGCCGAGAAACGCGGCTTTGCTCCCAACAATGAGCTCGAAGATTGGCTGGAGGCAGAACGAGAAATCCAGAGACACCTCGATTCATTTTCTTCTTAAGTCTGGATTTTATATTTGTAGTTTCGGTTCTACATTTGCTTAATGCCGGTTTTCGAGATGATCAGATGTCGTCATAGAAAATGAATTTCACTTAGAATAGGCGAGTGCTGAATCCTGACAACCGGAGGAATGAATATATGTCAAAATTGCCTGCGCAATCTGATCTTCGTCATGTTATCTACGCCTTATCCGATGCGCTCGATTTGGTGGGGGTTGATGATGTGGCTCACGGCAAGCGGGTCGGCATCATGGCCGCCGAGTGCGGCAAAGTCATGGGGCTGCCTGAAGCGGAAACGACTTTTCTATTTGACTTGGGGATGTTGCATGACATCGGCGTATCCTCGACGCAGACGCACCATCATTTGGTGGCCCAGTTCGATTGGGAAAGTTCGCAGGCACATGCCGAGAAAGGCTACCTGCTTCTGCGCGAGTTCGCCCCGCTGTCGCGCATGGCGATTCCTGTGCGTTACCATCATACGCGATGGGAAAAGCTGAGCAAAATGCCGTCTTCCGACGTTACCGTGGAACAGGCAAACGAGGCCAATCTAATCTTTTTGGTAGATCGCGTGGATGCCATGTCCGCACCTTACTATGGCAGTGATTTGTTCGATCACCTCGAAGAGATTCGTGGTCACATCAAAGGCGGTATTGGCAGTTATTTTGCGCCCGAACTGGTGCAGGTTTTTATGGAGGCCTCGCAGGCAGAGGCATTCTGGCTGCTGCTGGAATCGCGGTCGATCCAGAGTTACCTGCAGAATTTGTTAGCTCACGGCGAGAGCTATCAAGCCACATTCGCAGAACTCAAACAACTGGCAGTAATCTTTTCGAATATAGTTGATGCCAAAAGTCCGTTCACTGCGCACCACTCACTGGGCGTGGCTCGCTTGGCGCGTTTTATCGCGGAACGCTCAGGGATCAGTGCAGAAAATTGCGACAAACTCGAAATTGCCGGCTTGTTGCATGACCTCGGCAAATTGCGCGTGCCGGATGAGATTCTGGACAAGCCCGGAAAACTGGATTCGCATGAAAGACGGATCATCAATACCCATAGTTTTGAGACTTATCAGGTACTGCGCAACATCGGCGGATTTGAAGAAATTGCGCTTTGGGCCGCATACCATCACGAAGAGCCTGATGGTATGGGCTACCCGTTTCATGTTCACGAGAAAGACTTGTCCATTGAAGCGCGCATTCTGCGTGTCGCAGACATTTTTCAGGCTATGGCTCAGGATCGTCCCTACCGTGCAGGATTGACGGAACACGAGGTGCTTGTATTTCTTAAGGAGCTTGCCAACAAAGGGAGTCTGGATGCGAGTATCGTCAACTTGGTTAGCGAGAACATGCCTCAAGCGATGGCGGCGGCGATTTCTGCCGAGTCAGACTCGTTTTAGATAGGCCGGAGTAGCTGGCATTAAATAAAATTGTTGCAAGCATAAACTTGACTTTGTCTTTGTATATGTATAAACCGAAACTTAGTTAACGGAGATGTTAAAAGAAGTGGCTACTCTAACAAATGCAATATTTGTTTTTAAGGAGCACCTATGCAGTTTCGTCGAATTATTTTCGTCTTTTTATCAGTCTCCAGCCCGTTGGTATTTGCGGATGCTTTGGATGTCAGTTTGAATAATAATGCGGTTGCGTTCGAATATAGCACTTCGTCCGGGGCCCTCACTCAAGGCAACTCTGATTTCCACCTTGGCGTACTCTATAACGGCGACTCAATGAATAATCTTGCCGATGCCGGTATGCTGGTAAAAGGAGAGGAAGGTGATTCAGCCGGGATGAGTCTTTCCGTTGGTGCCAAGGTATTGGTCGGCATGATAAAAAACTATACTCCGGGAACAACGCAAAACGTGGCTGCAATCGTTTTAGGTGGCGAACTTGCATACGCCTTTCCTGCGCTCAAGCAGCTAAATGCCGGGTTGTTCTATTTTGCCGGCCCCAAGATAACAACTTTCGGCGATGCTAGCAGGGCTGGCCAGTGGGGCTTAAGCTTGGCTTTTGAAGCCAGCCCGGGTACCAAGGTGTATGTTGAGTACCGCGAAACTAATTTTGGGATTACTTCTACCGGACAAACGGCTACGCTCGACAACGCAACTTACACGGGAGTAAATCTCACATTTTAGTTTTACTTGGAACGGCGAAACACTGTATGAAATATTGCTGGCTTGAACGCCAGCTCTGGGATCGCCCAAAACCGAGGGGCACCCCGTCGCGAATTGGGACTGCATCATGGTTCTGGAGTGACTGAAGGGATTGGGTGTTTCAGCGTGGCCACTTCAATTTCAAGGTTGTCTTTTTGATCTTGCATGCGATCCGCCTTGAACTTGAGCGCCAGATGATTTTTCACTCGTGCCATGACAATCTCCGGATTAATCGGCTTGGTAATGAAATCAACAGCACCAAGTTCCAGCCCCTTTTTCTCATCCTCGACTTCCGTCTTGCCCGTGAGGAAAATTATCGGGATGTTTAGCGTGCCGTGGTCATGCTTAAGTCGCCAGCAAACTTCGAAGCCGTCCATGCCTGGCATCATGATGTCGAGTAAAATCAAATCCGGTGGCGAGTCGGATGCCGCGATTTTCATCGCCTTCTCGCCATTGTCGGCAATTTTAACCTTGTAAATTTCCTTGAGCAGGCTGCTCATCAGAGCCAGATCATCCGGGGTGTCGTCTACCAGTAGTATCGTGGCCTTTTCAATTAAGTCATTTTCTTCCATGATGAGCCTTATAGTTTGAGGTTGAGCTACCCGATGTTTCTTTGCATAGATAGCGTTGAACACGCCATATGTACTTCCTGATCGCGTAGGGCAGATACTCTGCCGTGGACAAGATTGTCTAAGTTATCTTTATTTTATAGATGAGTCTGTACGATAGCGTTCATTGCAGACTCGGATGCTGGGTATAACTCGGGCAATTTCGGCAAAATGAATAGTGAAGGCGATTGTTACGCTGCCTCGGCAAGATGCCTCAATGTCACATAATCAGTTTTGCCGGTTCCAAGTACGGGTAGGGAATCCACTCGTTGAATCTTGCCGGGCACGGCAATTTCCGCGATGCCCAATTTTCGGGCAGATTGCAGCAGTGCTTCGCGCGTTAATGCCGCATCGGTGGTAAACAGCACGATGGCCTCGCCGCGTGTGTTATCGGGTTGAGTCGTTGCTCCGTGTTTCGCTTCAGGCGAGGACTCCAACGCTATTTTTTCCACCACTTCGAGCGACACCATTTCACCGGCAATCTTGGCAAAACGTTTTACGCGCCCGATGATGGAAACGAAGCTGTCGTCATCAATCGAGACTACATCGCCGGTTTCATACCAGCCATGACCAACTTCCGAACAGGGCGGTTGCAGTCGTCCGGGGGCATCAAACAAGTAATAGCCTGACATTACGTTGGGGCCGCGCACATGCAGCATGCCGCCTCGGTCTATTCCGGGAACATGGTTCACGCGATATTCAATGCAAGGCAGTAACTGGCCGACAGTGCCACTGCGATACGCCATCGGTGTATTCACTGCCAACACCGGTGCGGTCTCGGTTGCGCCATAGCCTTCCAGAATGCGAATGCCAAATTTCTCAACCCACAGCTCGCGCACTTCATCGGAAAGTTTTTCTGCACCCGCGATGACATAACGCAGTCGGAAGAAATCGTAAGGGTTGGCGAACTTGGCATAGTTGCCGAGGAAGGTGCTGGTGCCGAACAGCACGCTGCAATTGCGGTCGTAAGCCAGTTCTGGAATCGCGCGGTAGTGCAACGGGGTTGGATAAAGAAACAGATTCATTCCAGTCAAGAGGGGCAGAAGCGTTCCGCCAGTCAGTCCGAAGGAATGAAAGATGGGCATTGCGTTGAGCACTTTGTCTTCTGCCGAAAAGTCGATGATCGCGCGTATCTGGGCAATGTTTGAAAGCAGCGCGTAGTGCGATAACACCACACCCTTGGGCTTGCCTTCCGAACCGGAGGTGAATAGCACCACAGCGGCGGCAGAAGGATCGCTGCGCCCCTCCATCAGGCGCGGAAACATCAAGCCGAACATAACCCATAAGTTATCGCCCGCGTTCATGGCGGGCTGCAAGTCTTCCAGATACAGCATGTTTACATCTTTGATAGCGGCCACGTCGGCTTGCAGTTTCGCCTGAGCAATGAAGCTGCGCGAAGCAAAAATGGTGCGAATCTTCGCCGCAGTGCAAGCATCCTGCATGCCACCCGACCCGGCCTTGTAATTCAGCATGGCTGGAACGCGACCTTGCGCGCCTGCGCCGATCATCATGCAAACCGTCTCGGCGATATTCGGCATCAATATCCCGATGCATTCTTTTGCTTCGCTGTGTCTGGCAACGATGCGTCCCAAAGCCAAGATCATCTTGAGCAGATCGCCGTAGGAGTATTCAATCTGTTTCACATCTTCTAACACGCGCCGACTGCGCCCGTAAATCGCCATGACATCGAGAAAGCCGGAATAAAGTGTCTGTTGTGGTTGCGATTCAAACATCATTTTTTGCATCAAGCGACGCATCGCATCAGCAGCCTTGCGCCGTCTCTGTCTGGCTGTCTCGCCTTGCGGCATGGCGATGACCGTCGTAGCCATTGCCGAAATCGTGACGCGGGGAAAAAAACGACGCGGCGATTTCCCGGAAATACGGCTGAAATAGGAGCGTGCAGTGCCATTCAGTCTCACCGGCAGTATCGTCGCCCCGGTTTTTGCCGCGACGAATGCAGGGCCTTCGTATACTTTCATCAGCGAACCGGTTACGGTGATACGGCCTTCCGGAAAGATCACCACCGGACGCCCGGACTCAACCAACTTGATGACTTTTTTAATTGCCATCGGGCTGCTCGCATCGACCGCCAGATAATCCACCTGGCTCAAGATCAGACGAAAGAACCGACTGCGCATTACACCCGTATGCACCACAAAAACCGGATCGAAGGGCAGAAACAGGCCAAGTAAAAAACCATCCATAAATGATTCATGGTTGGCAATGACCATCAGCTTGCTGGTATCGATAGGCTTATCCAATCCGCTAATGCGAATACGAAACAGCATTTGCAATAATATTTTTAGGACAAAGCGAATGATGCTTCTCATTGTGTGGCGCTTTCATGCGTTAAGTTTCAGAGGGACACTAATAAGCCAATATTCATCAATGTTAGGCGGGCACGTTGTTCGTTAGCGTACGGAACGATGGCCGCATTGGACTCAATCTGTATTGTCCGCAGGGATACCCTATCAATTCAATAAAGGAAGATGGCCATGAACAAAGATCAAGTCAAAGGAGCGGTAAAAGATATCGCCGGTAAAGTACAGGAAGAAGCTGGCAAGCTTGTGGGCAACAAGGATCAACAAGCCAAAGGTCTTAACAATCAAATTTCCGGCAAAGCCGAAAAAGCCTTGGGAGATGCAAAAGAAGTAATCAAGGATGCCGTCAATCGTTTTTGATGGGGTAGTCCGGTATCAGGTGGCCGCAGAACGCGGCCAATGTATTGTCAGGCCGATTGGTATGAGATCGATTTGTGCAGTGTGTTCGGTAATTATATGTTTGGTGCTGGCGCAGTTAGCACATGCTGATGCCGATAGCTCGTCGTCGTGCGCGCAGAAGGATCCCAAGGATGATGTCGGACGTTTAGAGTGCTACGATCAGATGGCTGCGTCAGCCGCACAAAAAAATGAAGTTTTACACAAGGAGAATGAAACAAGTATTCCTCTTCTTGGCGTTCAAACAATCGGCTATGAGCGATCGTATCTGACCAAGGTGTGGAATCTCGATGATCTGACTAATTGGGATGCGAGCCAATTGAACCGAATTCAGCCATACCGGCAAACTTATCTGCTGGTGAATACCACCAGCAATCCAAACCGTCAGCCCGGCTCGCCAACAATCGACAACAATACGCTTACTCCTTTCGACATTGATGCACAGGAGGCCAAATTTCAATTTAGCCTTAAAGCTGACATAGGCATCCAGCGCCATTTTGATTTTTTGGGGATAAAAACATTTCGCTTGTGGGCAGCCTACACGCAACAATCCAATTGGCAAGCGTTCAATCTTCGAAACTCGTCGCCGTTTCGCGAAACTTTATACGAGCCTGAGTTGATCGCTACGCTGGGTACTGGCAACGCGTCCGGATTGAAGCTTATCAATATCGGCGGGGTGCACCAATCGAATGGTCGTTCCTTGCCTGAGTCACGCAGCTGGAACCGAATCTATGTGCTCGGTGGTTGGGAGTGGAACGATACCACGTCCATTTTTCTGCGCAGATGGCAACGTATTAAGGAGCCTGTTTTGACAGACGACATCCCCGATATCAGCGATTATTTCGGGCTTGGCGACCTGCTCATTCGCTGGGAGCCAAAGGATAAAACACAATCGGTCGCTATTCTGCTGCGCAACAATCTGAACGTTGTGGATAACCGTGGATATTTCCAGATAGATTGGGCGACACCGGTAAATTTAGGCCATGTGGCGCGCTTGCACATACAGATGACTTCCGGTTATGGGGAAAGTTTGATTGATTACAATCATCGTCAGAATACTATCGGCGTAGGAGTTTCCTTCCGAGAGTGGTAGTGAGTTAAGGTGTGCTTTCCAAACAGATTATGCCGACTACTATATTTTTTCCATGTGCGCTGCTGGTAATGAATTCGTGCGGATTTGCCTCGCATGATTCGGTTGCGAACAATCATGCGCCAGCTATTTCGCCGTGTTTTCTATCGCAACGAGCAGCCGTCAATAAAGTGTATTTTGAATCGCCTACAATTACCCCGTCTCTCAATCATAAATCCTGTACCAGCTTCAGTTACGATGCCAGAACACTTCAGGATTCAGCGGCCTCGACCTCAATATTAAACCGTCCACAGGCTAGCCTACTTAAGCCCGGTTTGCTAGATGAGCATCATAATTGGGTTGATGCCGTGCCGAAGAAAAAAAACATTTACGACAACAAATTCGAATTCAATGACAAACGTCCGCCTAGAGATGCGAAACTCATCTCGTTTTATGCCGTGATGAGAGAACGATGTTCCCCGAAAAATCCGGATGTTCAGGAGAAAATAGAGCCGGGTGATATATATGCAGCAAAATATTATCCGGGGAGAAGTGTCTATGCGGATCAGGGATATATACTCAACCTGGAAGCAAGAATCGACTTGCCCGAACTGGCCAAACGGCAGTCCGGACTGTTGCAGTTGATCGCCTTTGTTGATACCCGCGCTATTACGATGAACCAATACAATTTGGCTGACGGGCTAAACCATACGACCATAAATACTGCCGGAGCAGGGGTCAACTGGACGTACGTGGATAATTTCGAGGTAAAAGTATATTTTGCCAATAAGCTGGATGATGAAGTGCTGGCAATTGCTCCAGCTTTATCACATCTGTTCTGGATTCAAGCCGTGAAATATTATTGAGCCGATACTTATCTCGTGATGGTGAGTTCATCCCATTCAGTCGTGTAACGCTTCGACAAATTCCTCGGTGTGCCGGCTAATTTCAGGAGTAACGCCAGCAGACTGATAAAACATGTAATTAGACTGTAAAAGGTGTTCTTTTTCGCCTTTAAATTAGTGAGTTGAGGGGTAGACTGTTTCTCATAGTCTGAACTGGACTGACGATATTAGGGGTGAGACATGGAAAAAATTATTTTGATAATCGGTGTTGCCGCAATAGTGTTATCTGATCCGACACAAACATTTGTGAAGCTTGATCAGGAAATATTGCTCCGGCTTTTTAACTAGAATTTGAAGAACTGGCGGATTGGGAATAAGTCGTTGTTATTCACTGATGCCGTAATTCCGCAATTCTGCCCGACACTTTGCATAGTCGGGCAGGGTACATTCAACGATGTACCAGAAAGCGGCAGAATGATTCATTTCTTTGAGATGAGCGAGTTCATGCACGATGACGTAATCGATCAAGTGCAGCGGCATCTTCACCAGTTGCCAATTGAGTCGAACCACGCCGCGCGAGGTGCAGCTTCCCCATTGGGTGCGGGCTGACGAGAGCTTGATTTGTTTCGGTGCAACGGACATGAGCGGGGCATAATGCGCCACGCACTCCTGAAATACCCGCTCGGCTTCGCGCCGATACCACTGTGTGACCAGCTTCTCGATTTTCTCTTCATCGCAAATATCGGTGATATGCAGCAGTAGCTGCTCACCGCGCAACAGCATCGGAGAGTTGAATAGGCTGGGAATGATGCGTAGCGTGAACGATTCACCGCGAAAGGCGAGTTTCTCTCCATCCAGCCAACGGGGCTCTACATTCTTTTTTGTCTGCCAGTTACCGAGTTTCTCGACCACCCAATCTGCTTTTTCATTGAGTACGGTATGC
>PLYB01000115.1 GCA_003151655.1 Gallionellaceae bacterium | reverse complement strand
CCTTACAAATAAAAAAGCCCAGCCTCGTGTTGGGCTTTTTTATTTGGTTCGGAATATTGGCCGATGAGCTACTGCAACGCAGTGACTTCATGTCGCACGCGACATGAAGCGGCGTTGGCTAACATCGTTTCTGGATGTTAAGCCCCAGCGGGGCGGCCATAGCCAAAGTAGGTCATCCCTCCTTTGAAAAGTCAAAGTGTATAATTTGCGATCTGCTGTTGGATGGTATGTTCGATTTTATGCTTCCAAGCGGGTGCTTCATGAGCTGAGCGCAACTCGCTACAGAGATCAAGCAGTTCACGAATCAAACTGACTTCAACACGGCCAGACGTAAACAAGGCTTCAAAGTAAGCTTTGAACTGCGCTAGCGTTACAGGAATAATGTCTAACCGCATCTTGTCATCGGTGTGAGTATACCAAACGCCGATTCGGAAAGTTTCGGCGGTGTTGGAATTGATTCGGTTAGCAATGAAGAGACCATAAACGGGCTTGCCAGATTGCTCCCCGTAATGCGAAACTAGATCAGCTACATGGCGGCGGACGGGTTCCCCTTCGGCTGCTTCTTGCCGTGAGTTGTCCGTTAGAGTAACTTCAACCACGATAACAAAATCATCGAACTCGAAAATTAAATCAGGCCCGCCGCCAGGAGCGGTTCCAACGGGTAAAAAATCTTGATCAATCTTGAAGCGCCTTGCCTCATATGGCTTGTTTGCTAGGCTGTTTATGGCAAGGAATGCACGCCATAAAACCCACTCAAAATAGGCCGGAGCTTCAGCCTTGGGGACTTCGATTTCATCCCCATTAGATAGAGTTTTTTTGTTTTTACGGCTGATGATTAGATCCATGTAAGCTGCAATTTCTTCCCATTCCACCGCTTGCCGAGTTGCATATTCAACTTCGTTTTGTTCCGACAGAAGCTCTTCAATTTCATAGCGAATATTTGCGATGTCTGCTGGGGTGCCCGTTGGTTTGCCTGTTGTGTCAAAGGGAATGCCGCGCCGATGGAGTTGCTGTAAAAGGTCATCCAGCACGGCCAGAGCCGAATCCTGATGATCTGTCGGAAGCGTTGCCCCATGGCATAAAGTGATGAAGTAAGAGCGGTCGGAATCGGGAATGCCAGTATCTTGAACCAGCTTCTCGATAAAAATGTGTTTCTCCGGCACGATGGAAAGCCCGCGCCCCTTGCTTTGAACCAGTCCCGTCGCTTTCAAATAGCGCAGATTTGTGTCGGCGTAATCATTGAAGGTGCTTTCTACATAATCGTGAACTGCGGCGGCGGCTTCGCGTTCTTGTCGGTCAAATTGGCGCTTATTTGGGGAGGCAAGCCGACGCGCTCGCAATGCCNNTTTCGACGCGCTCGCAATGCCAATACTTGGGTCACAATATCAGCCAGAGAATTATCGCTACTGGTCAATTGAACCACTAGCGCCATTTCAATAAAGTTCAGCCGACTTTCCCCCGACTGTCTTTCCAATTCCAGCATAACGGACAATGTATGCCGAAGTGGTGAGAACACCGAAAAATTAAAATCTTTTTCTAGTACGGAGGGGATGTAATGCGCGGCCAGTGCCCGCAAGAAACACTCCTGAATGGCCGGAACAGTTTCGGCACGAATCAGCCGCCAGCCATTGGGTGTAATCATGTCGAGAAAGCCAACATCACCTTGGGGAATGCCAACGCTTGAAGGCACTTCAGGGTAAAGAAAACCGAGCTTATTCAGGGCGGAGCGCCACTTGCGGCCTACACTGTAGGTCTCATCGTCACCGAGTTCGACAATGCCATGCTCCCCAAGCAAACGGCGAAAAGCGATTTCTTGTTCACGCCCCCGCAAATTGCCTTGGAGTGATGACGTGGACAGAGCCACCAAACCATCCCGCAACCTGAATGGGCTTCGGACTGTTGTATTGCCTAAGTGCCAAGGTCTCATGGGAGTGTTATATATTAAGGAACGAAATCCCCAAGAATTTTTCTTGAGCGAGCATTGCACTCGAAGTTATTGAAATCGGTTGTCCACTCATAAGCAATAAGTCGATCCTTACTGAGGTAGTCGATCAGCCAATCATCTTTTTTGGCAATCTCATGGTTTGTCACGATACAAAGTTTAGCATTCGGTTCTTTGTAAATAAATCGATACTCATAAAGTTGGGCCACCGCTTTCCGAATTTGAGCCAGCAGATTCCCGTTTTCAGAATCTACTGATTTCATTTCATAAAGGATGATGTCCCCTCGGTCATCGGCGAAAAGATCAATGTGTTCATTGGCGAGCGGCTCCAGGTTTCTTGCATCCAGAAAAGATGATTTTGCATCAATCAGTTTCCAATGAATTTGATTGGCTCGCTCCCTTTTTTGAGCATCTACATCAACGCGAATGACGCCTTGTGCGTCTGAAGGTGGGGGAGACTGCTTTCGTTTTCTGCCGGTCAAACTTCTTGTAGGTGGAAGTGATTGTTTAACAACACTACCTACATACTTTTTCAACTGATTGTTCGAAACAGATGGCTGCAATAATCCCGCATCACGCAGATAGCTAATAAACGTATTAAATCGACGATTACCAGTGCCCTTGGCGCCAGGGTATAACGAACGATACCATCGTTCCAATTGCTCATCGGTTGGCTTGTGCTGATGGATGTAGAGAAGTGCTGAATGAAATACAGGAGTTTCAACCAGACAGCGTGCCAAAAAATCCATTCGTGCGGTAGCACTTCTTAGCGTTACGAACTCTTCACCAATCGGAGTCAGTATGGCGTGATTCCGTTTATTTGAAATCAGACCCAACACTACCCCTGCTAATCGATAATAGCGACCTTGCCGCCCCTTTGAGGAAAGGCCTAAATAGGCCTCGATTTCTGTATCTTTATGATTTC
>PLYB01000231.1 GCA_003151655.1 Gallionellaceae bacterium | reverse complement strand
CGTGAAAGCCGACCAGCGTCTTGCCTTTCTTTAACACGTGCCGCACCGACAGGCGTGCGCGCTGCCGATAACCCCAGGCTTCGCCGTAGATGGGTGCCAGTATGGTTTCCGGCTTAACCTTGCCGATACGCTGCAAATTGTCTTCCAGAATGCGCTGTTTGGCCGCGACTTGCGCACGCACATCCAAATGCTGCATGGAGCAACCACCGCATAGCTCAAAATGCACGCACTTCGGCTGTACGCGCATGAACGACGATTTAATGATTTTCGTCGCCACGGCATTCTCGAAGCTCGGTTTCTTGCGGAAAGAGGCGTAAGTGACACGTTCACCGACCAGCGCGCCCTCGATAAAGATTACTTTGCCTTCATGGTGCGCGATGCCCCGTCCCTCTTGATCGAGCGATTCAATAATTACTGAATTCATGTAGATTTTTTCTCCTGCCAAGCTGCTAGATATTCTGCCCAATGCGGCTCGTCTGATTTACTCAAGACGTTACGTACCAGTTCGCACTCTTGCTGGTAACGCGCTTGAGTAAATTGACCGCGCATCAATTGAAAGCGCGCAAACACCAAATAAGTATTCACTACATCCGTTTCGCAGTAGTTGCGAATCTCGGCCAGCTTGCCTTGCTGATAGGCTTCCCACACCTTACTGCCATCCATCCCCAGTTTGCCGGGAAAACCGATCAGTTTGGCCAGATCATCCAACGGGGCGTTGGCTCGCCCGGTATACATCGCCAGCAAGTCCATCAGGTCAAGGTGACGCGAGTGGTAGCGACTGATGTAGTTGTTCCATTTAAAATCTTTATCATCCTCGCCCAGATCCCAGTAGCGCGGACACTGAATGCCGTGGATCAAACCGCGATAGTGCAGCACAGGCAAGTCGAAACCGCCGCCGTTCCAGCTCACCAATTGCGGCGTATACTTTTCAATGCCGTCGAAAAAACGTTTGATGATGCTGCCTTCGTCTTCGTCTTCGCCTATCTCGCCCAGCGACCATACTTTGAAGTTGTCGCCCTCACGCAATACGCATGAGATCGCCGCGACGCGCTGCAAATGGTGCTGGATAAAATCACTGCCGGTTTTCTGGCGGCGCATCTGAAAAGCCATCTCCGCCACATCCTTGTCGCTCACCGCGCTATCCAGCTCATATAACTTGCGCAACCCGTCCACATCGGGAATAGTTTCGATGTCAAAAACCAGCGTTGGATTCATTTGCCCTACCCTTCTTAAAAATCAGGGACGGATATTACCAAACCCTTGCTAAAATCCCGACAAGAAATTAACTCTATTAAGCCCTTGCTTGTGAAAAAATTACTACTCCTGTTGCTCGTCCCCTTCACCTGGTTTGCCGCCATCGTGTTCCTGATCGAAGAGGCCATTTGGGATTGGACCGCTGCATTCATGGCAAAACTGGGGGCAGTACGTTTCATTCATGCCATTGAACAACGCATCGCAGCACTGCCGCCGCACTGGGCATTGTTTACTTTTCTGCTCCCCAGCCTAATCCTGATTCCCGCGAAGCTGATCGGTCTGCATGCGATTGCCAAAGGGCACTGGATTTTCGGCAGTACGGTTTTCGTTCTCGCAAAAATCGCCGGCATGGCCTTGTTTTCGCGCATTTTCAACCTCACCCGCCCTGCGCTAATGCAATTCGGATGGTTTACCCGGCTCTATATGAAAGTGATGTATTACCGGAATCGCATTCACGATTATTTGGAACACTGGCAAGCGTATCAAACAGTCAAGCAGCGTATTCACGTATTGATCGCCAGCATCAAAACACTCTTCAAACGCAATCCTTAAACTGATTTCCAGATGGATATGACGTAATCCCGGATTATTCATTTGAACGTAGGTCGGGTTACCCCGCAGAGGTTCTTGCACCCTTTGGGTGAAACCCGACCTACAACACCTTGATTTTGTGATGCCCCAGCGGCTAATGAACCATCCGGGATAATCATTGTTCCATTTTTCACCTCCGTTAAAGTCGTCAGAGTTAAATTCACAAAATCTACATAATTCTGCAACAGTGCGGAAATGTTCATGTGCGATTCTGGGCGCATGGAAAATTCAGTCCTTGAGTTGCGTGGTCGTTTTTGCTTTACTACTCGTACGGCATCCTATGCCGGTTGCCCTGCCATCACCGCCACATTCGTGTCGGCAGGGGCGTGAAGATGCAACAAGTTCGCTCGATCTTCTTATCCGACATCCACCTAGGAACCAAAGCCTGTCAGGCCAATCACCTGCTTGATTTCCTGAAAGCGTATTCCTCGGAACACGTCTTTCTACTCGGCGACATCGTTGATCTGTGGGCCATGCGCCGTGGTGGCGTTTATTGGTCTCCCGCGCAAAATACTTTCGTACAAAAAATGCTGCGTCGCGCCCGCCATGGCGAGAAAGTTATTTTTATTCCCGGTAATCATGATGAGGCGATACGCGAGTACGTCGGCACAGCATTCGGGGATGTCATTGTGGCACATGACCATATTCACACTGCGGCAGATGGACGCCGCTATTTGTTATTGCATGGAGATGAGTTCGATCAAGTTACCCGGCATCACAAATGGGTGGCCATTTTGGGTGATAAAGCTTACGATCTTCTGGTTAGCCTGAATGCCTATCTATCATGGCTCAGGCGCACGCTAAAACGTCCCGGCTACTGGTCTCTGGCGGGTTACGCCAAACGCAAAGTAAAGACTGCAGTCAGTTTTATTTTCAACTTTGAAGAGTCTGTAATTCGTCATGCCCGCGAACTCGGTCTTGACGGTGCGATTTGCGGTCATATCCACTGGCCCATGATCAAACAAGTCGACGGGCTAAGCTACATCAATTGCGGTGACTGGGTAGACAGTTGTACCGCTATCGTTGAACATCTGGACGGGCGCATGGAGTTGATCTTATGGAATGCGGCATCAGGGCATATCCAACTTTTGGGAAAAGAATAATGGAAAGTCCGCACAAGGGAAAAACGGGGTTCACCCGTTTAATAAACGCTTTCAAATATTCCTGCGCAGGGCTGCAGGAAGCCTATCGTAACGAAGATGCATTCCGCATGGAATTGTTGCTCGCGATCATTTTAATCCCGCTGGCCTTCTGGCTGGAACATTCAATGATGGGACGTGCCGCGATGATAGCCTGCGTCATGTTAGTCATCATCGTCGAACTGCTCAATTCAGCCATTGAGGCGACCGTAGATCGTATTTCGCTGGATGACCACAATCTCGCCAAGCGTGCCAAAGACATCGGCAGCGCTGCGGTTTTAATCAGCCTCATTAATCTTGTAGTAGTTTGGCTTCTGGTTTTATTAAACTAACTTAACCGCACATATTTACTATGAAAATCCTCTTTATCTCCGATGTCTACTTTCCCCGCATCAACGGGGTTTCCACTTCAATAGAAACTTTTCGCCGTAATCTGCGCGCGCAGGGACACACCGTCCACTTGATCGCTCCCGATTACCTGACTCCGAGTGCCGATGAAACCGACATCATGCGCGTCCCTGCACGCTACCTGCCTTTCGATCCAGAAGATCGCCTGATGAGTTACGGATGGGTAATGACGCATCTCGAAAAATTGCGCGGCGAGCAATACGACATCATCCACATCCAAACCCCTTTCGTCGCCCATTATCTGGGAACAAAATTGTCGCGCCTGCTCGGCATCCCTTGCGTCGAGACCTACCACACTTTCTTTGAAGAGTATCTGTACCACTACATTCCGTTAGTACCGAAAAAATTGATGAAGCACATCGCAAAGCGCTTTTCCCGACATCAGGGAAACAGTCTGGATGGGATGGTCGTGCCGTCATATCCCATGCTGCATGTGCTGAAAGACTATGGTGTCACTACCCATTCCGAAGTCATTCCGACCGGTATCGAGCCTGCAAGTTTTGTGCCGGGAGATCGCGAGACGTTCCGTAGAGATTACAACATCCCCCAGGATAGGCCGGTATTACTTTTCGTGGGACGTGTTGCCCACGAAAAAAACATCAGCTTCCTGCTGAAAGTGTTGGATCAGGTCAGAAAAGGAATCCCCGAAGTGCTCTTCGTGATCGCGGGGGAAGGCCCGGCGCGGGAGAGTTTGGCGCATGAAACAAATGTGCTTGGCTTAAATGAGAACATCACCTTCATTGGTTATCTGGATCGCCATACCGAGTTAAACAATTGCTATCGTTCTGCCGATATTTTCGTATTTTCATCCCGCACTGAAACTCAGGGCTTGGTTCTTTTGGAAGCTATGGCGCAAGGCGTACCTGTCGTCTCCACCGCCGAACTGGGAACCCGCGATGTATTGCGGGATGGTCTGGGCGTATGGATCGCCAAAGAAGATTTAGCTGATTTTTCGGGAAAGGTCATCAACATGCTCAAAGATGCTGACGTGCGCAAAAGCCTAGGGGAATCTGGTCGCGAATATGCGCATGGCTGGTCAGCCAGCAAACAAGCGGAACGGATGGTGGCGTTCTATCACTCGATACTTAGCCGCCGTAAACAATCTACTGACACCGCGATATTTATCACGCCCGCTACATCTAGCTGAATTACCGCCATACCGCAGTGACAATTAACCTATAAAAATTAGTTAGTTAATGGGTCACAAATAAAAACAAGCAAATGCTTTTCGCCCATATTTCTTAACCGGCACATTAGCTATCTGCAAATCCTTCTGCGAATTCTCTTGACTATATGATTAATAACAAGGTACAAGGTAGTCTGTTATTTGATTCAAAGCTTTTGCAGTACTGGTTATCCATGCGCAATCTTCGATTCAGATAGTTTTGCGGAAATATTTTCCGCTGTTTTTATGAGGAAGTAATTAACATGGCAACTGGTACAGTAAAATGGTTTAACGATGCAAAGGGTTTTGGTTTTGTAACTCCTGATGATGGAAGCGAAGATCTGTTCGCGCACTTTTCCGCCATCAACATGAGCGGCTTCAAGTCTCTCAAAGAAGGCCAAAAAGTAACCTTTGACGTAACTCAAGGTGCAAAAGGCAAGCAAGCATCCAACATTCAGGCTCCTTAAACCAAATCGGTTTTTTGAGTTTGAAAAAAGCCCGGCATGCCGGGCTTTTTGTTTGCCTTCATTTACCTATTTCCGCGCTGATTAACCGAATAAAGCCCCCGCCGCAAGCTGCGGGGTATTGGGTAGTTAGATTTTTGTAGGTCGGGTTTCAACCCGACGTTTTTTCTTCGATTCGCTAACCCCGTCGGGATGAATCCCGACCTACGAAAAACCATACACCCAAGAGGGAATTGAACCCGAAGAGATTAAAAATTATCATTTTTTCGTGCGTAGCCAGTCGTGCCCGCCAAAAACTTCACCAACGCATAACTTGCGCGCGCCAGCAGTCTGACCCGTACGCTTTGCCCACGCCAATCCGTATGTGCCACGAGGTGCGCTCCATGCTGCATTTCGTGCAACAAGCTTTCGCGTAGCGCTCCGGCAAAGCCGCTGTCTTGCACCACCAGATTAGCCTCACGCGCCAACCATAAGCTGAATGGATCAATATTGGAAGACCCAACCGTCGCCCACTTGCCATCTACCACCGCCACCTTGGCGTGCAACAGATTCTGCGTGCATTCATGTATTTCCATTCCCGCTTGCAGCAGTTCATCGTAAAGCGCCAGCGTAGCAAAGTGCATCAAGTAGTGATCCACTTTGCCCTGTAGCAGCAATACCACCCGTACACCCCGCTTCACGGCATCCTGCAAAGCATTGCGAAAACGATGCCCGGGAAGAAAATAAGCATTGGCGATAATGATCTCGTGTTGCGCATGCCAGATCGCATGCAAATAAGCCTGTTCAATATTTTGGCGATAGCGAAAATTATCGCGAATTAAAAACAGGACTTCCTGTTGCGCCGACTTCTGCCGCTGCAATCGTCTGACGCGGGTACCGCTGCTGCGCAGATTGGTCCATGAGACGAGTTGCCATAACTTGCGCATGGAATGGGTGATCTGTGCGACGACCGGGCCGCGTACCTCTACGGCATAATCCAAACGCGTCGCTTGCGTTTCATCCGGCATATCGACGATGATATTGATGCCCCCGACAAAAGCAATGCGCTCATCTATCAACACCAGTTTTCGATGCAAGCGCCGCAAGCGCTGACGACGAAAAGTCAAGCGTGCCACTTGCGGACGAAACTTCAAAACCTGCACACCGAACGCGCGCATCTCATCCAACCAGGCTACAGGAAGATCCTCCGATCCAAAACCGTCCAACAGCACATGCACAGCCACTTCACGCACCGCAGCACTTTCCAATGCCTCTTTAAACAAGCGCCCGACCGTATCTGCCGCAAAAATATATGCCTCCAGATAGATGGAGTGCCTAGCCGAATGAATCGCAGCCAGCAGGCTCGGGAAGTATTCTTCACCGCTACGCAACAAAGTAAGCTGATGGCCGGAGACTTCGTGCATGCTGCTCATGGCAAACTCAAATTTGCAGAAAGTGCGGCATGATCGGAAATTTTATTCCAGGGATATTGCGCATGAACCGCACTATTCTTTACGCTCAGTCCGCGCAAATAGATTCGGTCCAAACGCAGTACGGGGAAGCTCACTGGAAAGCTGCGCGCCAACGAACCGCCGCCGCTCTCGAAGACTTCATGCAAATCCAATTCGTTAGCCAGTGAACGACGGGCGTGATTATTCCAGTCATTAAAATCACCGGCAATAATTAGCGGGGCATCATGTGGAATAACCTGCCGGATAAGATCGACTAATGCGCCGAATTGCTGATTGCGACCCCGTTTAAACAGCCCCAAATGAACACAAAGACAATGCAAACTACCCCCCTGTGGCAAGGTCAGCTCGCAGTGCAACACCCCCCGATTCTCAAACCGGTGAGCGGAAATATCCAGATTGCCCCAGTTTAAAATCGGAAAGCGGCTTAGAATCGCATTGCCATGATGTCCGCTGTCATACACCGAGTTTTTTCCATACGCATGATACGGCCACTTTTCATGCGCCAGAAATTCATGTTGTGAACGTGCTAAATCTGCAACGCCTTGCAGCGCGGAATGAGAGTTCGCACCGAGAACCTCTTGCAAAAATACAATATCGGCATCCAGCTCACGTAAACGCTGACGCAATTCATACAATACGAAGCGGCGATTAAACTGTGAAAAGCCTTTGTGGATATTATAAGTAGCTACCGAAATTTCAAGCATAGGCGGGCAACAATACCCCGGTTAGCTGGATGCGAATTCGATGATCGCGGAACGCAGTTCTTGTTTGAATAGCTTCTCTACCTCGATCAAAGCTCGCGAACGGGCAGTTTGTTCATCCTGGGCCGAAGCTTTAACAGGCCAGGTTTTACTACCGCGCACACGACCGGATCCTTTCTCAACCAACGATACCTCAACCGTGGCACGCACCCAATTCCAATTTTCCCTGCGCCCCAGATCGATCAATGAGAGCTTGCCAATCAACACCAGATCCGCAGACTCCGTACCTGTGGCCAAAAATCCGGCCGCGGCCAAGCCGCCTTTTAAAATGCCGGCAAACTCTGCTACACCGCCATTATCGGCGACTTCCGGCGTTATCTGAACGCTCTTCAAAATATCGTTAATTTGTGTTCGAATGGTAGCCTGCGAAACAGGGGCTTCTACACCGTGCCCGGAAGGATTCACCACTTTGAGCGAAGCTTGAAATCCTTCGCGTTTAATCGAAACATTCAGTGCATGAGTCAGCGCCCCCAATTTTAGCAGCGAATCTTGGGCCGCTTGGGAAGCTTGTATTTGTTGCTGCATTTCATCGTCAATCTTGCCCAGCTCTTCCCGCAAACTTGCCCCTGCCTGAGCCCGTGACAGCACCGCAAATGCATGGAAATCCTTGGTCTCTGGATCACGCCAGATTTTCGCGATATTGATACCGCTGATCACTTTATCGGTCTTGGCCGATACCCGTTGTGTAGCCAGTTTGCTGACCTGTTCTTTGTCACCCGACTTGGCAACGCTGGTAGTGTTCTCATTGGCAACCTGCACACGAACTTCAAAAATGGTTGCCAAATCGCCACGCGCCCGATTCTGCGCTTCAGCTTCGGTTGCGCCGACACCGCGTCCGACCAGATATTTCTCATCCGGATATTCTGCCGAGCTGCCATTAATCCAATCCGGCTGTCCGCCCCATGCCGCTCCAGCCCAAAATAGTGCGATTGCAACGAATAACATCTTTCTGATTTTATGAAATTGCATCATGTTGAACCTCCAGAAAAATTACTGCGCTCTTGATGGTGGATTGATAAAATAGTCGGTGACAAATGCTTTTCGTCCGGACTTAACGACTACATCCTTGAATTCATGCGTTTCCAAAACACTGCCGCTTGCACTGTAGTAGGTGGCGGTTAAATCATGTGTCCCTGCCGTCAGCGGCAATCGCGCCATCAAAATATTGGCTGGCAACATTGACCAACTCCGTGTATCCGCCCTTTCAGAAACGGTCGTTACGATATTGGTAAACAAGCCGGCCAGAGTACCCCCTTTTTTCTTGGCTTCATTTACTGCAACACTCTTCGCTACCATTCTGGCTACACCACGGGCAATGATAATTGGCAGCCGGTCTTTCAAGCTTCTTTCGGCAATGTCATTCACATCTTCAACTATTTCCGAGGTTGCTGAAAATCCCTCCGAACTCAACACAACGCGCGCTACAGGTTCGGAGCGTCTTGCGAATTTAGGCACGGCCAAACTGAATACGGCCGGGCCACTGTCCGGCTGCGGGTTCACCACATGCACGACAACTTCACTTAACGTCGGCCCTAAACCGTTGTGCAAGATGAATACAGCTTCGCTCGGAGCAGACTTACCCGCAGAGCGTCTCTTCAGGTCATCCGCAAGCCCTTTCGGCACAGGAAATGAATCCTGAGCCTTGTAACCGGCCACTGCACTTTCCATCTCTATTCTGGCTTCATCTTTCTCGCCTGCACTCTCGTAAACCATGCTGTTCAGATAGCGCACAAATGCGCCCGACAAATAATTTGCATTATTTTTTTCGGCGATCAGACGTTGCTTCACATCAAACTGTCTAGCCTCTACTGCGGCTCCTTCGACATCCCCCGATTGCAAATAATTAAGCGCTTCAAAAGCGTAAACCATCAACTGCTCACTGGGCAAGCCTTCATAGGCTTTCATCGTATCGTTTACGGCAAATGAGGCAAACTGCTCGGTAACACTAATGGCATTAAATTTTTCCATCAGGCGCTTGGCCTCATCAAAATGCCTGTTGGACTCGGCATAGTTGCCCTGCAAGCGCAGCAAAGTCCCTTTGTTGAGATGATGTAAAGCTTCATCCGCCCCGGACAGTTTGAGATTGTCCAACGCCTTGAGCGCCCCGTCCAAATCACGATTGGCAGCGGCTTTTTCCATTTGTGAAACGCTGACACTAAAGGTGGCACACCCCGGCAACACTAGCACCATCGACAAAGCCGCCAGACCGAAAAATACTCGCGGCAGTCCACGCCATTGTTTCACCCGAGATGAAATTCCTGAATCACCGCAAATGACATTGCCCATTTTTCGCCCCCGTTATTTGGACTGCTTACTGGCTGGTTGCCGAAATTGCTCAACACAGAATTCACTATAAAACTAAAACTCCCCGGTCATTGCCGGGGATTATATTTTTACCCGCATAGGGTATTAGCGAAACTTGGCTTCTTTGACATCTTTCTTGAGCTTTTTCTGCCCGGTCCAAACCTTGCGGTTATCGGCGATACTCACCAAGGTCAGATCAACCTGATAAAAACGAATCTGTTCGCCTTCCGTTGCATCGATAATAGTATTAATCGTACCGATCAACATATAGTCTGCCCCAGTTTCCTTACCCATTTCTTTGCGACTTTCTTCGCTGGAATTCAAATCCATATCTGCACGCTCTTGGCGAATACCCTCGCGCTCATCCTTGGAGGCAACCACATCAACACGACCTGAATTTACAAAGGCGCGCTCAAGATCCGCAACAAATGTACGTGTATTAACGTGTTCATGCGAAAGATTCCGGATACTGCCAATGATGACAGATGGAGCCTTACTGGAATTCTTCTCATGCCGGTCAATCCAGCTTGCAGACAAAGAGTCGCGAATCATCTCCTCGGACACAAGACGGGAATCGGTATCATTCCAATTTCCAGACAAATCTTTGACTTGCTCAACACCTACCCGTTTAACTTCAGTGGAACAGCCACTCAACATCAACGCGGCCACACTAAGCAATATCATCGCCCAAGTTCTTTTCTTCAACATTTCCGTCTCCTTCCGCAATAAACTCAAATTTACCCTAATTTGCCAATCAACAATCTTCTTAACCGCAGAATTTACCCTAGACCAAGCAAGCTCACAATAGCTTATTCGCAATATTCACTATACTTTACAAGTAACGTTTGAGTCGAACCTCAAAAGTACGAATGTCGCCATTATTTTGTTGCGCTAGGCATTACCCAAATTACGCGACGGCAGTTTACTTTGCCCGGCAAAATCCAGCATGCGCTGAATTGGTCGCACTGCAAGCGGGATAATGGCCGGATCGACATAAATCTCGTTTTTTTCCGATTCCAGTACTTCGGCCAGATTAAGCAAACCGTTCATCGCCATCCACGGGCAGTGGCTGCAACTGGTGCAATTTGCGCCATGCCCGGCGGTGGGCGCTTCGAGGAATGCTTTATTCGGGCACAGCGTGCGCATCTTGTGCAGAATGCCATTGTCGGTTGCAACGATAAATTCTTTGGCAGTCGAGTTCTGTGCCGCCTTGATAAGTTGCGAAGTGGAACCCACCACGTCTGCCAGCTTGACCACCGCGCGCGGTGATTCCGGATGAACCAGCACCTGCGCAGCCGGATGCAGCGCTTTCAGCTCGATGAGTTCGGTCGCTTTATATTCGTCATGCACAATGCACGAACCTTGCCACAGCAGCATGTCCGCGCCGGTCTGTTCCTGTACATAGCTGCCGAGATGGCGATCCGGCGCCCACAATATCTTTTTGCCCTTCTCCTTGAGATGCTTGACCACGGGCAAGGCGATGGAACTGGTCACCATCCAGTCGGCACGCGCCTTTACTGCCGCACTGGTGTTGGCGTACACCACCACCGTGCGGTCGGGATGCGCATCGCAAAATGCGGCGAATTCGTCTGCCGGGCAACCCAGATCAAGCGAGCATTCCGCATCAAGATCGGGCATCAACACACGCTTTTCAGGATTCAAAATCTTCGCCGTTTCACCCATAAAGCGTACCCCCGCCACCACGATGGTTTTGGCGGAATGCTGGTGTCCAAAGTTGGCCATATCGAGCGAATCGGAAACGATGCCACCAGTAGCTTCCGCCAAATCCTGCAGATCGGGATGCACGTAGTAATGCGCAACCAGCACCGCATCCTGCTCTTTCAGCATGCGCTTGATCCGCGCGATCAGTTCAGGTTTCTCGTCGGCATCCGCTTCGCGTGGCTTTTTCGCCCAAGCGTGTGCTGTGCTGCAACTCGCCTGCGCGGTATCTGGGTGATCGTATGCAATGGAAATTTCCTGTTCAGACATGACATACTCTTTCGGGTAATTCGAGGATCGCCGCACGGTTGCTCGGCGAAAAGACTTTATCCGCCGCGATGTTCCAAGGCAACCACTGGTAGTTCAAGTGTTCGCGCGGGGAAAGTTTAACGGCGGCTTGTTGCGGCAATTGCAAGCCGAATACATGCTCGGTATTGCGCGTAGTGCCGGGGGGATAACGATGCTGCCACTTCGGATAGATTTCGTACACGTTCTGTACTTGCCAATCGGTCAATTCATACAAATTAGTATCCAAACCGGTTTCTTCGAATACTTCGCGCACAGCAGTTTCGCGCATTGTTTCATCTCCGTCACGACTACCTGTCACCGACTGCCAATGTCCGGGAAAATCGGCGCGCTCCAACAGCAATACAGCAGAGCCAGTCTTGAGCCCAGTCGAAGGGGCTGCGGTATATATCACCACTAGAACTGATATTGGCTGCTTATACTCCATCGGCAAAAAATACCCAAAACGGTTTACCTTGCGATTTCCAATAGTTAACGGTGTCGTTCAAGATGTCCATCACGATGCCATTATCTGTATCGCTCAAACCCAGCTTCGCATCGCCGCCGCAGAGTAACAGCACATATCCGGCAGAGGGTTGCCAGGAAAGATCAGTCAGCACATCCGCCAACGCATCCCAGTTATGACCGAACCAATCGGGCGCTTTGATCGTCTGTGCCAAGGTCGCGAGGAACTCTCCCTTGCCGTGTACGGCTGAGATGTCCGCCTCAAACAACGTCAAACCGGACAGCATCACATTCGCCTCCAGTACCGTCACCGGACAACTCAGGCGATACACACCAACTTCATTCACATCCTGCAAACGCGCACACAAATCTTCACTCATGGATCACTCCTTGATGCGTTTAAATGTTCGGTAATGGTCGTCACTATAATAGCACTCGGGAACAACACCGCAGACGATGCGCCGCGCACCGCGATTGCGTGCACCGGGTGTCTTTACTGTATATTCGTGATAGTAACCGCGCTGCTGCCTCGGTAACTTATGCTCGCGATTGCTGAACACGATTCCATCGCGCGGATAAGGAAAGGGGCCGCCTTGTTTGACGAGACGGAAGGTATCGCGTGCTTCTAGAGGTAGCTTGGCAACACTGATCGCCTCAGCGCTGGCATTTTCGGAAAAAAAACCGGCTTGTGCCACGGGCTGCCAGAGCAGCAGCCCGATTAATATCAAGCACAGCGTTTTCACGCCGCGTTTCATACTCACCCTTTAACCACTTCGGCGGTTGCCGGTTGACGCAAACGGATATGCAGTTCGCGCAACTGCTTTTCGTCTACCGGGGACGGCGCTTGGGTCAGCAAACATTGCGCGCGTTGCGTTTTAGGGAAGGCGATCACGTCGCGGATCGATTCGGCACCGGTCATCATGGTGACAATGCGATCCAGACCGAAGGCCAAGCCGCCGTGGGGCGGTGCGCCGTATTGCAGCGCATCGAGCAGGAAGCCGAATTTTTGCTGTGCCTCCTCGGCGCCGATGCCGAGCGCGCGGA
>PLYB01000288.1 GCA_003151655.1 Gallionellaceae bacterium | reverse complement strand
CTCTCGGTTGGCGGATTCGCAGCCATGCGCGCGCTCTCGACACGCAACGACGAGCCCACCCGCGCCAGCCGGCCATTCGACAAGGATCGTGACGGATTCGTGATTGGCGAGGGCGCGGGCATCTTGATCCTCGAAGAACTGGAATTCGCCAAGGCGCGCGGCGCGAAGATTCTGGCCGAGGTCATCGGCTACGGCATGAGTGCCGATGCCTACCACATGACTGCACCGAGTACGGACGGTCCCAAGCGCAGTATGGTCAACGCGTTGCGCAATGCCGGTTTGAATGCGGATCAAGTGCAATACGTCAACGCGCACGGCACCTCCACTCCATTGGGCGACAAGAACGAAACCGAAGCGATCAAACTGGCTTTCGGCGAGCATGCCAAAAAACTGGTGGTGAATTCCACCAAGTCGATGACCGGGCACTTGCTCGGCGGAGCGGGCGGTGTCGAGTCATTGTTCTGTGTGCTGGCGCTGCATCACCAGGTTTCACCTCCGACCATCAACATTTTCGAGCAAGATCCTGATTGTGATTTGGATTACTGTGCCAATACGGCTCGCCAAATGAAGATCGATGTGGCGGTGAATAACAATTTCGGTTTCGGCGGAACTAACGGCTCGCTGGTTTTTCGCAAAATATAATTAATTACAACTGCCTTGAACACACTAATCAACGGGCTGCCGTGCGATACGATTAGTGTGCATGATCGTGGCTTGCTGTATGGCGATGGCGTATTTCGCACCTTGCTCTTGCGTCATGGAAAAATACAACATTGGCAGCGGCATTACGCCAAGTTGTTTGCAGATTGCGGCACGATCCTGTTGCCATGCCCCGCAGAATCTCTTTTGTATGACGAGTTGGCAAACCTGATTCAGGATGCGCAAGACGGGGTGGCCAAGATCATCGTGACCCGAGGAACGTCACAACGGGGATACGTGCCTTCACCGCATCCCGCCACAACGCGAATTCTCAGCTTGAATCCTTTGCCCCACTACCCTGAAGAGTTTGCCAAATCGGGGGTACGTTTGCATATTTGCCAATTACGCTTGGCTCATCAGCCGCGTTTTGCGGGTGCAAAACATCTCAATCGACTGGAAAATGTGTTGGCTTCGGCTGAATGGGATGATCCCGATATTGGCGAAGGGCTGCTGCTTGATGAAGCGGGCTATGTCATTGAAGGCGTACGCAGCAATATTTTCGTAGTCAAAGACGGAAATTTGCTTACCCCAGATCTGTCACGTTGTGGAGTTGCGGGAGTGCAACGCGAGCGCGTGATTGATTGGGCAGGCCAGCAGGGTATAGCATGCAAAATCATGCCGATTTCACTGGATGACTTGTTACGGGCAGATGAAATATTCCTGGTAAATAGTGTGATCGGACTATGGCCGGTACGGGAAATGCCCGGCTACCATTGCGACCATCATCCTGTTGCCCAAAGCATACGAAACTGGATAAATCATGAAACTGATTAAAGAACTCATACTCTGGTTGCTATTTATATCGCTGATTATTGCCGGCCTTGCCGGATTTTATGCGTTACGCCCGTTGTCATTTTCCCAACTACCTTATGAGTTTTCACTTAAACAGGGCAGCAGCCTGAAAAGTGCTGCTCGGCAAATGAGTCAGGCCGGTGTTATACCCGGTGATTCGTTGTTTGTTTTGCTGGCAAGAAGTTTGGGTAAAGCTACGCAAATTAAACCCGGCAATTATGAGATAACAGAACCCGTTACCCCCTTGCAATTATTGGACATGATCAGCAAGGGGAGGGTAGAGCAAGGTGAAATAACGATAGTAGAAGGGATTTCATTCCGTCAGTTAAGACAAGTTCTGAATTCATCTGCATCCTTGCAGCATGACTCAGCCGCTTTGTCCGATGATGAAATTCTGACTCGTATCGAAGCGACGGAAATGTTGGCTGAAGGTTTGTTTTTTCCAGATACCTATAACTTTGCAGCGGGAAGCAGCGACTTGGCCGTGCTGAAGCGTGCCTATCAACTGATGCTACGCCATTTGCAGGAAAGTTGGAGCCAACGTGATGCCAATCTTCCTTTGAAAACGCCCTATGAAGCCTTGATTTTAGCTTCCATCGTGGAAAAAGAGACGGGGCAGGCAAAAGATCGCCCGATGATCGCGGGCGTATTTATCAATCGTTTGAAAAAACACATGCTGCTGCAAACCGACCCGACCGTTATTTATGGCATCGGGGAAAAGTTTGATGGTAATTTGCGCAAACGTGATTTGCAGACTGACACACCCTATAATACCTATACTCGGGGCGGTTTAACGCCCACGCCTATTGCCTTGCCCGGACTGGCCGCAATTCAGGCGGTGCTACATCCGGCGCAAACTAATGCTTTATATTTTGTGGCGCGCGGTGACGGTAGTTCGTATTTTTCAAGTACACTGAACGAACACATTAATGCTGTAAACAGATACCAAATAAAATGAGCCAAGCGAAATTTATAACCTTTGAAGGCGTGGATGGGGCTGGGAAGAGCACTCATCTGGAGTGGTTCGCCAATACCTTGCGCCAGCGTGGCGTTGACTTGCTGGTGACGCGCGAACCCGGCGGAACGCCGTTGGGCGAGCGCTTGAGGGAAATCCTGTTGCACAATGCAATGCATGCGGAAACGGAAGCCTTGCTGATGTTCGCTGCCCGGCGCGAACACATTGAGCAAGTTATTCGCCCTGCTTTGCAACGGGGAACTTGGGTAATATCAGATCGTTTCAGCGATGCCAGCTTTGCCTATCAGGGCGGGGGCAGGGGAGTAGCGCTGCAAAAACTGGAACAACTCGAGCAATGGGTACATGCCGATTTGCAACCCGACCTGACTTTATTATTTGATATTCCCATCGAAATTGCACGTCAACGCTTGTCCAACAATGTCTCGCTGGACCGCTTCGAACAAGAGCAGGGTGTTTTCTTTGAAAAGGTGCGTCAGGCCTATTTGGCACGCAGCCAAAAACATTCATCCCGATTTGCGGTCATTCACGCTGAGAAAACACGTGACGAAGTTCAGGCAAGTTTATTGAGAATAGTTTCATCGCTCTGATCCTAAAGGCTACGGTTGTAATAATGGAAATCCTTCGATACGCCGCAAAAAGCGGGCTACTCAGAATGCAGAGTTCCTTTGGAACTTTGGCATATTCTGCTCCTCCCCTGACANNGGGAGGCCGGGAGGGGTTTGGGTTTGATCAATGCACACTTGCTCAGCGGTTCCAATTGAAAACTTTGGTTGCGGTTTGTCCGCGTTAGCATGATATGAAACCAGTCTATCCGTGGAATCATAAGGCGTGGCATAGCCTGCATGAGCTTCGTAGTCGCTTGCCCAATGCGCTATTAATTAAAGGCGCAGCCGGAATAGGCAAGATGGATATGGCGCTTAACTTCGCCCAGTCGTTATTGTGCGATGCGCCAGCGGGCGATGGCTTGCCCTGTGGTCAGTGCGATTCCTGTCATTGGTTCGAGCAGGGGGCACATCCCGATTTTCGTTTGGTGCAACCCGATGCATTAAACGAAGCTGAAGATGGCGAAAAAGAGGGCGGTAAAAAACCTTCGAAAGAGATCAGTGTCGATCAAATTAGAGCCTTGGCCAGTTTTTCAAACCTGTCTGCGCACCGGGGCGGTTATCGCATCGTTTTGATCCATCCGGCAGAGTCGATGAATAATAATTCGGCCAATGCGGTTCTCAAAACATTGGAAGAGCCGACCGAAAAGTTGTTATTCATTCTGGTAACGCATAAGCCGCAACAACTGTTACCCACCATTTTGAGTCGCTGCTTAAGCATGACCGTAAATACCCCAGCCATGGCTGACGGCATTGAATGGCTTAAGCAACAGGGTGTGTCAAATCCTGAAAACGCATTAGCTCAGTCCGGATTCGCACCATTGCAGGCATTACACATCGCCGAGGCCGGGGAAGGTATCGAAGAACGCAACATATTGTTGTCCGCGATCCAACGTCCTACGCAAATGGATGCGTTGCAACTAGCCGAAAAACTACAACGCTCAGCGCCGGTACAAGTCATCCATTGCTTGCAACAATGGTGTTATGACCTAGCCAGCGCAAAACTCACCGGACAAGTTCGCTATTTCCCGGAACAGTTGGATTTATTGAAGAAACTCTCTGCCAATATTTCTCCCATGCGCCTGTTGGGTTATCAAAGTGAACTTCAGACGGCCAAGCGCGAAGCCTTTCACCCGCTCAATGCAAAGTTACAATTCGAGTCTATCTTATTGTCCTACCGACAAATTTTTTCTGCGCCTAGTGCATAATTTCCATGTTTATTGATTCACATTGCCACCTGAACTTTCCAGAGCTGGCTGAAAATATCGACGACGTTTTTACCAAGATGAAGCTGAACGAGGTTTCTCACGCGCTTTGCGTTTCGGTCGACTTGGACAAATTGCCCCAAGTTTTAAAGTTAGCCGAACAACACGATAACCTGTACGCCTCGGTCGGCGTTCATCCCGATTACGAATTAGCCATCGAACCGACACAAGCAGAACTGGTACGCCTAGCACAACATCCCAAAGTCATCGCCATTGGCGAGACCGGCTTGGACTATTTTCGTTTGCAGGGCGATTTGGAATGGCAGCGCGAACGCTTCCGCACCCATATCCGCGCCGCACGCGAATGTCGCAAGCCGCTCATTATTCACACCCGATCTGCGGCGGCAGACACCTTGCGACTAATGCAGGAAGAAGATGCGGGACAAATCGGTGGCGTATTACATTGCTTCACCGAAAGTCTGGAATTTGCGCAAACAGCGATTGAGATGGGTTTCTACATTTCATTTTCGGGCATCGTCACGTTTAAAAATGCCTTGGAAATTAAAAAAGTGGCGGCAACCATTCCGCTGGATAAAATTCTGATCGAGACTGACTCACCATACCTGGCACCTGTTCCATACCGCGGCAAACTCAATCAGCCGGCGTATGTAAAACACGTAGCCGAGGAAATCGCCAGATTGCGTAATGTCTCGCTGGATGAGATTGGGCTTGCCACGAGTGAGAATTTTAGAAGGCTATTTAGATAGACCTGATTGAAATAGGGGGTTATTTTGAAAAAATTATCTATTTTGATTTTGTTTGCTTTACCCATTTCTTCATTTGCTCAAGTTTATAAATGCAGTGAGTCTGGACAAGTAGTTTATTCCGCTAGTCCATGCTCATCCGGTAGCATGGCTTATAAATCTACAGCCGCCTCTGGCGCTGCGGCTGGTTCTTTAAGTGTTCCCTTGGACTCTCGTGGTGGTTACTATGTTCGTGGTAGCGTTAACGGAACACCCGTTCAGTTCAAGTTGGATACCGGAGCTAATGCCACGGTTCTTTCTGGTGACTCTGCTTATCAGTTGGGAGTTAAAACTTGCGCGGCAGTCGGTTATGCAGCAACTGCAGGCGGAAATACAGCTTTATGTCGTGTAACGATCTCTAGCCTTGAATTTGGCGGTTTTCAATTTTCTAATATACCTGTCGCTATTTCACCGGCAATGCGTGGGGCTTCGTTGATAGGTACAGATTTACTGTCACGTTTTAGGATTGAACAATCCGGCGGCTTTATGACTTTGAGTCGTTAGTATTTCTGTTTTTGACTTTCCTCCGGTTTTTCGTCTTCTAATATTCATAGCTCATTTTGAGCAGTTACGGAAAGGGGGCGACCGATAAACGGGGTAATGTAAAATGCGCATTTTCCGGCGAAACTGTTCCTCGAACCGTTCCGAGTCCGGTTAATCCAACTTACGCATAATGTATATTATGTCAAATTGCATTTCCGCAACAATCGCCCTAGTTCTCCGCTATTGCTATGTCTCGCCCCCTGTTAGCATTCTTCACTAATACTTGGCGAAACCAAACAGCCTGCCCTTAACTAAACCGAACTTAAAAATATCTGCGAGATTGATGTAAAACAGAATAAACGACAACTTGAGTAGCCCTAACGCGATAGACAATAATGAATGGGTACTTTGACAAAACAAGTTCACGCGTTCCAGCCAGTCGGCCCGGTTTCCCCAACTCGGAATGAGTCTCCAACTTTTCCGCCGTTTTATAGATTGATTCAACAACCTTTTGCGCTGCAACCGGATTTTCTTTTGAGATAAAGTCTTCGGCAGCAGCAATATTTCGAAATGCGCGGGCAGTAAGCTTAAGCTGCTTTTTTGCGCTCATTTCTCGCCTTATCTAGCTGCAACCAAAATTCCTCTTTACCGTACACACGTCCCGCTTTTTCATCCGCGACACCAGCAGCAACCTGTTCGGCAAACCATTCCTCGTACTCGACACGATCTATAACAGCCTGTTTAATGATTGCTTGAGGCGTATTCCTAGACCCTGAAATTTTTTCCAGTCGCTTAAAAAGAGTTTGCGGCAAGGTGACAGTGTGGCTCATTTATGCCCTCCACGGTGTATTGAGTGCTTGGATTCTACACTAAACGAAGTTTGCAGAATATTCATGCCGATTGACTTTTCGGCGCATTTGCAAGGAAGACAAGCGCTGCGTCCGTGCTTCAATCAATATACAGTTGTATTCGGCGTATTCTAATAAATACTATACTTCATACTGCACTGAAAATTCAATTGCAGTATGATGCAGTTTGATCTTTTAGGAAGTAGAGAGAGAAAGCAAGTGCAATCTGGCAAAAGACTCACGTATTTACTTCCCAATGATATTGAAAGTGTTCCCACAGATAGCGTATGCTTAACGAATGGCTTAATAGACTCTCAAAGCTGCGTGTTGACAGAGCTTCAAACAGTCCTGCTCCACACAAACCCCTCCTATTGCTTGCAATCCTTGATCAAATCGAGGACGGTGCGATCACTTCAACTATCATAAGACTAACACCCGAACTTGCTTTTCGCTTCTTGGGTTATTGGGAAGTTGTTAGCTCCAGAGGCAGATCAGTTGGTCGCGCTGAATTGCCATTCTTTCATCTTCAAAGCGATGGATTTCTCCGGCACGTTGCTATTCCGGGGTTAGAAGCGGCTCTTGGCAGCATCCGTCCGACATCCGTTGAGTTGTTAAATAAGGTAATTTCGCACGCCGAACTCCCTAATGAGTTTTTCGAGTTGATGCGGAACAGTGACCATCGTGATGCAGCTCGAAAAATTTTGATCGCGGGCGGCTGGTTTTTTCTGGAAGAAAAAATCAAGCTTCTTGCCATGCTGGGTTTGGATTCAAGCGGTTTCTCTTTGGGCGGCGAAACGATGCCAACTTTATTAAGAAAGGAAGATGTCAAGCTGGGTAGAGATATCAAATTTCGACTCCAGATAGTGCCGCTTTATCGTTACGCATGCGCGCTATGCGGAATTAAGATGTTGCTACCATCAGGGATGGCGTTGGTAGAGGCGGCACATATTCACCAGTTTGCACAAAGTAGGAACGATGACATTACAAATGGAATGGCGTTGTGCCGTAATCATCACTGGGCATTTGACCAAGGGCTTTGGTCGATCGGCACAAGCTTCGAAATAGTTGTTGCTTGCGATAAATTTGCAGAACTGGCACCCAATCAAACAGGGCTTATGTCATATCAAGCAAAGCTACTTGATTTTTCGTGGCTACAACCTGAACACCGACCGAGCCAGAAAAATCTAGATTGGCACAGAATGCACAAGTACGTCGGTCAATAGAAGAGTGCATCAAATGGGAAAGCGCTTTTCAACTGAATACTATTTAACTGAGAAATTGATAATGAAATATTTAATAACGGCATTCCACTTAACCAACAGGTGGAAATTATGAAAGACATTCGTATGGACGTATATGGTTCTCTAGGTGAAGGCGAACCAACAGTGAAACACCAGACAGCTGCCGCCGAAGCAACTATTGCCAAAGCCAAAAGAAAGTTTTTGTAAAATGAAATCTAAATTTGTTTTTACAAAGGACTGGACGAGCAGCGGGAAATTAAACACTGAACCATTGGTAATCGATACTTGCACTCCATCCTGCGGGAATCCCAGAAAAAAATATAACGGCACTCGTCCAATCATTCTCTTAAGCGAATTGAACGTTGCTGGCAAAACTACTATTTACCGCTACACGACCCGCCATTTATGACAGGCAAGCCCTCGGTTATCCAGCCCTAATTAAATAATTCTAATATTGTTTTGCACTTCAGATGCTAAGTAAACTCAATCCCGCCCAACGCGAAGCTATCACCTATTTGGACGGCCCCCTACTTGTGCTCGCTGGAGCCGGTAGCGGAAAAACCCGGGTGATCGTGCATAAGCTGGCTTATCTGGTTGAGCAATGCGGTTACTCGGCGCGTAATCTGGCGGCCATCACTTTTACCAATAAAGCGGCGAATGAAATGCGTGAGCGTGTTGGCAAGTTGCTGCCTGGCGGCAATGCCAAGGGTATGACCATCAGCACTTTTCACGCCTTGGGAATGACAATCCTACGTGAGGAAGCCGGACTCATCGGCTACAAAAAACAGTTTTCGATCATGGATTCCGCCGATACGGGAAAAATCATCAGCGAATTGCTCGGCTCACCGGACAAACAGGATATCCGTCTTGCTCAAAGCATGATGTCGAACTGGAAAGCCAACTTTGTTTCGCCGGAACATGCACAAAGCCTTGTTGATAGTGAAGCCGAACAGCGCATCGCCCTGCTCTATTCGCGTTATCAGGAAACTTTGCGCGCCTATCAAGCGGTAGACTTTGACGATCTGATCCGTTTGCCGGTTGATCTCTTTCAAGGACACCCCGAAGCATTACTTCGCTGGCAGCAACGTCTGCGTTACTTGCTGGTGGATGAATATCAGGATACCAATGACTGCCAGTATCAGATGATGCGCTTGCTGGCTGGCAGCCGTGCGGCACTGACTGCAGTGGGCGATGACGATCAGGCGATCTACTCATGGCGCGGAGCCAGTACTGCCAATTTGCAAAACTTGCAAAGAGATTATACAAATTTGCGCGTGATTAAACTGGAGCAGAACTATCGTTCTTCTCAGCGGATTTTGCAGAGTGCCAACCACGTGATTAAGAACAACACCAAGCTGTTCGAAAAGAAACTCTGGAGCGATCACGGTTTGGGCGATCAGGTTCGCATCTTCGCCGCCAAGGATGATGACAACGAAGCGGAGTCGGTGGTGCTGCGCCTGATGGCACACAAGTTCGAGCATAAAACGCGCTTCGCTGACTATGCAATTCTCTATCGCAGCAATCACTTATCGCGGGTATTTGAGGAACACTTGCGCGTGCAAAATATCCCTTACACGGTCAGCGGCGGAACCCCATTTTTTGATCGCCCCGAGATTAAGGATCTGGTTGCCTACCTGCGCCTCATCGCCAACCCCGACGACGACCCCGCTTTCATTCGTGCCGTGACCACCCCCAAACGCGGGATAGGCAATAGCACATTGGAAAAACTCGCAAGTTATGCGGGAACGCGGGAGATCAGTCTGTTCGAGGCGGCCTTCGAAAGTCCGATGGAAGATCAACTGCCCGCACGTCAACACGAAGAACTCATCACTTTCTGTAATTTCATCAATCGCATGGAAGCGCGTGCCGCCAAAGAAGCATGCGCGCCGGTGCTGACCGATCTGATGAGCGCAATCGACTATGAAGCCTGGCTATTCGATAGCCATGAGCCGCGTCAGGCCGAAACAAAATGGAAGAACGTGAGCGATTTTGTCGGCTGGCTGAACCGAAAATCGGAAGCTGATGGCAAAACGCTGTTGGAAATGACCCAGACCATCGCTTTGATGAACCTGCTCGAATCACGCGAAGAGGAAGTCGATGCGGTCTCGCTGTCCACATTGCATGCGGCCAAAGGCTTGGAGTTCGGACACGTCTATCTGGTTGGCGTGGAAGAAGGCGTATTGCCGCACGAACGCAGTGAAGCGCCCGAACAGATCGAAGAAGAACGCCGCCTGATGTACGTCGGCATCACCCGCGCTCAGCGTTCATTGCACATCAGTTATTGCATCAAGCGCAAACGCGGCAAGGAATGGGCGACCTGCGAAGCCAGCCGTTTTATCAAAGAGTTACCCGAAGGCGATGTAATTTTTGCTGGTGCCGTGGCGGCAGGTAACGCGCCGGAAGTCAGCAAAGAGGAAGGCAAAGCGAAACTGGCGCGGTTGAAAGCGATGCTGGGAAATGCATAAGCTATCGTCCTGCACTTCTGTTATTCGGAATAACTAAGCTGCCAAAGTTATACCGTTGGCAATACCGCAAGAATCGGGTGGCATGGAACGCTCTGGTCAACGATACTGTGCTTGCCTCGACAATTTTGGAAGAACCATGAACTTGGCTATTTTTATCAGACTGTTAACCCTTGCCGCAATCTGGGGCGGCGCATTTTTGTATGTTCGTATCTGCGCTCCGATACTGGGGCCGCTGATCTTAATCGAATCCCGCGTTGCCCTTGCGGCGATATTACTGATGATCGTTGCCCGGTTTCTACACAAGCCGCTCAATGCCAAACAGCATTGGCGGCACTACCTTATGCTGGGCGTATTCAACGGGGCACTTCCATTTCTGCTGTTCGGCTATGCCGCGCAGACCCTTTCGGCATCGACACTTTCTATTCTGAATGCAACGTCACCGATATGGGGCGCGGTAATCGGCGCAGTCTGGTATCGACACCCTTTGAACGGAAAAACTGTACTTGGCTTGGTGCTGGGTATCATCGGTGTGGCTATGATCGTCGGCCTTGACCAATTATCCGCTCAGCGTGGGGCAGGAGTCGCAATAGCAGCAGTGTTGCTGGCCGCATTTTCTTACGGCTTAGCCACGAACTATGCAAAAACGGCAAAGTCGGTGGACAGTTTTTCCAACGCGCATGGCAGCATGTGGGCGGCAAGTCTGGTCATTTTACCCGCCATACCATTTGCCTCGGTTTCAAGTCCCCCCAGCCTGGGCGTCATGCTGGCAGTCGCAACCTTGGGTATTGTCTGCACCGGAATAGCATTCCTGCTCTATTTTAGATTGATCAGGGACATAGGAGGAACCTCCGCGCTGACTGTTACATTCTTGATTCCCATATTCGGGATTTTATTTGGCCACCTTTTTCTGGGCGAAGTCATTACCTTTGGCATGATTGCCGGTTCGTGCATCATTATTGTTGGCACGGCATTGGTCACCGGATTCAACCCAGCCACACTGTTACTGCGGAAGCTACCCGGCAATGCGTGATGCCATAGCGGATCAGGTCAGGCAATATGAGATAGTCGCTCGTGCGATTGAATTTATACGTCACCATGCTCTAACTCAACCCACGCTAAACGAAATTGCAATCTACTGCGATCTGAGCGAATTTCATCTGCAAAAGGTCTTTTCTGAGTGGGCTGGGGTTTCGCCCAAAAGATTTTTGCAGTACCTAACCAAAGAATACGCCAAGCAAGCATTGCGTAAAACCCTAAATGACATATACCGCGCCACGTCCATGCGATAAGGGCATCTCCAAACGGGGTAGGCGCAACTCGGGTGACATTTTGTCAGTCACCTTGGGCGCGGGCTTGTCGAGCCCTGGGCGACTGCATGATTTGATGGTGACTTGCGAAGCTATGTCGCCGGGAGAAATTAAAACACGGGGGGCAGGCTTGGAAATCAGATATGGGAATGCGCCTACANNGCGCGGTATATGTCATTTAGGGTTTGTAGATGGTAAAGCATCTGACATTGCTGTAGCTAGTCTCCGGCAGGATTGGTCTGGAGCGACCTTCATCCCTGACCCGCAACGTGCATTACAACTTGCGGCCACGATTTTCAATGCAAATCCATCAGCACAACCTTTGCATTTGCTGCTGAGGGGGACTAACTTTCAGATCAAGGTATGGGAAGCTTTGATCTCTGTGCCTCCTGGCAAAATAGTGTCCTACACGCAACTTGCAAAAAAAGCAGGTGTTCCTAAAGCATGTCGTAGCGTCGGTACGGCGATTGGCAAAAATAACATCGCCTTGCTTATCCCCTGCCATCGCGTT
>PLYB01000177.1 GCA_003151655.1 Gallionellaceae bacterium | reverse complement strand
GGAAGATGGCCTGTTTTGTTATTCAGCCAGCGAGCTGCAATTGCCAGTGCCTGTTCCGGCGATGTCTCATGCAATTTCCCGTCGACGGCGGACAGCGCAAAATGCTGGCCGCGCTTATCCTCGACCAACCATACCGGATCGCGGGCTTGTTGTAGCAACCTCGCTTCCACGATCTCAGCCCCGGTTGTTTGCGGCTTATTGCCCGCAGCAGGTGTTGCTTTCTTTTCAGTTTTTGCTGCTGCCAGTGCTTTGCGTTTCTCGGCACTGCGCTCCCATGCCTCACCCGCGCTGAGCCAACCGCTTTCCGGCAGCAACAAGTCGGCATTGGCAAGTTGCTGGGCGCGGAATGGCGTTGTTGGTTCGGCATAAATAATGACCAGCCCGGAAAAAAACCACAACAACATAAACAAAGCCAGCGCGATACCGACCCAGCGGTGAACTTCAAATAGCAAACGTTTCATCGGGACATCCTTGAACAGAAGTTAGGGGCTGAAAAAACCCGGAGGCTTAACCAGTCTTAAGGCCTGATGCACATCAGCAATTACGATGCCAACACGAGGGCTTGCTGCAAGCCTTGATCTGCAAGGGGATGGAGGAAATGAGTTGGAGCGGTCTGCTGTTTTTCAGGCAATCGTTATGCATTGGATGTTGCAAACGAAGCAGATGGAGGTAAGGTTTTTCTATAACCCTGAAATATAATTCGACAGCGCTTCTATCTCGGTGTCGCTCAGCGATTTTGCAATGATGTTCATCACGCCATCGGGGCTGTTGCTGCGCGCGCCGCTGCGCCAGTTGCGCAGTTGTTCGCGTAAATAGTTTCTGTGTTGTCCGCCGATCACCGGGCGCGTTTCAGTGGCAGTGCTTTTCCCTTTGCCCGCTTCCCCATGGCAGCTTTGGCAGGGCAGGATGTTTCTAGCCAGATCGCCACGGGTAAAAATATCTCTGGCGAGTTGACTGTTTCCTGTGCCGTCCCCCTGCATGATGGGATGGCTGGCGAAATAGGCCGCGATGTCCAACACATCATCTTCCGTCAGTCCGTCGGCCATTGCTGTCATGACGGGATGTTTGCGTCTGCCGCTTTGGAAATCCTTGAGCTGTTTTACGATGTATTCGGCATATTGCCCGGCGAGTTTTGGAAATGTGGGCGAGCTGCTGATGCCGTTTATGCCGTGACACTCCTGACAGTTTTCGGACTGGACTTTTTTCTTTCCGGATGCGGGGTCGCCCGTGCCGATACGTAATTCATATGCCGAGGCATTGTCCTCGAACGAGGGCGCATCGGCATATACGATGGCGGGAATAATCAGGCACGCGATCAGTACGCATCGCTTTACCCATGACTGATACAGCAAAATAATTACCAGTTATCGGATTTTTTAGCATCCGCGATGTGTTGTACCACCTCCAGCGATTTGGCAACGTTGGCGGCGGGAGCAAGGCCGGTCAATGTCGCCGCGATCTTACCGTCGGGAGTGATGACGAAAGTCGTGCGCTCGGCAAAGCCGTGGCTGATTTCAATGCCGCGCGTGTCTTTCTTGTCGGGCGCGGCATCGCGCACCGTCAGCTCGTAAGACTTGGCGATTTTGCCATCGGCATCCGAAGCCACGGCAACTTTACCTGCGCAGTAATTTGCATCCGCCGAGAAATCGTTGAGCCGGTCGATGCTGTCGAGCGATACGCCGATCACCGACGCTCCGGCATCAGCAAACTTTGCTTGATTGACCGAGAATTCATGCGCCTGAATATTGCATCCGCCGGTGTAGGCGGAAGGGTAGAAATAGACGACTACCGGGCCTTTGTTCAGAGCCTCTTTCAGCGAGTAGCTAAATGCTTTGCCGGCCAGCGAAGCCTGCGCTTTAAAGTCGGGAGCTGTCACTCCTTCCTGCAAGGCGGCGAGCGCGGGTTGCGCCAGCGACATTGCCAATAAACAACCCGGTAATAAACGTTTCATGCTGTTCCTTTCAAATATTAACGTGAAACAAAAGCAAATCCCCCCTAGCCCCCCTTTTACAAAGTGGGGAACAACCCACTTTGTAAAAGGGGGGGGAGCAAAGCGGAGGGGGATTTGCTTTTGTTTCATCATTCAGTGTGGCCATAATTTTCTATTTTTTCTCTTTGTCTTTTTTATACACGCGATGGCAAGCCTTGCATGTCTTGGCCAGCGTCGTAGCTGATATGGTTGCGTTATCGTAATCTTTTGCCGCCACGTATTTTTCAATGGCGATGGACAGGTCTTTGCTTTCGTTTGACCAATCGACAGCGTCTTTAGCATTGCCTTTCGCTACATAATATTCCGCGACTTCGCCAAACATGTCTTCCAACTCTTTTAAATCTTCATTGGCACCTTGAGCATTCTGCACCCCGATATTTTTAGTCAGACTCTTTTGCCTGTCTTCCATGGTTTGCATGTAATCCTCATCTATGGTGACTTGAGCGGCACTTGCGCTGCTTGTCATTACCATCAAACTAAAAGCTAACATCAACTTACGCATACTGATTTGATCCATATTTCTAAAACAGGTGAAACCCGAACAACAAAGTAGCCCGGAGACTTTGAGTTCCGGGCTACTTTGCCAGAGCTACGCAACGGGTATGGCAATGACACACTCCGAAAAATGAAACTTATGATGCCCGTTTCCCCCACCCCAACCCTCCCCCGGTGGGAGAGGGGCGAGCGAATCGCTACGCGAGTTTCACATTAAGCGTGGTTAAGCGAGCAGGTCTTTGATGACCTCGCCGAACACAACTGTGGGACGCTCCGTGCGACCATCGTGCAAGAAGGTGGTCTTCAAATGGTTCAGCCCCAGCAGTTGCAGCACGGTGGCATGCAAGTCGTAGGTGTCGACAGTCTTGCCAACCGACTGCACGCCGATCTCGTCGGTTGCGCCGAAGGTCGTGCCGGCCTTGACACCGCCGCCCGCGATCCATTGCGTGTAGCCCCACGGATTGTGATCGCGACCGTCGCCGCTTTCGCCCCAAGGGGTACGTCCGAATTCGGAAGCCCACACCACCAGTGTCGAATCCAGCAGGCCGCGCTCTTTCAGGTCGGCCAGCAAAGCGGCGATGGGCTTGTCCACCATCTTGGCATTGGTGCCGTGGTTCTTTTCGAGACTGTTATGCGCATCCCAGTTGCGGTTGTCGCCATCGGGAAGTGCAGGGCCGGATACCACCTGGATGAAGCGCACGCCGCGCTCTGCCAAACGACGGGCACGCAACAACACTTGGCCGTAGCTCTTGGTAGTTTCGTCATTCAAGCCATACGCTTCTCTGGTGGCTTCCGATTCTTTGCTCAGGTCAACCGCTTCCGGTGCGGAAGTTTGCATGCGATCAGCCAGCTCATAAGAACGGATGCGGGCTTGCAGTTCCGTGTCTTCGGGATAAGCTGCGCCGCGTTTTTCGTTCAGACGTTTCAGCAGATCCAGCGAGTTGCGTTGTTCTTGTGCAGCCCAGGCACCGGCACGTTCCAGATTAAGAATCGGGGAATCGCCGGGGCGGAAGGCTACGCCCTGATAAACGGCGGGCAGGAAACCCGAACTCCAGTTTACCGAACCTGCACGCGGCTCTTTGTTGTCGTTGTACAGCACCACATACGAAGGCAGATCGCGGTTGGCAGAACCCAACTGGTAAGACACCCATGCACCCAATGAAGGGCGGCCGGGATTCACATCGCCGGTGTTCAATTTCAAAATCGAAATGTCGTGGGTCGCACCGATAGTGACACTGGATTTGATGAAGGCAATCTTATCGGCATGTTGAGACAGGTTCGGCAGCAAGTCTGAAAAATAAGCACCGCTTTCTCCGTACTGCTTAAATTCGCGCTTGTCCGACCAGAATAGTTTGGTGATACCGCCCTGTGTGCTGGTTTTGATGCCCTTCAGGTAAGACTCGGGGATCGGTTGCCCGGCCAGTTTTTTCAACTCGGGTTTGTAATCGAACAGATCCAGGGTGCTGGGAGCCCCGTCCATGTGCAGCCAGATGACTGTTTTTACTTTGGCCGGAAAGTGAGGGGCTTTGGGGGCGAGCGGATCGATCAGTTCAGCCGCCGATGCCGCCGAAATAAAACCGGCTCCGGGAATATAGCCGCTGAACGCGGCAGCGCCCAGCCCGACACCGGCTTTAAGTAAAAATTCACGACGCGAAAAAGTATTCATTTTATTTCCTTTTCTAAAATAACTATTCAATATCAGAAGCGGTAGGCGAATTCGTTGGAATTCGCGACGGTATGTACAAGGTCGACAAAGGCGGCCAGTTTGATCGGGTCTTGCGCTGGAGCTGCCTTTAATCCAATCGGGGTGCTGATCACAAATTTCCCGTCGGCTGCTTTCGCTTGAATGATTTGTGCCTGCTTGCCGAGGAATTCATGCGATGCCGTTTTCTCAAACTTGTCGGCATTGCGTGCAAACAAAATCTGATACAGTCGGTCCACTTGTGCCGCTTCATTGTTGCCCGCTTCGTTGATGACGCGACCGGCCAAAGATTGCGACCATGAAAACACCGTTTCGTTGTTGAACAAGGTCAACGCCTGTAGCGGAGTGGTGGTCACGTCACGCTTGCTGTGGACCAGTTGCGGATTAGCAGGGTCGAACACGTCCAGCATTGGGTACGGAACGCTGCGGCGCGTAAATACATACAAGCTGCGACGGTTGTGGTCGTGCACGTCCTTTGAAACTTTCCACAATGGGTTGTCGTCGAAAGTGTTGTTACCCACGATTACATTTGAGGGCATGGGCGGGAAGACTGCCGGGCCGCCGATTTTGTCCTGCAACTGACCGGAAGCAACCAACAAGGAGTCGCGAATTTCTTCCGCATCCAAACGTTTGCGCGGGAATACTGCCAACAGTTGATTGTCCGGGTCAGCCTTGTATGCATCGGCACGATGATCGGACGATTGACGATAAACGCTGGACAACAATATCTGACGATGCAGCTTTTTAACGCTCCACCCTTCCTTGATGAAATTGCTTGCCAGATAATCCAGTAGTTCCGGATTAGTCGGTTTGTCGCCTGCTTTGCCGAAGTCGCTCACGGTTTTTACAATACCGCTGCCGAAATACTGGTTCCACACACGGTTAACGAACACACGCGAAGTAAGCGGATTGGTCGGGCTGGTGATCCACTCAGCCAAGGCCGTGCGGCGTCCAGACGATGTTGCGCTTGGAACGATATTCGGTTTCTCATTGGTGAGTGCCGCCGGGAATGCGGGTTGCACTTCATCCAGTGGGCGTTCGTGAACTCCGGTGAAGCGGATATGCGTCACTGGTGATTCAGGATGTCCAAGTTCGGTTGCGGCAGAAATGTATTTCGAACCGGCGGACGGCTTGAGATCGTCGAATTTCTTCAACTCCGCAGCCAGTTGTTTAAACTCAGCCCAACTGGCTTCGCTTGCCGGAGTGTGTTGCGGATGGCTCTTGTCTTCCGTAATCAGCTTGAGATAATTTTCAATATCACGTTCTGTTGATACGTTTTCAAGGCGGTGATTGACCCAGCGATCCAGAGGAGTCCACTGTGCTTCAGGTTTAAAGATCGCTTCGCGGCTATCGGTCAGGTAACGTTCTTTGTGATACTTCGTCCCGGCTTCGCGATAGACATCGAGAATTGCTTTTTGCTTGGTGCGGATATCTTTGGTCGCGGCCAGATACTTGGCTTGGGCTTCCTCGAATTTCTTTTCTTGCTCGCCCTTTTCTTTTGGTACGACCTTTTCGTTCACGCTGGTGTTGGCAAAAAATGCTTGTAGCGAGAAGTAGTCTTTTTGCGTGATCTTGTCGGTCTTGTGATTGTGGCAGCGCGCGCAACCTACGGTTTGCCCCAGCAAGGCCAAACCGACGGTGTCGGTCATGTCGGTTTCAATTTGATATTGGCGTTGCACTAGGTCGCGCGAGTTGTAATTGTCCGGGTAATTCAACAAGAAGCCGGTTGCGACCAGTGCATTCTGGTCGTTGGGGGCAATCTCATCTCCGGCCAGTTGTTCTTTGACGAATTGATTGTAGGGTTTATCCTGGTTGAAGGCATTGATTACGTAATCACGGTAGCGCCACATGTTGGGTCGCGTGGTGTCGTTTTGAAAACCGGTGCTATCCGCATAACGTGCAAGATCAAGCCAGCGGCGCGCTTGACGTTCACCGTATTTTTGAGAGGACAACAAACGATCCACCAACTTCTCATAGGCGTTCGGCGACTTGTCGGTGACGAAGGCTTTGACCTCTTCCGGCGACGGAATCACACCCCATACATCCAGCGTAGCGCGACGAATGAATGCGGCACGATCAGCATCTTTGGATGGTTTGATATTCTTGGCTTCCAACTTGGCCAGCACAAAGGCATCAATGGGGGTACGTACCCATTTGCCTTGTTTTACTTTTGGTTCTGCAGGAACCTGCACCGGCTGCCACGACCAGAGTTTTGGCTGAGCGCGCGATGGCTTGGATGGCTCGGCGACCTTGGGGGGCTCAGTTGATTTAGCTGGCTCGGCAACTTTCGTTGCATCAGCTAGCGGAGTCGCCGGTTTGTCATCTGCTATGGCTAGCGCTGTTGTGAGCGTCCACAACACGGCGAGATAGATTGCTTTTTTTTGCATGTTAAATTCCTCTTTAAGTATTTATCGCTTATTACTTAGCTGCCGCTGCATTTGTGGCGGGCACGGCTGAAGCCGCCGCTACTGGTTTTGGAGGTGGCACTGCAACTTTGAGTAACGAGCCGCCTTGATCCTGATAATCCAGAACACCTGCAGCACCGGCTACTTTGAAGCCATTGCTCAGCAGCAAATCTCCCGCATCACCCGCGCGATGTGCTCGATTGGAAACGGTAATGATCTGGCGATCTTTGGGGATGTAAGCCAAACTTTCCGGCAAGTTTTTAACCTGAATGCTGAGGTAAATCGGGAAGCCGCCGACCTTGGTTAATTCATCCGGGCGACGCACATCGATGAAAAGTAATTTTTCAGGGTGCCCCAGCAATTTATCCAGTTGAGCGCGATCCAACCGTTTGGTCTTGTGCTCCCACGGTTGCGGGTCGACATACTTGGGCGCGGCCTTGGGGGCATCACCATCTGCGGCAAATGCGAGCGAAGCTGCAAAGGTCAGTGCAAAAAGTGCGAATAGTTTATTCATGGTTGTTCTACTTTCAAATTTCAAATGGAAAAATTATTTTGTCAGTCAGTGTTATCGAAGTTATCGAAATAAAAATATTCGTAGGAAAGGATTTTCTGTAAATACCAATCGACTCACTGTGTCGCGATTACATAGGCAACTATCATGCCAATTGATGTCCGGGCAATTATTAAGTTGTCTAAGTGTCTATTGAACCCTCGCTGGTTCAGGCGTTTGAGATATTTTTAATGGGATGAAATTCGCTGTGCGTGTTCTGGGATATAAATAATGGCTGGTGAAAATGCAGCATCTTTTTTGTTGCCGCTGCTGCGGCTTCAACAGTCCCAACAAGCGCCGCAAGAATATGAAAAAAATCCCGCTGTTTGGTTTTGCGCAAGTCGCCGCAATCACATGCTGCTCAGGAAGCAATATTCTCCCGTTGTACTTTCGGATAACTATTCAAAATCCTTGTGCTAACTAGGATTTTGCTAGTTGGCATAGATCATGCTGATAGCTTGTCTGCCATGAATGGCTACGTGTGCCGGAAAGTCCGGCATCAGTTTTAGACACGATGGATGCGGGTAGAAAAATTCACTGCATTGCATCGCACGATTAAACCAATAGGGGAATAAATTGAAATTTAAATTGAAGGCGGGTAATCAGATTCTTGCGCTGGCATTGTTTGCCTATGCGGGAACAAGCTTTGGTGCGACTCCATCGACGCAGGAATTACAGCAACAGATCGAGGAATTGAAAAGCACGGTTGAGTTGTTGGGGCAACAAGTCAAAGCCGGGAAATCATCTTCATCAGGTGCGGCGGCTTCTACAAGTGAGCCCGCCAACAAAGATGACATTAGCGGTTTACGTGCCGATCTGGAAAACTATAAATACGATGTGCAGCGTCTACGCGACTATAAGACGGCGCAAACTAACCGGACCACTACGATCACCGGTTCAACGCAAGTGCGTTTCAACGCTACAACGACAGGAACATCGACCGGAGCTGCCACAACTCAATCGACTGCACGAGCTTCAAGTTTTGACATTCCGCTATCGACTATCGCTTTTGCCGGTAATTTATTTAAGGATTACGGCGAAGGACATAATTTGGATTACAAGGTGGGCTTTGCTTACGCTAAAGAGTCCTCTACGACTTCGGTTACGCCAACTACAACGACATTGGCGGCGACCAGTCTTTTTAATCTGCAGGATGCCTATATTCAATACGGTTTTATTAATCCTGCCGTTACCGGATTGGAAGACGCAAACTTAAATCTTAGTTTCGGTCAGCAATTGACGGTCTTCGGATTAGAGGCGCAAACAACTGACGAATTGAAGCCCGCCATCAATGCGGCACAGTTCGTTTCAGGGCTGGGAGTGGGTACGCGCCAAATCGGTTTGATCTTGCGTGGCGACTACAGCCCATATGTCGATTACGGTTTTAATTACCGTGCGCCATTGCTGGAATATGCGGTGGGGGTGACCAACGGTAGCGGTCCGAATCAGTCGGACAACAACTCTCAAAAAGATTATCTGGCACGTATTGCCGTCACAGCCCCGGTTGATTACACCAGTTGGTTGCGTGAGTTGAAATTCGGTTTGTCTTATCAAACAGGAGAAAAAAATGTACTGGCCAGCGGTGCGACGGTCACAACTCCGGTAGACGGTAAAAGCGAACGTTATGGCTTTGATATTTACTACAACCATTTGCCGTTCGGTGCTACATACGAATATGCACAAGGTCGTGATGATAGTTTTGTAACAAATCTGAACCAGCCTGCTTCGGGCAGCAATATCGCTACCACCAATACCGGCAAGACAGGTCAAATTCGTTCAGTAGGGCAAACGCTTACGTTGTTCTACACCTGGGGTGAGCAATGGCTGAAGTCATCTAATGGTACTGGCCAGGGTAAGTATGACGACTGGTGGCCGAAGACATATCAACCTTTCTTGCGTTACGACAGCTGGGATGCCAACACGGATAACACGGCTGCATCGGGAACGAATGTCACCGGCAAGATCGACATTTCGACCGTGGGTTTCAATCTGTTCTTTGCGGAAACAACCAAGTTTCAGGTCAACCTGAATGATTACCACTATTACAACCACGCCAAAACCAATTATCAGGACTTGATCGTTCAATTCCAGTTCGGTTTCTGATCTTTAGCCATTTAAATTTAGGAATATAAAATGAAAAAAATAGTAAACAAATTATCTTGGTTGCTGGGCGCGCTGACCTTGCTGCCGTTGCTGCCACAGCCTGCGCAGGCGGATGAAGGCAAGCCAACTGAAATCCGTATTGCCTTCTCCAGCGCGGGGGCTTCCGGCCGCCCGCTGGCAGGGGGGAGCTCCTTGGCAACCACGCATTTGCATGCGGCATTGGAAGAGGAGTTCAAGAAGGACAACATCAAAATTAAGTGGTTCTTCAACGTGGGTGCAGGCCCGGCTACCAATGAACAATTTGCCAACAAGCTGATCGACTTCGCCAGTCATGGCGACTTGCCGCTAATTGTGGGGCGCTCCACCGGGTTGAAGCACAAGTTGATTTTGGGACAGGGGCGTTTCGGAGAGATTGTTTTTGTCGTGCCCGCTAATTCGGAAGCTAAAACATTGGCTGATCTGAAAGGGAAGAAAATCGGCGTAACCAAGGGTACTGCAGGTCAACTGACACTGGCGCGTGTACTTGAAAAAAATGGTTTCACAGAACGCGATTTTAAGGTGATCAGTTTGGATGCCGCCACGCTTAAAGCCGCGTTGGCGACGGGAGACATCGATGGTGCGATTGTTAAGCCCTACGATCTGGTATCACGAGGAGTGGCTAAGATATTGTTCAAGGTATCCCGCGACCCCAAGCTCACTAGCATTAGCAATTTTTGGGTAGGTGAAGAATTTGAGAAGAAATATCCCGACATCGTGCAGCGCGTCGTTACCACTATCGTTAAAGAAGCCAAGTTTTCTTCCGAAGAAAAGAATCGTACTGAGTTGATGCAATTGTGGTCACGTCAAGCGACAGATACCTATCTCGATTATGTGGAAACGTGGAAAAACGACAAGTTACGTGAGCGGATCAGTCCCTTGTTTGACGAGTACTACGTGGCCAGCCTGCAAAAAGCGGTCGATGAGACTAAACGTTTCAAGTTGATACGTCACGATGTGGATGTCAAAGGCTGGATAGAACCAAAGTATCTGAACAATGCATTGAAAGAGCTGAAGCTGGAACACTATTGGGATGAGTTCGACAAGGATGGCAATCTCAAGAAATAGTTAATTTAAGTATGGGGCGACAAATGTCGCCTCCATGCTTCTTAAAGTGTAAGAAGTTGAAAATGAGGTTGAATGATGAATGACGCAACGAGACCTGTTGTTCATGGCCTGGTTAACTCCGGAATATTGCAGCGATTGTTTTTGACTCTCGGTGGTTTTTCCATCCGCGTGAGTCATGCTGCTGTCGGCTTGATTTTGCCGCTGGGCGTATTGGGGCTATGGCAGTTTGCGGTGATCCATGAGTGGATCGCGGTGCAACTTTTACCGCCACCCGAGCTGGTGTGGCAATCTTTGCAGGATTTATGGGAATCAGGCGATCTGACACATCATTTGTCGGTCAGCCTGTCTCGCATCGGCTGGAGTGTTTTGATCGGCAGCAGCATCGGCTGGCTGCTGGGATTTTCTGTCGCGTTGTCCAAGACGGCGCGTGCCTATCTTTATCCGTCGTTCGAAGTGTTTTCACAATTTCCGGTGGTGGGATGGATACCGCTGCTGATTATTTTTCTGGGCATCGATGAGGGCCTAAAGATCGCCGCTATCTCTATCGCAGTGGTTGTGCCGGTGACGGTGGCAACCTACAAGGGGATCAGCAATATCCCGCGCAATCTGCTGGAGGTGGCGCAGGTTTATCGCTTCACGCGTAGCCAGGTATTGCTGCGAGTGGTGTTGCCGGCGGCGCTGCCCAGTCTGTTCAGCGGATTTCGTCAGGGCATCATGCAAGCGTGGCTGGCACTAGTGTTTGTCGAGTTGCTCGCTTCCAGTGAGGGGGTCGGATATCTGATGGGGTATGCACGCCTGCTGATGCAATTGGATCTGGTATTTGTCGGTGTGATTGTAATCGGTGTCATCGGCGTAACACTCGATTTAAGTTTGAGTTTCTTGGAGTCTCGCTTGCAAAGCTGGTTGCACACCGTTCACGGGGAGGCGAAATGAACTTGATACATCTTATTCGAAATCGCGACTGGCGCTGGGCGGTATTGCCGCTGACGTTATTGACTGTCTGGTATGTCGTTACTACTTTGGGCTGGGTCAATACCAAGTTGATCGTACCGCCCGAGAAGGTCTATCAGGCAGCGGTAAAGGCGATTTCGCGCGATGGTTTCATGGAAGGGGTTGAAGCCAGTTTGATGCGAGATATGTCCGGCTTTGTGATTGGGAGTTTTGCCGGGATTGTCTTCGGCGTACTGCTGGGCTTGTCGCGTTGGACGGAACGTATCGTCGGGCCGACTTTCAATACGCTCAAGCATATTTCATTGTTCGCCTGGCTGCCGTTGATCTCAACCTGGCTGGGGACAGGCGATAGCGCCAAGATTGTATTTATTTCGCTGACAACGTTCTATCCGGTTGCGATTAATACTTTTGACGGCGTGCGCAGCGTGCCGCGCACCCAGCTCGAAGTGGCGCGTGTGTATGCGTTCACCCGTTGGCAATCTATCACGCGGCTGATCGTGCCGGCCGCCTCGCCGCAGATACTCACCGGCCTGCATCTCGGCTTGATCTACGCATGGATGGCGACTATTGGTGCGGAATTCCTATTGGTGACGGCAGACACGGGTTTGGGCGATGCTGTTATCAAAGGTCGCGCCGCGTTTAATGTCGAGTTGATTGTGTTCGGCATGTTGATTATCGGGCTTGTCGGTGCCTTGTTAAATTTTATTGCCACCCGTATCGAATCGCATCTGCTGGCTTGGCGCGGCGACCGGACCTAACCGGTTCTGAAACTATTTTAAGGAGAACATCATGGCTCATGCAGCTACGCTGGAAATCAAAAATCTCAACAAGCAATACAAGGTGCGCGGAGAGTCGTTGCCGGTTTTGGAGAACATTTCACTTTCCATCAAACCGGGCGAGTTCGTCAGTATCGTCGGTTCCAGTGGTTGCGGTAAGTCGACGCTGCTGAAACTGATTATAGGGCTGGAGGATGACTATCAGGGCGAGTTGTTGCTCGATGGCAGTCGCATTGTGGGCACCAGTCTGGAGCGCGGTATCGTGTTTCAGGAACATCGTCTTTTTCCATGGCTCACTGTTGAACAAAACATCAGTATCGGCTTGTTGAATAACACCAAGTTTAGCGAAGAAGAAAAACGCAAGTCAGTGCAGGAACACATCGAACTGGTCGGGCTGAAAGATTTTGCAGGCGCTTATCCGTATCAGCTTTCCGGAGGCATGTCGCAACGTGTCGCTATCGCGCGCGCCTTGGTCAATCGTCCGGAAGTATTGTTGCTGGATGAACCATTCGGCGCACTGGATGCTTTTACGCGAGCTTTCTTACAGCAGGAGTTGCAGCGCATCTGGGAAAAAGAAGGTATCACCATGATCCAAGTGACGCACGATGTGGAAGAAGCCGTTTATCTGGGGGATCGCGTCGTCGTGATGCAGCCGCGTCCCGGTCGCATCAAACGCATCATTGATGTGCCGCTTCCGCGTGAACGTAACCGCTCCAGCGCGGAATTCATCGCCATTAAGGAAGAAGTGCTACGCGAGTTTTCGCATACGGCAGATGCGTCTGCCGGGTTGATAGAGAAGGCTGCCTCGAATGAGGAATATTCACACAGTAATGAACTAAGTTACCAAGCCTAGGAACGAAATAGCCGCGATCCGTGTGAACTGTATCGCGGCGCAAGCGGAATGTATTTATTATTCGATGATGCCGAAATGCTTAAGCTGGGTTCTCAACACATTGCGGCTGATGCCCAGCAGCTTGGCAGCCTGTACTTGGTTTTGGCGCGAGTATTCATACGCCTGCAATACCAGTTTGCGTTGCACCAGTTCGTGCAATTCGTCATGCCCTTGCTCAAAAAATTTGGCAAATATTTTTTCCAGCACGCACATATCTTCGCTGGCCTGGTCGGTTGTGCCGAGGCAATCCTGAAAAGAGTTTTGGGGAACCGAAAGAGGCAGGTTCAAATTATTTGGCCGCAAAATATTGCCATCGCATACCAACAGTGCGCGGTGAATAGTGTTTTCCAGTTCGCGAATATTGCCCGGCCACGGATAGTCATGCAGCAAACGCAGTGTCTCCGGATGCAGTTCGGGTGCCCTGGTATGCAAGCGATCTTTGTAAATGGAAATGAAGTGCTCGACCAGCGGCAAAATATCGCCGGGTCGTTCGCGCAGCGGTGCAAGCTGAATCGGCACGACATTGATGCGGTAATACAAATCTTCGCGGAAGCGTCCGACTTTGACGGCCTCTTCCAGATTTACGTTGGTGGCGGCGATCAGGCGCACGTCGATCGGTGTCGGTTTGCGCGAGCCGATGCGCACGATCTCGCGCTCTTGCAATACGCGCAAAAGTTTGACCTGCGTGGAGAGTGGCAGATCGCCGATCTCGTCCAGAAACAACGTGCCGCCATTGGCACTTTCAAACCAGCCGGTTTTTGAACCAACTGCACCGGTGAACGCGCCGCGCTCGTAGCCGAATAATTCGCTCTCCACCAGTGTTTCGGAAAAGGCACCGCAATTGATGGCGGCAAACGGGCCATTGCGCCGCGAGCTTAAGGAATGAATATGGCGTGCGACTAATTCTTTGCCGGTGCCGGTTTCGCCTTTGATGTAAGCGGTGGCATCGCTGGGGGCGACGCGCTCGATCAAGGACAATAATTTTTGAGATTCCGGATCGGCAAAAATGAGCGCGCTTGCCCGAATGGACAAACTAATCCGCTGCGGATCTGGAAATGTAATTAATCTACCTGTATTCACTTGGTTCACCATCAAATCAAATTTAGCACATCAAAAAACTCGGATGCTCGACTGCTTGAAAAAACAAAGGGCAGTTACCTGCCCTTTGTTCTGGATGTTACTCACACTCGGGCTGAATGCCTTATACGGACAAAGTGATTTCATCAGTAGTTATAAGCATTAAACAGCCATGCGATGATCTGACACCCCCGTAGGTGCGCCGGGATGTCTACTTCTTGGTGTAGATTTGATCGAACACGCCGCCATCGGCGAAATGCAGTTTCTGCGTGTTGGTCCAACCGCCGAATACCTTGTCGATAGTGATCAGTTTCAGCTTGGGGAATTGCTTTTCATATTTCTTGGCGACTTTTGCATCGGTCGGGCGATAGAAGTTCTTCGCGGCGATCTCCTGACCTTCCGGGGAGTACAGATATTCCAGATACGCTTGGGCGACGGCACGGGTGCCATGCTTGTCCACGTTCTTGTCGACCACCGTTACTGGAGGCTCAGCCAGGATACTTTGCGATGGGAACACTACGTCGAATTTGTCTTCGCCGAATTCTTTCTTCACCAGATATGCTTCGTTTTCCCAAGTGATCAGCACGTCGCCGATGCCGCGTTCAGAGAAAGTAACTGTCGATCCGCGCGCGCCGGAATCCAGCACCGGCACATTGCCGTACAGTTTGCTCACGAATTCCTGCGCCTTGGATTGGTCGCCCTTGTTCTTGTCCAGAGCAAAGCCCCATGCCGCCAGATAGTTCCAACGTGCGCCGCCGGAAGTTTTCGGGTTAGGTGTGATTACGGCCACACCGGGTTTGATCAAGTCGCCCCAGTCTTTGATGTTTTTCGGGTTGCC
>PLYB01000039.1 GCA_003151655.1 Gallionellaceae bacterium | reverse complement strand
AAGATCATCCAGGAGCTTGAGGCCGCTTTCCGCGGCGCCGGCTGGCACGCCATCAAGGTCATCTGGGGCTGCGAATGGGATCCGCTCCTCGCTCAAGATCACGATGGCCTGCTGCGAAAACGCATGAGCGAAGTCGTCGATGGCGAATACCAACGCTACACCGTCGAAACCGGCGCCTACATTCGCGAGCACTTCTTCGGCAAATATCCCGAGCTGCTGGAACTGGTCGCCGACATGTCGGACGATGAAGTCTGGCGTTTGAATCGCGGCGGTCACGATCCGTTCAAAATGTTCGCGGCCTACGCGGCAGCCAACAAACATAAAGGCCAGCCGACTGTGATCCTTGCCAAGACTGTTAAGGGTTACGGTATGGGCGAAGCAGGCGAAGCGCAAAACCCGACCCACCAGCAAAAGAAGATGGGGGAAGATGAACTGCGCAAATTCCGCGACCGCTTCAACATTCCGGTCACTGATGAGCAACTGCCCAATATTCCTTTTGTACGCCCGGCGGAAGACAGTCAGGAAATGAAATACCTGCGCGAACGCGGTGCGGCGATGGGCACGCTCCCCATGCGCAAACCGGTGGCACAGGCTTTGAACATCCCGGGCTTGGATGCTTTCGATGCCATGCTGAAATCCAGCGAAGACCGCGAATTCTCCACCACCATGGCTTTTGTGCGCATGCTTGGCATCTTGCTAAAGGACAAAAACATCGGCAAGCAGATCGTGCCTATCGTGCCGGACGAGTCGCGCACCTTCGGTATGGAAGGTATGTTCCGTCAGCTCGGCATCTTCTCGCAGGTGGGGCAGTTGTACACTCCGCAAGATGCCGATCAGCTCATGTTCTACAAAGAATCTGCAACCGGACAGATTTTGCAGGAAGGTATTAACGAGGCGGGCGGCATGGCCGACTGGATCGCGGCGGCAACCGCCTACGCCAACCACGGCGTGGCGATGATTCCGTTCTACATTTATTACTCGATGTTCGGTTTCCAGCGCATCGGAGACTTGGCGTGGGCCGCGGCCGACATGCGGAGCCGTGGATTCCTCATCGGCGCAACCTCCGGCCGCACGACGCTCAACGGCGAAGGCCTGCNNGGCGAAGGCTTGCAACACCAGGATGGACAAAGCCACCTGATGGCAGCGATGATCCCCAACTGTGTTTCTTACGATCCAACTTTCGCTTACGAACTGGCCGTGATCGTGCATGACGGTATGCGCCGTATGTATCAAAATCAGGAAGATGTGTTCTACTACCTCACGGTGATGAACGAGAACTACACGCATCCCGCCATGCCGCAGGGTGCGGAAGAAGGCATCCTCAAGGGGATGTATAAGTTTAGTTCAAGCAAAGCCAAGGCAAAAACCAAGGTGCAACTGCTGGGTAGCGGCACCATCCTGCGTGAAGTGATCGCTGCGGTTGAGTTGCTGGAAAAGGATTTTGGCGTTGCCGCCGATGTGTGGAGCGTGACCAGTTTCAACGAGTTGCGCCGCGATGGTATTGATTGCGAACGCTGGAATACGCTGCATCCTGAATCCAAACCGCGCACCAGTTATGTGGATGCCTGTCTGAATGACAAGATGCCAGTGGTCGCCGCAACTGACTACATTCGTTCTTATGCCGACCAGATTCGCCCCTTCGTCAAAGCGCGTTACAAGACGCTGGGTACAGATGGCTTCGGTCGCTCGGATACGCGCAAAAAACTGCGCGGATTCTTCGAAGTGGATCGCTACTACGTCACCATCGCCGCACTGAAAGCGCTGGCAGACGAGGGCACGATAGCGGCCAGCGAAGTGAGCAAAGCAATCAAGCTGTATAAGATCAATCCTGACAAACCGAACCCGACAACGGTTTAAGGCAAGGGGAAAAACGTGGCTGAAATCAAAAATGTTTTAGTGCCGGACATCGGTAATTACAAAGATGTGCCGATCATTGAGGTTGCCGTAAAAGCGGGCGACCAAGTCAAAGCAGAGCAAACACTGCTGACACTGGAAACCGACAAAGCGACCATGGATGTGCCTGCACCTTACGATGGCGTGGTAAAGGAAGTTAAGGTCAAGGTTGGCGACAAAGTGTCGGAAGGTGTGCTGATTGTGACGATTGAGGCTAGTGGAGCTGTTGCGTCCACAGCTGCGGCAGCCGCACCTGCGCCTGTAGCGCCAGCACCCGCCGCGCAACCGGCTCCTGTCGCGGCTGCTGCGATTGCACAGACTGCGCCCGTTGCATCCTCAGGCTCTGCACACGCCAGCCCGTCCATCCGCCGCTTCGCACGTGAACTTGGCGTGAATTTGCCGCAAGTTAAAGGCAGCGGCGAAAAAGGCCGGGTCACCAAAGACGACGTGCAGAACTTCGTTAAACAATCGCTGGCGCAACCGCGCGGCGCAACTGGTGGCAATGGCCTGCAAGTACTGGAAATGCCGGTGGTGGACTTCGCCAAATTCGGTGAGATCGAAACCAAGCCGCTGTCACGCATCAAAAAGATTTCCGGCGCAAATCTGCATCGTAACTGGGTGACCATTCCGCACGTGACGCAATTCGAGGAAGCCGACATCAGCGAAATGGAAGCTTTTCGCAAAGAACTCGGCACGGAATATGCCAAACAGAACATCAAGATCACGCCCTTGGCTTTCCTGCTCAAGGCTAGCGCAATCACGCTGAAACACTTTCCGGATTTCAATGCATCGCTGGATGCCAGCGGCGAAAATCTGGTGCTGAAAAAATACATCCACATCGGCGTGGCCGTGGATACACCGGATGGTTTGATGGTGCCAATAGTGCGCGATGTGGATCAAAAAGGCATCGTGCAACTGGCCAAAGAATTGGGCGAAATCAGCGCGCGTGCGCGTGAAAAAAAGATTACTGCCGCCGAAATGCAAGGCGGCTGTTTCACTATTTCCAGCCTCGGCGGCATCGGCGGTACAGCTTTCACGCCGATCATCAATGCGCCGGAAGTGGCGATTCTCGGTGTATCTCGCTCCAGCATGAAACCCCTTTGGAAGGATGGCGAATTCGTGCCGCGTCTAATGCTGCCGTTGTCGTTGTCCTACGACCATCGTGTGATCGACGGTGCCGCTGGCGCGCGTTTCACCACTTACCTCGCGCATGTGCTGTCGGACATGCGGCGCTTGGCGCTGTAAGCAAAATCTTTCACCACAGAGACACAGAGGCACAGAGTTGATGACAAAAAGATTTCCAAATAATTTTAACTTACCCGACGACCAGTACCGCTTGGAGCAGGCTCTTGAGTTGAGCCTTTCTCTGTGTCTCTGTGTCTCTGTGGTTGGCATTGGGTTTGTCGAATCATGAACAACGCGCCTATCGGCATCCTCGGCGGCACTTTCGATCCAATCCACAACGGGCATTTGCGCTTAGCTATAGAGGCACTCGAACAATGCCGTCTGGGCGAAGTGCATTTCATTCCCGGCGGCACGCCGCCGCACCGTGGCGCGCCGAAGGCCAGCGCGACGGATCGCTTGCACATGGTGCAACTGGCTGTGCATAACAATCCGGCGTTTCTGGCCGATCAACGCGAGACATATCGTACTGATGCGTGCTATACCGTGGACACGCTGACTGAGTTACGCACCGAATTCGGTTCGCAACAATCGCTGTGTCTGTTGCTCGGCAGCGACGCTTTCGCGCAATTGCACACTTGGCATCGATGGCGTGAGCTGTTCGAGCTGGCGCACATCGTCGTCATGCAACGCCCCGGACAACCGTTGGGCAACACACTGGCGAAGGCCGATCCGGCGCTGCTGCATGAATACACTGCGCGTCTGGCTCCCTCATCAAAAGTGCTGCACGAAAGCCCTGCCGGTCACATCGTCGTACTGAACATTCCCGCACTGGAAATTTCCGCCACTGATATTCGCCAGCGTTGTGTCGAGGGGAAAAATATTCATTCCCTCGTTCCCGACGCGGTCGCCCATTTTATTCATAACAACCCGTATACAACATGCTAACTGCCGAACAAAAAACCCAAGTCATCGTCGCCGCACTGGAAGATATCAAAGCCGCAGACATCACCGTCATCCAAACCGGCAAGCGCAGCCCCTTGTTCGAATGCATGGTCATCGCCAGCGGACAATCCACCCGCCAAACCAAAGCCCTCGCCGATCACGTGGTGGATAAATTACAAGAGGCTGGCGAAAAGATCATGAGTACCGAAGGCGAAAAAGGCGGCGAGTGGGTGCTGGTCGATCTGGGCGACGTGCTGGTGCATGTAATGCAACCTGCGGTACGCGCCTATTACAATCTCGAAGAGTTATGGGGTGCTGCACCGCGCACGGTCGAGTTGGCCAAGTTGCATGGCAAATAACAGCTACTGATGTTGAACTTGCCATACCTCATCTGCAATCCTATCTATGAACCTGAAATTGGACGAGGGTTTGTAGGGTGCGCTTTGCGCACCATGGNNATGGTGCGCAAAGCGCACCCTACGAAACGCATATGAAACTCTTCATTCTGGCAGTCGGCAACAAGATGCCGGAGTGGATCACTAGAGGCTTCCTCGAATATACCAAGCGCATGCCGCGCGAAGCGACTATCGCTCTGGTCGAGATCAAGCCCGAGCCGCGCACCACCGGCAAAACTGTGCCGCAGATCATGGAAGCCGAAGCTCAGCGCATCGAATCCGCCACACCCAAAGATGTCACTCGCATCGTGCTGGATGAGCGCGGTACGCACCTGAACACCAAACAATTGTCGCAAAAAATGCATGAATGGCTCGGCAGCGGGCGCGATGTCGCCTTTATCATCGGCGGCGCGGACGGCTTGCACGAATCGGTACGCAGCAGTGCGCACCAATTATTAGCGCTATCCGCACTGACCCTGCCGCACGGCATGGTACGCGTGCTGCTCGCCGAACAGTTGTATCGGGCATATAGTTTGTTGCACAATCACCCCTATCATCGCGAATAGGAATTTATTTTTCATGAACATTAAGCAGCCGCGCATCTATCTTTCCTCGCAAAGTCCGCGTCGGCGTGAATTGCTCAAGCAGATTGGCGTGAATTTTGAAATGCTGTTGTTGCGCAGCGATCCGCGCCGGATTGTCAGCGTGGATGAAACACCCATTGATGGCGAAAATCCGACTGATTATGTGCAGCGGATTTGCCAACTCAAAGCACGAGCCGGATGGGATGCGCTGAATTTTCGCAACCTGCCGCCCTTCCCGGTACTCGCCGCCGATACTACGGTAACCATTGACAACAAGATCATCGGCAAGCCCCGCGACAATGCGCATGCGGCAGAGATATTGCACATGCTATCCGGTCGCCAACATCAGGTGCTGACAGCGGTTGCCGTGTCGTTCAAGGATACGGTCGAGATGAATCTTTCCACCACCACCGTTACCTTTGCCAAGCTTGATGACGCGCGTATTCACCGCTATCTGGTCGGCAACGAGGCGCACGACAAAGCTGGCGCATACGGCATTCAGGGCTACGCGGGAGCATTCGTCGAACGCATCGAGGGCAGCTACACCGGCGTAATCGGCTTACCCTTGTTCGAGACAGTGGAGTTACTTAAAAAATTCGGCTACCCGATTCTGTGACGGCCTCGCTTAATATTCCGCATTCTGAAAGAACCAGAGACCCCCTATGAGCGATGAAATACTTATCAACGTCACACCGCAAGAAACGCGCGTCGCTGTCATGCAAAACGGCGTAGTACAGGAACTCCACATCGAACGCGGCAGTCACCGGGGCATGGTAAGCAATGTATATGTGGGGCGCGTAATGCGCGTGTTGCCGGGAATGCAATCCGCCTTCATCGACATCGGCTGGGATCGTTCCGCCTTTTTGCACGTTGCCGATATTTGGGAAAACAGCAACAACGGCGAACCGGCAAAACCTATCGAAAAAGTATTGTTCGAAGGTCAAACCTTGCTGGTGCAGGTTATCAAAGATCCCATCGGCACCAAAGGTGCACGCCTCTCCACACAGATCAGCATCGCCGGACGCTTGCTGGTCTTCCTGCCGCAGGAATCGCACATCGGCGTTTCGCAACGCATCGAAAGCGAAGAAGAGCGCGAGCTACTGCGCGGCAAATTGCAACGGGCGCTGCCGCCAGAGCACAGCGGCGGTTACATCATCCGCACACTGGCTGAGACCGCTTCCGACGCGGACTTCAGCAACGATATCGCTTACCTCGACAAGCTCTGGGAAAAATTACGGCAACAGGCAAAATATCAAACTGCCCCAGCCCTGCTTTATCAGGAACTGGACATCAGCCTGCGCGTGCTGCGCG
>PLYB01000112.1 GCA_003151655.1 Gallionellaceae bacterium | reverse complement strand
ATTGCCGCAGGACAAGCCGCGCTATCTGATGGGCGTGGGCACGCCGGAAGACTTGGTTGAGGCGGTGGCTCAAGGCATCGACATGTTCGACTGTGTGATGCCCACGCGTAATGCGCGCAACGGACATTTGTTCACCCGTTTCGGCGATGTGCGCATCAAAAATGCGCAATATCGTATGGATATACGCCCGTTGGACGAAAGGTGTACTTGTTACACCTGCCGCAATTTCACCCGTGCCTACCTGCATCATTTGCATAAACTTAACGAGATTCTCGGTGCGCGACTCAATTCCATCCATAACCTGCATTACTACCAGGAATTGATGAGCGACATCCGCGCTGCTATCGAGGCAGGACGTTATGCCGAGTTTCAAGCTTCGTTTCACCATGCGCGAGCGGGTTTGTGAGTGAAAGTTTTGCAGTAGAGCGTAGCAAAACAGTCATGTCTTCCATGATAGAATGCGCGACTTAAATTTTTAGCCCGGAGACGATACAAATGATTTCTATCAGCAATCTGTTCATCAGTAACGCATATGCCGACGGCATACTTCCAGCATCAGGTGCAGGCATCACCGATTTCCTGCCATTGTTCGCTTTGGTGGCCGTGTTCTACTTCCTCATCCTGCGCCCGCAACAGAAGCGTTCCAAGGAAGTGAAGCAAATGCTGGAAGCCATGCAAAAGGGTGATGAGGTTGCCACGACTGGCGGTGTGATCGGTCGCGTGGTGAAAGTAGGCGAGAGTTATGTTTCTCTTGAAGTGGCCGAAGGTTTTACTCTCAATGTGCAAAAAAGTGCAGTGCAAACCATTTTGCCTAAAGGCACTATCAAGTCTATCTAAAAGTTCTGTCGAGTTTACTGGGGTGCAGCAATGAATCGCTATCCGTTGTGGAAATATCTGTTAATCGCTGCCGTGTTTGTATTCGGCCTGATTTATGCGTTGCCCAACTTGTATGGTGAGGCGCCTGCGGTGCAAGTGTTGCCACTGCGCTCCAATCTCAAGGCGGATGCCGCATTGCTGCAGCGTGTGGATAGTGCATTAAAGGCCGCGCACTTAAATGCAGAGGCGTTGTCGTTGGATGCGACCAGTATCAAAGCGCGTTTTGCCGATACCGACACACAATTAAAAGCCAAGGATGTGTTGAACGCTCAACTCGGCGAGGACTATGTGGTGGCGCTGAATCTGCTGTCACGCTCACCGCAATGGTTGGCGGGCATGAATGCGTTGCCCATGTATCTCGGTTTGGACTTGCGCGGCGGCGTGCATTTCCTGTTACAGGTGGATATGAAAGGCGCGCTGGAGAAAGCCACTGAATCCGCTTCCAGCGACTTTCGTAGCACACTGCGCGAGCAGAATATTGGCTACTCCGGCGTGACTCGCGATGGTGCGCTGGTGACGGTAAAGTTCCGCGACGCGGCAACTCGCAGCAAAGGCGAGGCAGAACTGAAACAACGCTTCAGTGGATTTGAATATGTTTCGCGAGAAGAGGGCAGTGATTTCCTGCTGAACGCCCATCTCAAGCCTACCGAAGAAACTCACCTTCAGGAAACCGCCGTGCAGCAAAACCTAATTACCCTGCGTAACCGGGTGAACGAGTTGGGAGTGGCCGAGCCGGTGATCCAGCAGCAAGGCATAGATCGCATCGTGGTGCAGTTGCCCGGCGTGCAAGATACCGCGCGGGCGAAAGATATTCTGGGGCGTACCGCTACGCTGGAAGTGCGACTGGTGGATGAAGAACATCAAATTGGTGCAGGTTCAGTTGCGCCGTTCGGCACCGAAATGTTTAGAGACCGCGATGGCGGTTACATTCTGGTGAAAAAGAGCGTGCTGTTGACCGGTGAGCGTATCAACGATGCGCAGCCCGGTTTTGATAACCGCAACAATGAACCCGCCGTACACATTAATCTGGATGCGGTCGGCGCACGCAAATTCAAGGAAGCGACGCGCGAGAATGTCGGTAAACGTATGGCGATCATCCTGTTCGAAAAGGGCAAGGGTGAGGTCGTCACCGCGCCGGTGATTCGTGAAGAAATCGGCGGCGGACGTGTACAGATCAGCGGCAAGATGACCACAGAAGAAGCGAAAGATACCTCGCTGCTGCTGCGTGCAGGGGCACTGGCTGCACCGATGGAAATCGTTGAAGAGCGCACTGTTGGCCCGAGTCTCGGGGCGGACAACATCAAGCGTGGTTTTGATTCCACCAAGATCGGTTTCATCGCGATTACGATCTTCATGATTGCCTACTACCTGGTGTTTGGCGGAGTTTCCGTGATGGCGTTGGGCGTCAACCTATTGTTGTTGATAGCACTGTTGTCTTTGCTGCAAGCCACGCTGACCTTGCCGGGTATGGCGGGTATCGCGTTGACTTTGGGTATGGCGATCGATTCCAACGTGCTGATTAACGAACGTATTCGTGAAGAGTTGCGCAATGGCGTTCCGCCGCAAACAGCTATCCATGAGGGATACGAGCACGCTTTCGCCACTATTCTGGATTCGAATATTACCAACCTGGTTGTCGGCATCGCGCTATTCATGTTTGGTTCCGGCCCGATACGCGGTTTTGCGGTGGTGTTGTGTCTGGGTATTTTGACTTCCATGTTCAGTGCGGTGCTGGTATCGCGCGCATTGGTGAATCTCATCTACGGCAGCAAGGCGCGTTTGAATAAAGTCGCGATTGGTTAAGAGGAAATAGATCATGGAATTTTTTAAGATTAAGCGCGACGTTCCTTTCATGAGTTATGGGCGTTACACCACCAGCATCTCGTTGGTGACCTTTCTGTTTGCGGTGTTCTTTCTTGCCACCAAAGGGCTGAACTTCGGCGTGGATTTCACCGGCGGTACGGTGATGGAAGTTCACTATGCCCAGACTGCCGATCTCAATAAAGTCCGCGAGCAGTTGGGTAGTATCGGCTTGAATGATGCGCAGGTACAGAACTTTGGCTCAAGTTCCGATGTGCTGATTCAGATTCCGCTCAAGCAGAATAAAGTAGGCGCGAAACTATCCGAACAAGTGATCGACAGTCTGCACCAACAAGATGCCAGCGTGCAATTACGCCGGGTTGAATTTGTCGGCCCGCAGGTAGGCAAAGACCTGGTGGAAAACGGTGCGATGGCGTTGTTGCTGGTGAGCTTGGGTATCGTCGGTTATCTGTGGCTGCGTTTTGAGTGGAAGTTCGGTTTGGCCGCGATCATCGCCAACTTGCATGACGTGGTCATCATCCTCGGTTTTTTCTCTTTCTTTCAATGGGAGTTCTCGCTGTCGGTACTGGCAGCGGTACTCGCAGTGCTGGGTTATTCGGTGAATGAATCGGTGGTGGTATTTGACCGTATCCGCGAAAATTTCCGCAAAATGCGCAAGACCGAAGTACACGAGATCATCGACAACGCCATTACGCGTACCATGTCGCGCACTATCATCACTCACGGTTGCACGCAGATGATGGTTACCGCAATGTTGTTCCTCGGCGGCGAGACTCTGCATTACTTTGCGCTGGCGCTGACCATCGGTATTCTGTTCAGTATCTATTCCTCGGTGCTGGTTGCCAGCCCCTTGCTGATGATGTTCGGCGTGTCGCGTGAAGACTTCATCAAACCGGAAAAAATAGAAGCTGAAGAAGTGCTGCCTTGAGTCTAGTCTTGTTAGACATCATCCTGCATCTGGATGCGCATTTGCTGACTCTGGTGCATGACTATGGCACACTGGTTTACGCAATTCTGTTCCTGATTATCTTTGCCGAAACGGGGCTGGTAGTAGCTCCGTTTTTGCCGGGAGATTCTTTGTTGTTCGTCACAGGCGCATTGTGCGGCATGGGCTCACTGGAGTTGCAGGTGTTGATGCCGTTGCTGATGCTGGCCGCTTTTGGTGGCGACAATACCAATTACTGGATCGGTCGACGTTTCGGTATCAAGCTGTTCAAACACGATTCGCGCTTCTTCAAAACTGAACACGTGGAAAAAACGCAAGCGTTCTACGCCGCGCATGGTGGCAAGACCATCATCTTCGCGCGCTTCCTGCCTATCATCCGCACCTTTGCCCCGTTTGTGGCGGGGATTGGCTCGATGAGCTATAAGTTGTTCATGGTGTTCAGCGCGCTGGGCAGCATGGCGTGGATCGCCAGCCTCACACTTGCAGGTTACTTCTTCGGCAACATCCCCATCATCAAAAACAATCTCACCCTGATGATCGTCGGCATTGTTTTAATCTCTTTCTTGCCCGCAATTCGGGAATTTATCCGGCATCGCCGCGCGAAGAGCTAAACGATAATAAGTAGTTGAAGGCTGTTACTGTTTTAAGGTAAGCTAAAATCAAAAGCACCCTCACCCTAACCCTCTCCCTCAGGAGAGGGAACTTACTCCCTTCCCCCTCGGGGGGACGGGTTGGGGATGAGGGTTATACTATTCGATAACCAACTTAACTGACGTGCGCAGGGAGCGTCTGAATGCCGATTAGGTTTTTCGAATTCCAATGTTGAATCGCCCAATCCAACACTGTCCTCACATCGCAACCTGCTAACTCCGCAGGCGGGCGCTGCCGCAAAAAATCCAGCGCTAGCAACAATGTCGCAACAGCCTGCGATGTGTCTAGCGGAGTCGCCAGCGTTTGCTTACTCAACTTCTCTCCCGCCGCATTCACCGCGACAGGCAAATGCATGTAGGCTGGGGTGGCTAACCCCAGCAAGCGTTGCAAATAAATCTGACGAGGCGTTGAGGCCAGCAAATCAGCCCCGCGTACAACATGCGTGATGCCCTGAAAAGCGTCGTCCACCACAACTGCAAGCTGGTAGGCGAATAAGCCATCCGCACGTTTCACCACGAAGTCACCGATTTCGCTTTCGAGGTGTTGGCTGATGAGGCCTTGCACGGTGTCATCGAATGTTACCGCTCCAGCGATATCATGAACTTCGTCATTGGTGGAACTACTAGCCATTCGACTAAGCCCGCGAGCGGGCAAGTCGCTGGTTATCCCGCGCAGGCNNCCGCCTGCGCGGGAATGACGGTAGAGGTAATCCGTTCTTGTCCGCCAAGCCCGCCCTTCACGTCCAGAGGGAATGCCATCCCGGCAAGTTCCGGGGTAAACCAAGCCCTCGATACCATGTAACGCCGAATCCGCAATCTCTTTGCGCGTGCAGCAACACGGATACACCGCGCCGCTGGCTTGTAACTGCTGCAAGGCTTCATCATAAGCTGCCGTGCGCTGGCTTTGGTACAACACAGGCTCATCGCTATGCAAACCGAACGCCTCCAGCGTGCGCAAGATGTCGTCTGCGGCATCGGCGGTACAACGAGGCGTATCGAGATCCTCCATGCGCACCAGCCATGTGCCGT
>PLYB01000289.1 GCA_003151655.1 Gallionellaceae bacterium | reverse complement strand
CCGATGTCGAACATCGCACCGTCGCCGCCCATTGCCAGCACCGGCGGACACAGATGCCATTCTTCGTCGCTGAGTTGTTCCCAGTTGAAGTGGGCAAAGTAGTCGTCTTTTTCTTCCGGATCATATCCGCCCGCGAGTTCCATTTCGACCTTGCGTACCGTCTTGAAACCTTCCACCATCGCGCACATGTGGCCTTCGAATATACCCATCGCCACCGACGGCGAATCCTGGAACAGGTGCGANNTTGACCACGCCCATTTCGGCACGGCCTTTCTTGCTCGGGCCTTCCATATAGCGCCAGCGCAGATCTTTGAGTTTTTCCAGCATCTGGGTGACGCGTTTCAGCCATTGCGGATCGATAGGCTGTCCGGGATGTTTCGCCAACAGACTTTCCGACAGGTTCGCCAGCGTCAGATCGTGCCCGCTATTCGCCTGCACCGCCTGCATCAACGCTTGCGTGTCGGTGAGATCGACCGAGCTGCTGAGCTTCATGCGCACGTGATTTTCCAGATCGCCAATCAGCGTATCGAGCTTGGCCAAAAATTTCTTCACCCGTGGCTGCATCAGCGCGGTAACAGTGCTGGTGAACAGGTGGATGGATGCCTTCTCGCCGCAGCCCAGACAGGCACCATCGCCGCTGACCATGGACATATAGTTGTGCTTGTCCAGCAACAGCGTTTCCAGCGCGCCGACCTTTTCATCCAGATCGTCGATGCGACTGAATTGCGCCGGTGTAGTCGGCAGGTCGAGCCAGAAATTCCAATCGTCGCGCAGCGTTTCAATCGCTTGCTGGGTCTGCGGAACCATCTTCAGGGCATTGTCACCGCACACTTCCACGCACAAGGCACAGCCTTTGCAGGTGTAGGGATTGACGGTGATGGAGAACAGGCCGCCCGCGCCTTTTTCCTTTTTCTCTTTCTGCGTCCAGTACGGTTTGGTGGTAGCGAACTTGAAGCCGCCGAGTTCGGCGCGCAGCAAATTCAACTCGGCTTCCAGACGGCCACGGTCGTCGCCCTGCGTCGCATCTTCGGCGAAGGCTTCGGTGATGGCATTGGCCAGCAGTGCGCGTACGTCGAGACCGTCCTTATCCAGCGCACCGCGTAATTTCTTGTCGATAGCGCGGCTGAATTTGCGCAAGAAACGCGTCGGATGTCCGCCCGTTTCGATGCGCTGCACAGCCGTATTGAGCACGTCAGCCGTGGTCGAAACCAAACCGGGGATCGCGCTGTCGGGACAGGAGGTAAAGCATTCGCCGCAGGCGGTGCAGTTCTCGGCATTCCACTCCGGGAATTCGAAACGCACACCGGTCATGTCGCGATACACGCCGGTCACGGCGGGGATCACCGACAGACCTATGAACGGATCGACCAGATTGTCAGAGCCCTGGCCCTTCATATAGAAGCTACCGGTTTGTTCCCAGAAACGGTGGATGTCGGAAATACCGCCATCGCCTTCCGGCATCCGTTTCAGCATGATCGGCAACACCGGCGCGGCCTTGCCCACGACCTTGGCGCGCTGGCCGACTTTCATCTGTTCCGGTTTGATCTCGAATATCTCTTCGTAGCCGCGACGTACTACGCGCAAATTGTCATCGACAATGCGTTTGCCCTTCTTGCCGAACTTGTCTTCCAGTTGCTTTTCGATGGCCGCAAACAGTGTTTCTTCGCTCAAGCCCGCACGTTCTTTCACATCCGAAGCGCGGAAAAACGCCCCCTGAAATGCGTTACCCTGCATACGCAATTGCAGGTCGATATTGCTGGATTCTTCGCGCGCGATTTTGAACGCATCGAGATAGAACACGCGAATTTTGTTGTCCGCGATGTATTTCTGGATATGCATCGGGAAGGACTCCCACAACGCTTCCGCACTATCCATGGTGCTCTGGATGATAAACACGCCGCCTTGGTTCAGACCTTCCACCGCATTGGTATGCAGGAACACTTGCGGGTCGGGCGACATCACCACATCGACGCGGGTGTATTCGCAGTTGATGCGAATCGGTTCCGGCGCTGCGGACAGGTAATAAGTGGTGGGCTGGCCTTTTTTCTCCGAGCCGTATTTTGGGTTGGCCTTGATGTCCCAGCCGAGCAATTCGAACAGCGTCATCGCCAAATTCTTGCCGGTAGTCACCATTCCCCAGCCGCCGATCGAGTGCATACGCACGGCGATGGCGTTCTTTGGCAACAGGTTGGGATTTTCGGAACCGCGCAGTGCCATTTCTTTGATGCGAGGATAAGCCGCCTTCAACTTCTGCTGATGGATCTCCTGTTTCGGATTGGCCGACTCGTCGCGCAAGAAATCCACCGACAAATAATAGAACTTGCGGTGTGCTGCACCGGGCAGCATGTTCTCCACGGCAGCGATCAGGCCTTCCGGTTGCAGGTCGCGCGAACCCAGACCGTAGCAGCCGGAGTACAACGACGGCATGTCCTTGGCGCTCTCGTAACAGGCATAATCGGCATAGGAATTCTCGCGCGCGTTCTCCATGCACTTGGTCACCGTAGCTCGCACTTCGCGCATCAGCGGCAGATCTTCTGACAGCGGCTGGTCGGTACGCTCCAGCACAGCCACGCCCTTCTTGCCTTTAAGAACTTTTCCGAGCAGATCGCCGGGGAAAGGACGGAACATGGTCATGTTGACCACGCCCACTTTGACGTTGCGATTCTCGCGCATCCAGTCGGCGACGGCGGCGGCTTGCACCGTCATACTGCCCTGACCGAGGATAATGTAATCGGCATCGTCGCAGCGATAGTTGTCGATACGCTGGTAGCGGCGTCCGGTCAGCGCATAGAATTCATCCATGCATTGATCGGCAAGCGCGGGAATATGCGCAAAGAAATACGGGCGCTGCGCGGCCACGGCCTGCATGTAAGCATCCTGATTGGCGACGATACCGGTCTGCATCGGGTTGTCCACATCCCAGATGGCGGGAATACGGCGACGCTTGGGGCCGTACAGCATTACTTGCGCAGGAGTCGGCGTGTCGATGATGTCATCGGCGCAGCCCAGATATTCGGCGATCAATTCTCTTTCCGGCACCATCATCGGCTCGATCAGATGCGTGGTGAGGAAGCCGTCTTGCCCAACCATGGCGGGGGTCAGCGACAATTCAGCGGTCTTGCGCGCGATCATGTTGAGGTCGGCGGCTTCCTGCGCATTTTTTGCCATCACCTGAATAAAACCGGTATCGTCGGCGCAATGGTAATCGTCATGCGCGCAATGCACGTTGAGCGAGGCTTTGGTAATGGCGCGACAGCCGAGATTGAGCACATAAGTCAAACGCTTGCCGACCGCTGCATACAACGATTCGTGCATGAATGCCAGTCCCTGTGCCGAGGTGAAATTGACTGCGCGCAGACCGGTCATCGACAATCCGGCGGTAACACCGGCTGCGGCATGTTCGGATTCCGGCTCGATGAAAATAAGCGGTTTGCCAGCCGTATTGAGATGGCCTTTGGCGACTTCTTCCGCCCAGTATTCACCCATTTGCGTGGACGGTGTAATCGGATAAGCGCCCGCGCCTTGCGAAGCTTCGCGCTCAACCATGATTACGGCGGTATTGCCGTCGATGGCATCGCGCACACCGGGATATTTAAATTTAGTCTGTCCTTCTTCCGTGCTGCCCGCGCCGATCAATTGCTTGAGTTTGTTCAACATGATTTCCCCTTAGACTTCAATATTGGCAGGTAATGGTTCGATACGAATGATTTTTTTGGCTAACTTGCCTTTGATGATGCGCTCACCTTCGAGCCATACAATCGCTCCGGTGGGACAGCGCTCGATGGCAACGCGACTTGCGCTGGCGTTTTGGTCATAGTCGATAACCGCCAGATTGCTTTGCAGATGGATCAATCCTTCCGCGCCATCCATCACGCAACGACCGCAAGCGGTACAGGCAACTTCGCAGGCAGCTTCGGCCACATCGCCATCCGCCTCCTCATTGCGACAGGCCACCCACAACTTGTGCGTAACACCATGAATAGAGAATAAATTCTTCGGGCAAATATCGACACAGTCACCGCAGGCGGTGCATTTAACCAAGTCAACCACCGGCAATCCGTGCCTATCCATTTGAATGGCATCGAAATCGCACACGTCGGCACAATCGCCCAAACCCAGACAACCCCAAGCGCAACTTTTGCCGCCGCCCCCCGCCACCGTCGCCGCGCGACAGGAAGCAAGACCGGAATACAGTGCGCGCATCGTGGCGACATGCTTGCCACCGGCACAGGCCAAACGCGCCACACGCTTTTCGACATTACCCATTGCAACGCCCAACAGCCCAGCGATATTTTTATTTTGTTCGGCAGTGTTGACGGTACAGCAGGCGGGATCAATTTTGCCCAACACCGCCAGTTCGGCAAAGTTACGGCATCCTGCCGAGCCACAGGCTCCGCAATTGGAATGGGGGAGTAATTCTTCGACTTGTTCGATGAGCGGATCTTCATACACATACAGGCGTTTATTGGCGATTGCCAAAAAATACGCCAGCAGGCCACCCAAAGCGGCCATAAATACGGCTGTGACAAACACGCTGTACAGTATTTCCATGTATCCCTCGTCTCGATAAATCTGCTGCGGGAACTTTAGCCCCGCTCTTGTAGCACATTTATCAATATCCCATTGAGTGTCTCAGTAACTCATGACACCCGTGTGTAACTTATATTTTTCTTGTGGGACGCAGACTAAACAAACTACAATTATTCCGCGAATCAATCGTTTCAATTATTATTATTAATATTTACAATAATCAAATAATTTTGTAGGCTGGCGGTACAACAAAGTTAGGCAATCTGCTATCAAGCAAGCTCGATGCAGAATTGACATGGGTACGAACCCCAGTGTTTGCTGAAATCAGCATGCTGGGCTTCGCTTTGCTTACCGCCAGCCTACAGTAAGGAATCAAGATGCCAGATGAAAAGCAAAGCTACTATAAAAACAATCGACTCAAGCAGATGCGCGCATTTTGCGAAGTCGTTCGCTGCGGCAGCATCACCCTGGCCGCGCAAAAACTCTTCCTGAGCCAGCCTTCGGTAACTTTGCAGATACAAGCAATGGAGCGGGAATTAGGCGTAACCGTATTCGAACGACGCGGCCCGGTGCTCAAACTTACGCCGGATGGTGAGGCATTGTATACCTTGGCCAAGCCACTAGTTGAAGGAATCGACAGCCTGCAGGAAAACTTTGCCGCGCATAACGACAAGCTGGACTCGGGCGAACTGAAAATAGGCGCGGGAGAATCCACCATCCTCTATATTCTGCCGGAAGCAGTACGCCGTTTTGTCAGCGCCTACCCGCGCATCCAGCTCAAGATACACAACGAAACCGGGCGCGACGGCTTGAAAATGCTGCGCGACGACGAGATTGATCTGGTGGTCGGCTCGATGCTGGATGTGCCCGATGACATCACCTATCAACCCGTGGTGACCTTCGACCCGGCGCTGATCGTCCCGCTCGATCATCCTCTGGCCAGCCACCCCAATGTCACATTAGAAGAAATCAGCAAATACGGACTCATCCTGCCGCCCCGCCACCTCTCGACCTGGCGCATGGTCAAATACGTGTTCCAACAACACAACCTGACCTTTACCGTCACGCTGGAAGCCGGCGGCTGGGAAGTCATCAAGAAATACGTGGAATTGGGCATGGGCATCTCCATCGTTACCGACATCTGCCTGACCGGCACAGAAAAATTAGTGCGCATCCCGCTCAACCAACACTTCCCGCAGCGCGGCTATGGCTTGGTCTTGAGAAAAGGTCGTTTCCTGTCACCACAGGCGCGACGGTTTGTCGAGATTTTGAAAGAGGTTTACGGGCTGGAGACGATGCCGACTGAGCTTACGGTGCAGGCTTGAGTTTTTAGAGAACTAAGGCTTCCAGAGCGAAGCTGTCCTCGAACGCCGAATATTGCCGTCACGGGTTGCCAGAGTCAAACCATGCGCACGCGCCGTCGAGACAATAATACGATCCGCAGGATCACCATGAAACGATTTGGGCAAGCTTTCAAGCGCGAGCACGACATCGACATCCATCGGCAACAGCGTGACAATCTCACTTGCTGCAGCAGTCGGTAGCCAAAAGGCCAGCGGGGTGTCGAGCATAAGCCGACCTTTTTCTACCAACATCTGCGCTTCCCACAAACTGATCGCCGATAATCCAGGCGGTGTGCCCGCAGCAGCGAAAGCATCCAGAGCTTCACGTTCGCGCTCTGACAATTCAGCTTGCCCCAATATCCACCACAACCAAATGTGCGTATCGAGCAACAGCGGCGGTTTCATTGCTTGTTGACACGCATCGCTTCAAACTGCTCACTGTCGAGTACCGATTCTTCAGGCGCACCAAGAAGTTTGCCTTGCCCGCGCAAACGCTGCCATGCAGGAGTTCCGCGAGCAGCAGGTGTCGAGGGGATCAGCCGGGCAACCACCTTACCGTGACGCGTCAACTCGACAGCATCACCAACCTGCTCAACCTGCCGGATCAAATCAAGACAATGCGTTTTGAATTCGGTGACGCTTACCGCCAAAGTAGTCATTATAATTCCTAGAATAGTCATTTTAATGGCATGGTACACACAATTGCTTTTGAATGCAAAAATAACCCGGTACGTTTTTGAGCTTTCAATAATGCGCTAAATGTTCATCTCAGTGAGCGTCGGCCCAACCAATCTCAATTTTCGAGATTAAGTTCCTGCATCAGTTGCACGGATAGTTCTTCGATTGAGCGTGAGGTGGTGTCGAACCATTTGATTCCTTCGCGCCGCATCATTCGTTCCGCTGCGGCAACTTCGTAGCGACAATTTTCCAGTGAGGCATATTTGCTGTTCGGGCGGCGGTCGCTGCGTATGCGGTGCAATTGTTCGGGGGCGATGGTTAAGCCGAATAACTTGGAACGATACGGATGCAATCTGGAAGGCAAGTCGCCGCGTTCAAAATCTTCGGGGATGAGCGGGTAATTTGCCGCTTTCAAAGAAAACTGTAAGGAAAGATACAGGCTGGTCGGCGTTTTTCCACTACGCGATACACCGACCAGAATAATATCGGCACTCTTTAAATCGGTATCCGACACACCATCGTCGTGAGCCAATGCGAAATTCATCGCCGCGATACGCGAATTGTATTCAGGGTTGGCGTGTCCGTGTGAGCGACCAACAGCACGGTTATATTGGCTGCCAAGCTCCTGCTCCAAGGGGGCAATAAAAGCTTCAAACAAATCGATAAAAAATGCATCTGCCTGATGCAGAATCGCGCTGAATTCCTGATTGGTCTGTGTCAGAATAACGATAGGGCGCACACCTTCAATCCGGCTCAACTCATTGATGCGCGCCAGACAATCTCTGACCTTTTCTTCGCTATCCAAAAAAGGAAAACGCATTGGCCGAAACTCAGTCCCGTCGAACTGGGCTAACAACCCGTGCCCCAATGTTTCTGCGGTGATACCGGTGCCGTCGGAGACGTAGATGATGGTGCGTTTTGGAGTTGTCATGATTCCCTTTCACGAATGCGCGACTGAGAGCGCAAGCATTTATATAATCCATTAGAACGTAGGTCGGGCTTCAGTCCGACATGTCGGGTTCACCCTAAAGGGTACAAGAACCTCTTCGAGGAAAACCCGACCTACAACATCTTGATTATGTGAGACCCCAGCGGCTAGTGGATTATTCGGGTTTACACTACACCGGTGTTAACGGGGTAACTCACAAAACGAATGTTCAGCTCATAAGCACGTAGCGTCGCTAAAAATTCCTCGGACTGCTGCTGCTCCAAAATGAACTCGACTTGTATCGGCAACTCGCCCGCCAGTTCAATAAAAGTCTCCGCGTGCAAACTTCCGTGACGACCGTATCCGGCGATGGAACGAAACACCGACCCGCCCGGAATACCGATGCGTTTGGCCTGATCCAACAGCCATTCGTACAGGATGTGATCGCCATGTTTTTGTTTTTCGGTAAGATAGAACTTGAGGTAAATAGCCTGCATAACGCCTCCTATTGTTGTATCCACTTGACGGTTTGAATGCCTAACACGGTCATCAGTAACGAGCCGCCCAAATGTGCGGTGATGATAGCCATAGCCCAAGTATATTGCCCGCGCATCAGCAGGGTGACGGTTTCGGCGGAGAAGGTGGAAAAAGTGGTGAGTCCGCCCAAAAATCCGGTGATGATGAGCAAGCGCCATTCCGGTGAAAGTCCGGGGTGCTGCATAAAGAAGGCAACGGCAAACCCAACCAAATATCCGCCGATGAGATTGGCCGATAGCGTGCCCAGCGGCAAATCAGGTAGCGCGGGATTCAACCAAAGCCCCAAGCCCCAGCGCAACCATGCGCCGATGGCAGCGCCTGCACCGATTGCGATAAATGCATTCAACATAGCGCCTGCATGGGTAGATTAAGCATAGTGGCTAGATTGTAGCAGGGCGAAGCAATCCGCGCAGCTTGAAACAGCACAAGGGAAATAGCGCCCCGATACCTCGCCTACACCAGCTCACCCCACAGATCGTGCTCGTCCGAATCGGTGATGCGCACCGTGACGAACTCCCCTACTTCCAGTTCTTCGCCATTGATGTAGACCAAGCCATCCACCTCGGGTGCATCGGCAGCGCTGCGTGCAACCGATCCTTCTTCATCCACATCATCGACCAGCACTTGCATGGTCTTGCCGACTTTTTTGGCAAGTTTTTCCGCGCTGATGTCTTCTTGCAGATACATCAAGCGCGCGAGGCGTTCTTCCTGCACATCGGGATCAATGTGATCGGGCAACGCATTCGCCGCCGCGCCCTCGACCGGCGAATACTTAAACGCGCCGACGCGATCCAGTTGCGCCTCCTCGATAAAGTCCAACAACTCTTCGAACTCTTCTTCCGTCTCGCCGGGAAAGCCGACGATGAAAGTGCTGCGAATGGTGAGATCCGGCACGACCCGCCGCCAGGCGGCAATGCGCTCCAGGGTGTTGGTGGCCGCCGCCGGCCGCTTCATCAGTTTCAAAATGCGGGCACTGGCATGCTGAAACGGGATGTCGAGATACGGCAGCACCCCGCCCTCGGCCATCAGATTGACGACTTTATCGACATGAGGATAGGGATACACGTAGTGCAGACGAATCCACACGCCGAGTTCGCCGAGCGCCGCGGTGAGGTCATAAAAGCGGGCTTGGCGCTCCTGGCCGCGCCAGGATTGGGCGGCATACTTGAGGTCAACGCCGTAGGCGCTGGTGTCTTGAGAGATGACCAGGATCTCCTTGACCCCGGCGCGCGCGAGGTTTTCCGCCTCCCGCAGCACCTCGCCCACCGGCCGGCTGACCAGGTCACCGCGCATGGAAGGAATGATGCAGAAGCTGCAGCGATTGTTGCAGCCTTCCGAGATCTTCAGATAGGCGTAGTGGCGCGGCGTGAGCCTGATGCCTTGCGGCGGCACGAGATCGAGAAAGGGGTCGTGCGGCCGCGG
>PLYB01000020.1 GCA_003151655.1 Gallionellaceae bacterium | reverse complement strand
AAAACGCCCCTCCAGAAATGGTGGGGCGTTTTGCTTTTGAGTGGGGTAAATTTAGCAATTAGATTCAAGTTTATATCGTGCTGAATTGCGCTTAGACTAGGCCACTCGTATCTTCAATTTAAATTCGCTGCTCCAAAGCTGTAAACATCTCTGGGTCAACGAGGTCTCTTAAAGGCACATCCAGTGCCTGTGCCAGCAATCCCATATTGTCGATTGAAATGTTCCGTGAGCCACTTTCAACCTCGCTGACGTAAGTGCGGCTTAAGTCTGCTCGAAATGCAAGTTCTTCTTGCGATATTTCTTTTAATCGACGCGCCAAGCGCAAATTTTTACAAAATATTTCTCTAGCGGATAACGATTTGCTGGGCTTTTTCATAGAGCCAAGCATCGTTTGGCATGTGCTCATGTGTCCATAAGCTATAATTGAATTATAGAAAACTATAAGTGACATTTGGTAAATATAAGGTTACATTCTCATCCACAAAGGTGTCTGTGGGAGGTTTTGTATATCCGAAATACTTCTAGCCTGATGTAATAATTAAAATAGATTTTGTAAGCAGTTAGTTTCGCTAAGGGAGCGATTTATGAAGCAGCTAATTTATGCAGCATATTTTTTATGTATATTGTTCGCCACTGGGAGTCATGCCGCCAGTTTTGATTGTACTAAAGCATCTACATTGGTGGAAAAAACGATTTGCTCTGATGCCAAGCTTTCTGAGCTTGATAGTCAATTGATGCAGTCATATAAAAAAGCATTGGCTTCAAGCCCGGATGCTTCTGGGGTGAAATCAGCACAAAGAGAATGGCTGTCAGGGGTGCGTAACAAATGTACAGATGCTGCGTGCCTGAACCGTGTTTACACTGACCGCTTAAAGGTGCTTGCGGTTTCAGAAACACCAAAGAATTGGCCGCCCGTTAATTCAGCAGCATTGATCGGCAAGGTGGCTAGTTACATCACTTCCGACGCAACAGAGCGAAGCCGATATTCGAAACTTGTCGGTAAAAATACTGAATTGGACGATGACTTAACGGCCACAATATTCAGTGATGAAGATGCCTCGGCAATACAGGATGCCGGGGAATATCTGGCTATTGTTTCCAAGGGGATCATACGCAGGGATACTGGCCCAATGGATGGTGCATATGTCATCCATAAAGCCAGCGGCAAGCCGGCAGCTATATTGGTAAAAGATTCGAAATTTATTGTTGTCGGAACAACAATGCAAACGCTTCCACCCCCGCTTCAATCATGGGCGGCTGAAAGGGGCGCTGAATTTGAAACGCCAACGCTGTCGAAAGAGTCTGCATCAAGCTCGGTGAGCGACACAAATAAATCACCAGTCGAAATTGCTTTAGCCAAGAATGCCGCGAAAATATCTGCTTTGGGCTTCTCAAATAAGTGGCTGAAAGCGCCAATATATTTGAGGGGTGATGCAGTTAATCCGCCAAATCACTTTGTTGTTTTCGAAAACCTTCTTGCGATGTTATTTGAAAATCCCCGCTTTTCAAAAATCACTGCTATCAAGTCCGGAAAATTCGAGGGCTTTCGCCTAAAAGTTAAGGGAGCCGAATCGAGTGGATTGCTTTTCAGATTTGATGAAGGCGATTTATTTATAAGCCATGTTGTTGGTGGTGATGATGAGCTAACGCCTCTAGAAACGGCAATGGACTATGTGTCGCTATCAATGTTGGTTGTCCAACTCGCACCAGATGCAATTCAGCGGGTCAAGTAATGTTGGCTGGAAATATATGTTCATAAGTGATTTTTAGAGGAGAAAATAAATGGTAGAAGAAAGTTTTTTATGGTCTGGGACTCCATCTCAAGTAACAAACATGGGGCCATTCATAGTATGGGGGGTGTTGGCATGTACTCTTATCCTTGCCCCCGTGTCGGTAGGCGTTATTCTTTGGAAATATCTAGTGGTCAAGAATAGGAAATATGACCTAACTTCGCAAAGGCTGAAAACCCATTCTGGTGTGCTTTCAAAGAAAACGGACGAGTTGGAACTTTACAGAGTTAAGGACACACAATTTGATCAGCCATTTTTCCTTCGTCTATTTGGTCTCGGAAACGTTTTATTGATGTCCACTGACGTATCAACTCCAGTCGTTAAAATCGAAGCTGTTAAAAATGCACAGGCTTTGCGAGAGCAAATCCGTAATATGGTTGAGGAGCGCCGCGATTTGAAGCGTGTACGCAATGTTGAGATGGAGTAGCTGTACCGTTCGCGGTGAAGCACCAGATGCAATTCAGCGGGTCAAGTAGCACAGACAAGAAGGAATAATTCATGGCCATTTTCGGAATAGGTGCGTATTACAACGAAGACGTAAGCACACAGTTTGTATCAGCCGATATTGTAGGTAAGCGTGGACGATTTCATCGTGAAGAATGAACGTGTTGCTGTTGTTTGTGCTGACATTGGCTCCGTACAAGCTAAACGGTTTGGCTGGTCTGGAGTTAGCACTGACGGCTCTAAATTGAATGGTGATAGCAGCAGCATTGAGGCACTTGCTAGTGCAGTAGCCCAATTACTTGCTAATGGCGATGCTGTTGCACTGGGGTTTGAGTGTCCTCTTTTTACCCCTTTGCGTGATAACCCGCAGGAGCTTACCAAGGCAAGGAACAAAGAGGGCAATCGCAGCTGGAGTGCAGGTGCTGGCTGTGGTGCTCTAGCTACTGGCTTAGTTGAAGTTGCATGGGTTCTTTCAGAATTGAGGAAGAACACACCCACGAAGGTGGAAGCCTTTCTTGACTGGGAGGATTTCCAAAAGGCCAACGGTGGACTCTTTCTATGGGAGGCATTTGTTTCGGGGAGAGCCAAGGGGGATAGTCACGCACTTGATGCGGAAATTGCAGTTCGTCAGTTTCAACAATCAATGCCTCACCCAATCACTGCTATAAACGAGGAGAATGTAATCTCCCTGATTGGTGCTTGCCTGCTGAGAACAGGTTGGTCTACTGACTTACAACTTCTATCCCAGAGCTGTCTTGTAATTAAATCCTAGGGATTCACTGATTAAGTCACTATAAATAAAGCGCAGTGACTTTGCGCCACGTCAATTGCGAGAACGCCATCAACCGAAACACATCGGCGCAATCCAAGGCGCGCACTCCGGCATCGCCGCGATGCTGTTCGATGATGCGTCCGAATGTCTTCAAAGCCGCATTGCGCGACCGATCTTGCGTTAAAGCGGGATGCCACAAAATTGCGGCTCCCTGGGCATCACTGGACAACCCTCGACAGTAATGCCTAGTTTTAAACTCTGAGGGTATATAAAGGAGATAGTCTATGAAAAATCGTATATTTTTAGTTGCAGCATTTATTGCCCTTCCAAATGTGGTTTGCGCTGAACCCGTAGTGACTCATTGTACGGATAATGAGCAAACTTTATTTTCGTGCATACTTAAAAAACATAAAACAGTCTCTATTTGTGCATCCAAAGACATGTCTCCAACTTCTGGTTATATGCAGTACAGGTTCGGAAAGCTCGGAAAGGTTGAAATAACGATACCGAAATCACAAAAAGGGTTTCCAGAAATCACCTTACAAGCAAGCAAAGATAGTCACGCAGAATACAACAGTCTAAATATTTCTAATGGGCCATTCAATTACAGTCTCGAAAGTTTTAGGCAACTGACTCCAAAAAACAAAGACGGTTACCCCACCCCCGCAAGCAGCGACTCTTTAAGGGTTGAAGATTCAAGAAAGTCGATGCGTGAAGGTAATATTGCATTTTCTGATGATTGCGCATCTTTGGTCTCGCCTGTTGATGCTGCCACTATTTCTCGCCTCACAGGTAAAAATATTGAAAAGGCAGGGTTCTAGCAAATATATGCCCACCCCAGCAATCCACGGGTCGGTCTTTGTGCCGTGGGTCAAGCCTTTCATTATTACATCCGTCAAACTTTCAAGGCTTGAATGAGAGGACAGAAATATTTATAAGGCCGGAAATAAAAACCCCCGGATTCATCACCTACCCGAAGGTAGGGAGAGGAGTGGACCGAGACTGCGCGTGTATTATAACTGTCTGGTGAGCGGGTAGGGCGGAACGCACACGGTTCCACCGAACGTTTCAAGATGCAGTTGCTCGCTCTCTTCTACGCATGTATCATTCATTCATGAACAAAAAAAAACCATCGGCTCAAAAGAAACTGGACGTGACTAAAAAAGTCTCGTCCGGCACGGGTGAGCGCGTGTCCCAAAACGCTATCAAGGCCGTTGTGGCATCTAGCCTCGCTAGGTCGGCTACAGGCAAAAGAGGGGCGGCAGCGGGGTTTGTTCGCGTAGTTATGAATCCTGTCGTTAAACCCAAGCACTTCTCTGTTGCCGCCATTCGTAACGCCGTCCAACAAGTGGTTGCCAGCAGGTAATTGATGGCCATCGCCAGCAGTTATGAAACCAACGTATTCATAAATTGCCCTTTCGATGACGGCTATAAGCCAATCTTCGACGCTATTACGTTTGCGGTCTTCGATGCTGGCTTCACCGCTAGAACTGCACTTGAAGAAAATAACACGGCACCCGAGCGCCACGGCAAGATCGCTACGTTAATCAAAGAATGCAAGTATGGTATCCACGACATCAGTCGCGTGGAAACCGACCCTGCATCTGGCCTGCCCCGCCTCAACATGGCCTACGAGTGCGGCCTATTTTATGGTGCCCAGCTATTCGGCAATAAGCAACAAAAACAGAAGGAAATCCTTGTCCTTGATGCCGTGCCATTTCGCTATCAGCGAACGATGAGCGATATTGCCGGGAAAGATGCCTATGGACATGGCAACGACCCACTAAAAGCAATCGAATGTGTGCGGCGGTTTCTGAACAACAAGGAGCGCAATCAATTACCTGGAGCGGCAGCAATGAAGAAGCGTTTCTTGGCGTTTTCCGCCGACCTGCCTGCGATTGCTACAACAATGTCGTGTAAGCCAGATGAACTGCGAAGTCTGGAATACTGGGGCGATTTTGTGCAAGCTGTCGTGGAGTGGATTAGGACGAATCCTTAAGTGATGGGGTGCAAGCTCTTGATCGAAGCCCCATTAAACGGCGACCGTAACTATAACGGTGCAAAGGTAGCGAAATTCCTTGCCGGGTAAGTGCGGGCACCTCTAAAAATCCAATTTCCGTCGCCATACCGCGTTGCTCACAAAAAATTACTTCTTGCATAT
>PLYB01000081.1 GCA_003151655.1 Gallionellaceae bacterium | reverse complement strand
TCTTGTAGGAAAAAGTCCTATGACTCTGGGGGAGGCATACTGGCATTATCCTGATTTACTGCTGAACCAATGCGTCGAATAGCGGGGAGTTTGGGGGGTTATTCGGTTAAACCCTCACGTGGAGATAAAAGTTCTGCAACCGGATAAAAATGCGATGCTGCGTTAGCGTTAAAACCATGAAAAGCGGCAGCAAGAAGCTATGTTGGACTCTAGCTATACACTACTGCCGTCTGTTGTCCACTAGCTCACTCGTAGCGGCGCGAGCGCTTCCCTAAGACTTTGTTGGGGTTATCTCGCAGCTTCTTATCAGTGTGATAGTGTTTAANNTAATTGCATCAAGATTTTTCAACGTAACCAAACCAAAAACATCTGGATAATCTTCAGGAACGATCGTGGGATCGCCCCCTGCGTCAACAAGTGCCTTTAGTTCAGCAAGCGCTAAATCCCTATTTTCTTTTGTCGCATCTTTTTTGGAACAAGCCCAAAGTATCTGATGAAAAGACATATTTTCTCCTGGTTATAAAACAAGCCGATGCGTGCTTCCTATCACTGATTCAACAAAATTTGCTGTTGTGTTTAACTTAATCAACGAATAAGGCGAAGAAAGACTTCCGCACGCATCCGTTAGAACGCCCCTCAACAATCCTCATCGATCTCCCCTTACAATTTTCGCATGCCATAAAGAATTGTTCAATATACATTTAAATGCCAATGTATAAGCTGATCGTTCGACTTTGATTAGATTTTTTGGTATTGAGAGACAGCAAGTCTGTCGATTATTTTTGACACAAATCAGCGGGAACACCCTTATGAAGTAAAAAGTGCCATGGCGCAAACTATTAAAATGTATTGTGAGCTTGAGGGATATAAAAAAAGGGACAACAACGATAAAGTTGTGTCCCTATTTTGTATCACTGAGGCCTAAAAGGTAAAAACTCCTTTTAAATCACTGACTGGCGGAGTGGACGGGACTCGAANNCTCTACCAGCTGAGCTAAGCACCCGTTGAAAGCGCGCTAGTTTACAGCATCTTTTAAACTTTTACCAGCGCGAAATTTAGGAACTGTTGCCTCTTCTATTTTAATAGTCGCTCCGGTTTGTGGATTACGTCCATTACGAGCGGCGCGCTTGCCCACATAGAACGTACCAAAGCCAACCAAGCTAACCAGCTCCCCTTTTTTTAAAGACTGGGTGATCGACTCGATAGTCGCGTCCAGCGCACGACCTGCTGCGGCCTTGGATATGTCCGCAGATTTGGCGATGGCTTCAATCAGATCAGACTTATTACTCATGCGATAATCTCCCCTTGTGATTTATTAAAACAGCACAGCAATACACAGCGTCAGCCATAGTTCAATCGCAAGGATTAGTGTTTTACAACGGCCACCACCGCTGCCTCAGTACTCGCAGTTGGTGGTGTGACAGCAGGAGTCACCGGCGCAGTTTCCGCAAGCGGCTCAGGCTTTCTTTCCAAAGCCAATTCCAATACTTGCTCGATCCATTTTACCGGATGAATATCCAATTTATTCTTTACGCTATCAGGAATCTCAACTAGGTCTTTGGTGTTTTCTTCAGGAATCAGCACCATTTTAATTCCACCGCGTTGTGCTGCCAGCAGCTTTTCTTTCAAGCCACCAATAGGCAGAACTTCACCACGCAACGTGATTTCTCCGGTCATCGCCACATCCGCACGCACTGGAATACCCGTCAGCGCAGAAACCATCGCGGTGCAAATACCAATACCCGCGCTCGGCCCATCCTTAGGCGTTGCTCCTTCCGGCAAGTGAATATGCAAATCGCTTTTTTCATAGAAACTCTCAGCGATACCCAATGTCTTCGCGCGGCTGCGCACCACGCTCAACGCAGCCTGTATGGACTCCTGCATCACTTCGCCCAGCTTGCCGGTGGTCGTGGTTTTGCCCTTACCCGGCAACACGGCAGTCTCGATGGTTAGCAATTCACCGCCGACTTCTGTCCAAGCCAAGCCGGTCACCTGACCAACCTGATTGACCTTTTCCGCAATGCCATAAGAGTAACGCCGCACGCCGAGATATTTATCGAGGTTGCGCGCATTCACCAGCACCTTGCTTTCGCGCCCCTTGAGCAGCAGCCCCTTGACCACCTTGCGGCAAATCTTGGATAGCTCGCGTTCCAAACTGCGCACACCCGCCTCGCGGGTGTAATAACGCAAAATATCGCGAATCGCACTTTCGGAGATACCGATCTCCTCATCCTTCAAGCCGTTATTCTTGATTGCCTTCGGCAATAAATAACGCGTGGCGATGTTGACCTTTTCATCTTCGGTATAACTGGAAACGTGGATGATCTCCATCCGGTCCAGTAACGGGGCAGGAATGTTCATACTGTTTGACGTGGCAACAAACATCACATCCGACAAGTCGTATTCGACCTCGACATAATGATCCACAAAGGTATGGTTCTGTTCTGGATCGAGCACTTCCAGCAAAGCCGAGGAAGGGTCACCACGGAAGTCCATGCCCATTTTGTCTACTTCATCCAACAGAAACAGCGGATTTTTCACTCCCACCTTGGCCATGTTTTGCAATATCTTGCCCGGCATGGAACCAATGTAAGTGCGGCGATGCCCGCGAATCTCGGACTCATCGCGTACTCCACCCAAGGACATACGCACAAATTTTCTGTTGGTGGCACGCGCGATGGATTGTCCCAGCGAAGTCTTACCGACACCGGGAGGACCGACCAGACACAGGATAGGTGCCTTCATCTTATCCACGCGTTGTTGTACAGCGAGATATTCCACGATACGTTCTTTTACTTTATCGAGCCCGTAATGATCAGCTTCCAATACACTTTCGGCATGCTGCAAGCTGGTATCAATCTTGGTTTTTTTCTTCCACGGCAGACCGACCAATACATCGATATAGTTGCGCACCACCGTCGCTTCGGCAGACATGGGCGACATCAGGCGCAATTTCTTCAACTCGGCCTCGGCCTTGATGCGCGCATCTTTAGGCATGTGCGCAGCCTTGATCTTCTTCTCAACTTCTTCGATGTCGGCACCATCTTCGCCTTCACCCAATTCCTTTTGAATCGCCTTGACCTGCTCATTCAGGTAATACTCGCGCTGGCTCTTTTCCATCTG
>PLYB01000280.1 GCA_003151655.1 Gallionellaceae bacterium | reverse complement strand
ATGGTGCGCAAAGCGCACCCTACGATATATTCAATTTCACTTTTGAAATAGAAATGGAATTAGCTGTCCACAATCAGAAGCGTGCGTAGGGGCGTATGGCCAAACGCCCCTACAGCAGTGCCTCAAATTCATCCAGCGGAACTGGCTTGCTAAACAAATAGCCTTGAAAGGACTTGCAGCCATTTTCCTTTAGGTAGGCAAGTTGCGCCTCTGTTTCAACCCCTTCCGCAATCACGTTCAAGCCGAAATTGTGCGCCATGTTGATAATGGTTTTCACCATCACTGCGTCACTGGCATCGGTGGTAATGTCGCGTACAAAGCTCTGGTCAATCTTGATTTGATCAAGCGGCAACCGTTTCAAGTAAAGTAATGACGAATAACCTGTGCCAAAATCATCCAGCGATAAAGTGACACCCAGCTCTTGCCTGATCGTTTGCATTTTCGTCACAACCGAATCAATATCTTCCAATGCGACGCTCTCGGTTAATTCCAGCTTCAGGCGCGACGGGTCAATGCCGTGCTTCTGAATCATGGAGGCAACCTGCCCGACGAAATCCGGCTGATTAAACTGTTGTGCGCTGATGTTGATGGCAAGAACAAGCTCTCGTGTTTGTTCGCCATGGCTCCACGCAGCAAGTTGCTCACAGGCGGTATTAAGTACCCATTGTCCTATTTCCAGAATCAGCGGGCTTCCTTCAGCAAAAGGAATAAAGTGTGCCGGCGATACCATGCCACGTTGTGGGTGTTTCCAGCGGATCAAAGCTTCTGCACCGATAGTACGTCGATCTTGATCCAGTTGAATCTGGTAGTACAACAGGAATTGCTGGTCAGAGATTGCGCGGCGCAGATCCGATTCCAGTGCGGAACGTATTTCTACGGATTCCTGCATTTTCGGATCAAAGAATCTAACCGTATTTCGCCCGGAATCCTTGGCCTGATACATAGCCATATCTGCACGCTTAATTACTTCATCTGCCGTATCATTTTTGCCATCGTACAAGTACACCCCAATGCTGGGTGAACTGAGGTACTCGTACTGGTTAAGTTGATATGGGGCCGCCAGAGTTGAGCGAATTTTCTCGGCAACATGAGCCGTTTGTTGTACTGAATCTTCCGAGTTTGCAGCCACATTCTCAAAAAGTACCACGAATTCATCACCGCCAAGGCGAGCCACGGTATCTTCTTCGCGGACACATGATTTAAGACGCTTGGCAACGTCAATCAGTAACAAATCCCCATATTCATGACCCAGCGTATCATTCAAAGTTTTGAATTTATCCAGATCGAGGAACATCAACGCTCCGCACAGAGTACTCCGTTTGCCGGCAATGAGGGCATGAGCAAGCCGTTCATTTAACAGGCGACGATTGGGCAAATTTGTGAGCGGATCATAATTGGCCTGCCAAAAGATAAGCTCGTCTTTCTGTTTCTTTTCGGAGATGTCAGAAAACTGCGCAACGTGACGGTACACTTTTCCATCCGAATTGCGCAGGACATGGATATGGGCTAGCTTCGGGTAAACCTCTCCGTTTTTCCGTTTGTCCCAAAGCTCGCCAGTCCAACCCCCTTCGAAAAGAATCGCCTGCCACATCTGCCGGTAAAATTCGGCATCGTGTCGCCCCGATTGAAAAATATTCGGATTCTTCCCCAGTACCTCATCCCGTGTATAGCCTGTGATGCGTGTGAAGGCAGGATTGATATCCACGATGATATTATTTTCATCTGTTACCACGATGGCATCTGCATTCGATTGGTATATGGAGGCTGCCAACTTCATTGATTTTTCAGAATGGTATAAAGATACCGACATCTGATTGAATGCGGCAGTCAGTTTTCCAAACTCATCCAGATTGTCTTTCTCCAATTCGATGGGTACAAATTGTTCCATGCTGCCGGTTTGCTGCATTGATTCCATCGTGGATTGCAATTTTAGTATCGGGATCAGGAATCGCCGGATGAGCCACTGGGTGGAAAAATATAGCAGAATTTGCAGTATGAGCTGTCCAATCAAGAGCATATCCTGCGTGCGCTGGATCGCCTTGAATTCCTCAGTCATATCGAGAGTAATACTTGCGGCACCATTAACGGAGCCTGCCTCCACATGGTGGCAGCTCAGGCAGTTGGTGCCGCGAAAATTGGTGCTCACAATAAAGGGTACAACTGCGCGAAGCGTGGGGTAGTCCTGATCTTCGCTCAACTTGAACTGGGGCTGTTTTGATGACATCGCCATCCTGTCCATTGCATCGTGGGCTTGTTCTTCAGGCAGACCGGGGCCGAACTGATCCTGCACCTGTTTGGCGCGAACGATGCGCAACTCTTTCACATTCTCGGATGCTCCCATCTTCTTTATGAAAAGAAGACGGTTATCGGGATTGGCAATCATGCCCGTAAGCATCAGCATGTTCATACCGTTGATCACGCCATCGGTAGATACCGTGGCACTCCTTTCGGCACCCTTCAGGATATCTTCTTTAATGTGATCCATTATCCAAAAATGAGCGAAAGAGAACCCGACGATTAACAACACCTGAATAGGTATGTTAAGTTTGGTCGCGATGCTGAGCGATTTAAAACGGTTTCTCATATGGATTAAGCTTTTCCCGCCTCACTCGGATTGGGATAGGTTAAACCATTGAGCGAAAGCCAAGAACTTCCGCGAGATAGAAATGAGTAATTCTGGTGAACCATGACACCCCTCCTAGTAAGGTCATAGCATTAATTTAGGCTAACGCGAAGTCGGTTTAATAGTTTTTTGTGATACTGACATTCGCTTGGTATGGGCTAATTTTAGTCCTTAAGTTAATATTGAGCGGAGACATATTTATGTTGAGACGAACGGACATGGCGGGTTGAATCGACGCCAGCCAGCAAGACGTAAAGCATATTCAGAACGTCATGGTGAATTGATGTGGTAAACATGCACGTATGCTAGCGCGTTGCGTGTTGTGTAACAAGTGCTAATTATGCAGGAATTAAAAAAAGCGCCCCGCAACTCGGGACGCTTTTTTGTGTTCACCAAAATCAGGCAGGAATAAATTGCCTTTTTTTGATCGGGCTGTTAGCGATTTCCGTTACCGTTACCGCTTCCACCTGTGCGACCTTGCGAGAAGCCTGTGCCAGCGCTAGGACGACGTGGTCCGCCAGTTCTGGTACGTGGTGCGCCTGCACCAGTACGTCCACCGGCTCCGGCACCTGCGCCGAAGCCGCGTTGACCGCCTGCGCCAGCACTTGTGTGCGTGCGAGTGCTATTCCCTGCATTAAAGTCACGCGGGGCACTGGCACGGTTGCCATCGACATTTGCTGTGTGCGAGGTCAGTGTGCTGGCACCGAAACGGCTGTGGGAATGACCTTCGCGCCGGGCTTGTCCACCATTGCGATCATCACGCGGGAAGCTGTGACGGCTGTCGGGAGCATGGTGACGAGGTGCGCCTGCACCGGCACCGCGCGGAGCGCCTGCGCCGCTGCGTGGGCCACCGTTGCTACGGCCGCCACTTGGAGCCGGACGCGGTTTAAACTTTGGCTCCAGTCCGGCGATGGTATGCGCTTCGATACGTTGGCCTGTGTATTGCTCGATTTTTTTCAAATGCAGCGCATCGCGGTTGGAAGCGAACGAGACGGAGATACCTGTCGCACCGCCACGGCCGGTACGACCAATACGGTGTACATAGTCTTCAGCAAATTTCGGCAGGTCGAAGTTGATCACGTGCGAGATACCGGCCACGTCGATACCGCGAGCAGCAACGTCGGTGGCAACCAAAACGCGAATTTGGCCGCGACGCAGATTGACCAGGGTACGGTTACGCTCGCGCTGGTTCATGTCGCCGTGCAAGGCTGCTGCCGAGTGACCTTGTGCCGACAGGCTATCAGCCAATGTGTCTGCATCGCGCTTGGTGGCGGTGAAGACGATGGCTTGATTCAGTTCGGTGTCGCGCAGGATATGGTCGAGCAGGCGATTTTTGTGCGCCATGTCGTCTACATACATCAGCTTTTGCTCGATGTTCTCGTGACGGGCTTGGGCTGAAGTTACGCTGATACGCTTAGGCGACTTGAGCAGACGTTGTGCCAGGTTGCCAATCACGCCATCCAACGTTGCCGAGAACAGCAGTGTTTGACGGGTGGCGGGAGTGGCAGCAGCGATGCGTTCTACATCGTCGATGAAGCCCATGTCCAGCATACGGTCAGCTTCGTCCAGTATCAGCATTTCCAGACGCGAGAAAT
>PLYB01000275.1 GCA_003151655.1 Gallionellaceae bacterium | reverse complement strand
AGGCCGGAATCCAGTCATAAAAACACTCCGCGTAGCGGACAAAACTATGGTGTTGTCCCACTTACGTGGGGAACTTTAATCATCTGGATACCGGCCTTCGCCGGTATGACGGATTTTTGATCTAATAGAAAATCCGGGGTCAAACCGAATACGGCGCAGCCACCCAACTCCGCAATAACGCAGCTTCGGTATCCGGCAAATAACTAAAGCCCGCATCCAAATCCTTTGCTACGGCGTAAGCAACTTTAGGCGGTGTAATAGTTCCCGCTACCAAATGAAAATACCAAGCTGAGGTATATCCGGCTGCGCGGTCGAACGCTTGCAACTGCGAGGACATTTCCACGCCGGAAAGTTCGGTGTTCCACTGGAACGGTTTGAGTTCGCGCGCATGGCGCGACACCACTGAAACTGAAGTTACCGGATTGCGGTAACGATCCTGATGCTCGCGCAGTGACACGATCCAATGATCGCTAAAGTGGCCGCGTATCGCCGCGCTGCTGTGAGTCCAGTCGGAAAGCAGGCGCGGCAGTCCGCCAGTCTTCGCGTCTGAGGAAGAGGCTCGGGCGATGGTTTTGCTCATATCGAGCAGGCGGCGGAAACGATAACGCGGCGCACCGACCGCTTGTGCGTCAAGTTCGCCGGGATGCAGCGGCTCGATTAATTCTTGTATATCTTCCGGTGCGGCATCCTTGTCGAGCAGATTGCGATCCAAGACTTCCTGTAACTCTTCCACTTCCAGTTGCAAAAAATCTGCGGGGCTCGGGCCGTAAGGGGCGACAAAATAATGGGTAAGACCGGAATGACGCGTCACCAATAATCCGCTGTCGGCATAACGTTCGACGAATTCATGCATATCATCATCGCAAGTTGCCAGCTCGGCCTTGGCCCAGGCTTCGAGATTGTCCGCGATGCGCGTACCGTCTGCCGCGATGACTCCGCCGGGCCGATACCAGCCGCCGCGATGCAGCGCATAACGAAAAGTCCAGCCCGCACGCAGACGATTGGCGATCTCCAGCAATGCGCTGTGATGCGGGCGCGGCGGCGTGGCTTCGATCTCTGCGGTCAGATTACGCAGCGCGGCTTCATCAGGCGTGTAGATACTCATTGGTTGTCCCCCTGCAAAAATTCATCCAAACGTTGCCGCACTGCGGCACGCACATCAGGCTCATCATCGTCCACCAGCTCGGTGATAAATTCCACCGGCGCACGTTGCACCGCTTCCAAACGCACCACCCAATCGGCATCCGCCAACATCTTCGCCGCGTCATCCGGCAACATGCGCGACACAACGAGGCGACGCACTTCCTCATCCTCGTCTTTTGCCAACAGGCTCAGGGCAAAAGGCGGCATGCGCCGTGCCACTTCCTTGCGCACCTCGCGATCCGGGTCATGCGCCATGCGGCGCAACTGTCCGTGCGGCATACGCTTGGCAACTTGCAAGCGTACCAGATAATCTTCATCACCAAGCAAAGCAGTCAAACATTCCGGCGCAATACGTGCGGCCACCGTCATGCGCACTTCACGATCAGTGTCATGCAAATAATCATCCAGCTCATCAATCGGCAAGCGGCTTGCCAGCACGCGCCGTACAACTTCATCCGCATCACGCGGCCTGTTCCGCAGCATCTCCAGCGGCGCGTGACGAGCGGCGATAGCACGCCGCTCCCAGAAGCTGTCGTTCAAATAGTCCGGCGCAAATTGCGGATTGCGCCGCAAAAACCGGTCGATCTGGCGCCCGCTATGAACTGTCACGCAGATGTCACCCTGCACGCATTTTCCTTCCGCCAATAATGCACGATGCGGGCAAACCGAGCAATCGGCGAGCATAACTTCAGTCAACGGCGACACCTCGAAATGACGTTCCGACATATCCAATACTTTCAATCATCGCTCCGCAATAAATCTTTAATGGACAAAAGCAACCAACGTGCCAGTTGGACAGATTAAGCAGGAAGCCAATAACAGCGAGAGATAAGATAAATTTTAGAACTAGCGCGAAGGACATTTGTAGCAATTGTGACAATTGCTATTGGGCGCTTGCGACGGAAATAATCCAATCCGGTAGTTTGAATTTAGATACAAGTCGAGCCTATGCCCGCGCCCGCCTTATTGTCTTGGATGCCTCACGCATGCGCTCGATGGAGGCAACCTTTTCTTCCCAAGAGAGAGAACCTGATGCCTTGCGATATGAAGCTTTTGCCCGAACGACAAACTCGGTCATACTTGCTTCATCGCGGCTTTTGAATGTTGTGTTTTTCGGGCCAATTTTGGACATGTCGAACTCTCTCTTGCAACTCAAAACGATCAACCAGCACTTCTAATTCATCCAGATTCACCGCCGATTGCTCAATAAACATGGCGACCCTATAATAATCTTTGATTCTTCCAGTGTCCAATGCAATAGCGCACAAGTATTCAGCCGTAAATACTTTCGTCTTGATGTCACCAAATAGAACCTCGACTGCGTTAAAAATCGCCTCCTCAACAAGCGGCTTGTAAGCAGGCAGAATTTGAACTGGCCAACTGCCAAAACGAATATACTCGTTTTCGACAACCCCACCCAACCGGATCAGTTCGTCGTAAAGCGGGGTAAGCGTAATCAGGGCTGATTCGGCTGGCGGGGTGAGGAATACGAACGCGTCTACGTCTTCGGTGTTGACTGCCTCGATATAGAAAGAAGCACCGATTGCGCCGCCGATGGCGTACCCGTCAATAACACCGGATTCACAGGCTTTGTTGAGTGCAACTAGGGCTTCTTTCATTTCATACGCCTAATCTATGGTTTCCATAAGTATAGCGCCAAATAGCTCATGCGCTTTCCATTCCTTATGACATCAACGCCACGCTTTTCACCTGCACGAATACCGTCATGCCAACCACCAAACTCAATTGGTCGCGGGAACGGCGGGTGATGCGCGAGAGCAGTGCTTGTGATTGGCCTATCGTGATGCGCACAATGACTTTGTCCGGCCCTTCGTCGCGAATCTCATTGATGACACCGTCGAGTATATTGGTGATGCTGGAATCGCGCGGCATAACGGTGGCAATGCTCACATCGCGTGCCAATACGCGGGCACGCACCCGCGTGCCCATCGGCTGATCGAGTTTGCCGACCCACAAACTAGCACCTGAGAAATCAAGTCGCGTAAGGTGATAGGGGTCATCGTGTCGTGCCACGGCGGCCTCGATCACCGCACCCGCATCGTCAAAATGTGCAGTGGGCAGATCAAGCCGCGCAAGAGTTTCGTGTAATGCGCCACTGGCGATGACGCGGCCGTGCTCCAGCAGCACCAGATGGTCGGCCAGACGCGCCACTTCATCCAGCGCATGACTGACATAGAACACGGGAATTTCCAGTTCGCGATGCAAGCGTTCCAGATACGGCAAAATCTCCTGCTTGCTGTTTGTGTCGAGCGCGGAGAGCGGTTCATCCATTAATAAAATGCGCGGACTGGTTAGCAGTGCACGGCCAATGGCGACACGCTGGCGTTCGCCGCCGGAAAGCAGCGCCGGATCGCAACGATCAATGAGCTGACTCAAGCCCAGCCATTCCACCACTTGTTCGAGTTGAACTTTTCGTTCGGTAGCGGCGATGCGCTTGTAACCATATTCCAGATTGGCGCGCACCGACAGATGCGGAAACAAACTCGCCTCCTGAAACACATACCCAAGTGGGCGTTTATGGGTTGCTACAATAGTCGTTGCGTCCTGCCAAGTTTCGCCGTTCACCTGCAGTGTGCCGGTGGCACGCTCCAATCCTGCGATGCAACGCAGCAGCGTGGTCTTGCCGGAACCGGAAGGGCCGAACAAAGCGGTAACGCCTATGGCGGGTGCGCTGAACGCGGCATTCAGTGCGAAGCTATCCAATTGCAACGTGAAGTTAGCTTGTATTTTTCCCAACGATCCTTCGCTCATCGCGTCACTCTCCACACCTTGCCGCCCGTAAGATACAGCGACAACAATACGATGAAGGAGAACAACACCATGCCACCGGCCAGCAGATGCGCGGGAGCATATTCCATCGCTTCGACGTGGTTGTAAATCGCCACCGAAAGCACGCGCGTCTCGCCCGGAATATTGCCGCCCAGCATCAACACCACGCCGAACTCGCCGACGGTGTGGGCAAAGGCCAGAATGATTGCGGTGAGAAAACCCGGACGAGCCAGTGGCAGCGCCACGCTAACAAAACGATCCCACGCGTTTGCACGCAAAGTTGCCGCCACTTCCAGCGGACGTTTACCTATGGCTTCGAATGCATTTTGGATCGGTTGCACAGCGAAGGGCATTGAGAACAGCACAGAGCCGATCACTAATCCGGCAAAAGAAAATGGCAGTCTACCCAGATGCAACGCACTGGTTAGTTCGCCCACCAGCCCCTGCGGTCCCATCAGCAACAACAAATAAAAGCCCAACACCGTCGGTGGCAATACCAGCGGCAACGCCACCATTGCCGACACGATACCTTTGTACCACTTGCGGCTGTGCGCCAGCCACCAGGCTAACGGTGTGGCAATGAACAGCAGCAACAAAGTGACCACGCTCGCTAGCTTGAGCGTGAGCCAAATGGCTTGGAGGTCGGAGGGGTCTAGGGTTTGCATAATGTTTTCACTTCAAAACACCCTTCGATACACCCGCTATGCGGGCACTCAGGGCGAACGGCCTCCGTAAATTTTATTTTTGCTTATGCTAAGCACATTGATCCGTTCGTCCCGAGTAGGCAAAGCCGTATCGAGGGAAGCAAAAGACACCTCATCACGAATGAAGTGACGATGAATTACGGCAACTCATACCCAAAACTACGAATAATCGCCGCTGCTTTTTTACTCTTTAAAAAATCAAGGAATGCTTGCGCCGCTATTTTATCTTTTGCCGCAGACAACAGCACGGCACTTTGTTTAATCGGCGTATACAAATTTTCCGGCACAACCCACCACGATCCTTCCGTTACCTTGCCGTCTTTAGTAATCTGCGACAACGCGATAAAAGCCAACTCGGCATTTCCCGTCGCGGCAAATTGATAAGCCTGAGTAATGCTTTCGCCGGTCACCAATTTACTTTGCACTTTGTCCCACAGTTCCAGTTTTTGCAAAGTCTCTTGTGCCGCCAAGCCGTAAGGAGCGAGCTTGGGATCGGCATACGAAAGTTTGTTATAGCTGCCCTTGCTTAACACAGCACCTTTGTCATCGACAAATCCCGGCTTTGCACTCCACAACACCAGCTTGCCCAAGGCGTAAACAAAACGGGTATTGGCAACAGCCAGACTTTCCTGCTCCAACAACTTGGGATTCTTTTCATCAGCCGCAAGGAACACATCGAAAGGCGCGCCTTCCTTAATTTGTGAATAGAACTTGCCGCTGGAACCAAAAGAAAGTTTCACCGTATTTCCGGTTTCTTTTTCAAACAGCGCGACGATTTGTTGCACTGGCGCGGTAAAATTTGCCGCTACGGCTGCGTTAACCTCACCGGCATACACCGAACGAATCATTGTTCCAAAGAGCAATGCGCCAAGCAAAACCAACCGATGAGATTTACGCAATTCCATTTCCCGCTCTTTTACGCATTAACAGCCAAAATTACGTGCGAAGCTTTAATCAACGCACATGCCTTTACACCTTCTTTAAGTCCCAACGATTTGATACTGTCGTTGGTTACCACCGCCGCCACAAACTTACCGCCTGCCAGCTCAATAATCACTTCGCCATTCACTGCGCCTTCCTGGCAACGCGCGATCTTACCGTGCAACTCATTGCGTGCACTGGTCTTAAAGCCTTCGGAAGTCGTCACGATCACCCAAGGCGCTTTGATCAAAGCATAAGCTTCCGTACCCACCTTGAGTCCCAAATGATCTACGCTCTCGTTGGTAATCACTGCGGCCAACGAATCACCACCTCCGATATCCATTACTATTTCGGCATTGACTGCACCCATTTTGATGCTTTTGATCTTGCCTAGAAATTGATTGCGTGCACTTGTTTTCATGTCAAATCTCCTTATCAAATGGTAATACTCATCGAAGTCGTCCATCACTTCAGCCAGCTTTTTGAGCACTTGCTCACGCTCCTGCTCCAAGCGCCGATACGCCCCCGCTACCCGGCGACCATAAGTGGTGAGGGTAGTTCCGCCACCTTTTTGCCCGCCAGTCTTGCGCTCCACCAACGGCTGCTCGGAAAGATTATTAATACTTTCCACCGCTTCCCATGCCGCTTTGTAGCTCATGCCCATCGCACTCGCTGCAGCCGTAATAGAACCCGTTACGTCGATACGCTCCAACAATTCTAAATGATCCCAGCGCCGTCCTTTGGCTATTTTTAGTGTGGAGACAACACTAGATTCATTCTTCGTTTTCTTCACATTCAATTGAGACATAATGACCTCGTTCGTTATAACTATCTACAACCTAACGCTGAGCAAAAGCGATGCCACAATATTCATCGCCCCTGCTATATCAGGCTGCGACTGAATTTCAGTGAATGTTATTTATTTGCAACCCCCGTCTAAATCCTTTTCCCTTGTAGGCTTAAAAACAATTTGGCGCATTCGTTACAACCTTTAGGCTACAACGCTATTGGTCAACATTATGAAAGCTCCCATGCCATCGCACTCTACGACTTTGGCACGCCCTTTGCTGAAACGTTTTAGCGTTATGTACCAACTTACATAACCGAATTAATCTTTAATTATTTTAGGAAAGAATATTAATGCCTACCTTGCCTCGCTCATTTTGTTTACGCCCCGTTGCCGCACTGATACTTTTATATTCGACTTTTGCTCATGGCGCAGATACCCCAGCCACTTCTGACATATTTCAACTCGGAGAAATTGAAGTCAATGCTTCAGTGGAGCCTTCCACCATCACCCGAGGATTCAGCGAGGAAACCGTCACCGAGCAATCCATGCAAAGCAATCAAACTCTCGATGTCGGTCAAGCGCTGTCTCACGTCACAGGCATATCGCCGACTTTAACCGGACAAAGATCCGAGTCGCAGGTGTACATACGAGGATTCAACCAAAACCAAGTGACATTGAACGTCGATGGTATTCCAATCTATGTCCCTTATGATGGCAACGTGGATTTAAGCCGACTGCTTACACCAAACTTATCAGAAATAGTCGTAACTAAAGGCTTGGGCTCTTTGATGTATGGGCCCAATAATATGGGAGGCACAATCAACCTCATTACCAAGCGTCCGGACAAGCCTTTAACAATGGATGTAAGCGAGGGAATAAGCGGCGGTCGGAATGGCATAAATTCAACTTTTGGCAGCGCCCAGCTAGGCAGTCGCATCAATGACCAATGGTACATAACGGGCGGGGTTGCTTACGACAATTCCACCGGCTTCCCACTTTCAAGTAGCTTCACGCCAGTAGCTGCTCAACCTGCGGGAACGCGTTTAAACGCGGCCAGCGATGTTGGAAACTACAATCTTAAAATCGGATTCACCCCCCGCGCCACAGACGAGTATGCCTTCGGCATAAACACTGTTCATAGCACAAAGCAAGATGCGCCCTATACTGGAAATACTACTGTCACGGGACAAAAAGTAGCCTACTGGGATTGGCCGCAGTGGGACAAACAAAGTTATTACTTCATTGGAAATACAGGTATTGGCGAGGGGTATTTGAAATCACGCGTTTACTTGGACAAATTTATAAACCAGCTTGATTCGTACGACAATGCCAGTTACACCACCACTGCGAGGCCATATGCTTTTAATTCACAGTATGATGATCATTCCAGCGGTGTAAATCTTGAACTAGGCGAACCTGTTAGCAATGCGCACTTTGTCAAAGTTGCCGGATTCTATAAGGACGATGTCCATACAGAAGTCCAACTGCCTAGCAATAAACAGCCCTATGAAAGCCCTTGGCTAAATTTTGAAGCTCGAACTTATTCGGCGGGGATTGAGGACACATGGAAACTAAGTAAATCCACTGAACTGGTGATGGGCTATCGCCATGATCGTCACGAATTCGACCAAGCCCAAGGCTACACCAACAACGCAGATACCGCAATAATGGCTCAGCCAATTGCAAGCCCTGCCGATGCTGACAATTGGCAACTCACAGTAAAGCAAGATCTCGGGACTTCACTAGGCACAGGTGATCCCATCATACGTGCAGGTATCGGCCAAAAAACTCGCTTTCCGGGAATCAAAGATATCTATTCGTACAGCTTGGGCGCTTCTATTCCCAATCCAAGCCTTGGGCCGGAACATGCACTTAACCGTGAAATCGGTGTAGCTGGTCGTTTAGGTTCTGCGAGCTACGATGCGGCACTTTTCTGGGACTCAATCGACAATGCTATTCAATCAGTATCGGTCTCGCCGGGTCTATCTCAAAATCAAAATGTAGGGACAGCCACCAACAACGGACTGGATCTAAGCTTAAAGGTACCTCTGGCGCAAAACTGGTTGAGTACTTTTAACTATAGCTACCTCAACAGAACATTGGGAACAGCAGGTCTTGTACCCACGGGGACACCAAACAATCGCGGTGCGGTTAGCGTGACTTGGCTCGCCTCTGATGCCGTCGAATTTTCTGCCGATGTTCAGGGAAATAGCAGCCTGCAAACGACTACCAACGGTCTTGAACCCGTTGCTGGTAGTGTGGTTACCAATCTACGCTTTACCGAGCACCTAAGCAAAGAGCTGTCGATCAATGGAGGAATTTATAACCTTCTCGACCAAAACTACGAGCTTACCCAAGGTTTTCCGATGCCAGGTCGCACGGCGAAGATTGCTTTGAATTATCACCTTTGAAGTAGTTAAAACATTTGGCGATTCGGATACGTGCACACAAAATCTTATCCGTATCGCCAATGCCACTTGATGTTTCAGGAGTATATTTATGACGCAGATTATATGGATCGTTTCAGTAGTGCTTTTGTTGTTGTCGCAACTGGCCAGCGCCACTGAAAAGGTAGTGGTGTTGACCAGCTATCCGCAGGAAGTCGTTACGCAATTCGAGGCGGCATTCGAGCAAGCCTATCCGCAATTCCAACTTGAGATTCTCTGGCGGCAATCCAGAGATGCCATGTCCTATCTGCACCAGCCGCATGGTGCAATTGATGTGTACTGGACTCCGGCGCAACGCAATTTTGCTGTACTAGCAAAAGAAGGCGCATTCCGTAAGTTGGATATTGACTTGAATGGCTTGCCGAAAGTAATCGGCGGATTTCAGATTTCCGACCCTGACGGTTTCTATGTCGCCACCGAAACAGCAGGATTCGGCATGGCCTACAATCCAGGCGAATTGCATCGCTTGGGGTTGCCGGTGCCGATTGATTGGAAGACGCTGACCTCACCTGCTTTCAGCGGTCATATTGCTTTTCCAATCCCGTCCAAGACTGGTTATGCCCCTATGCTGGTTGACACTTTGCTGCAAGGCTATGGCTGGGAGCAAGGTTGGAGCATTCTTGAACAAGTAGCCGCCAATGCCAGCTTGGCAGATGCCGGTTCGGCTTTCATTTCAGATGATGTTGGCAGTGGACGAATAGCGGTGGGCGCAACCATAGATTTTTTTGCCACTTCCGCGATTGCCAATGGCAAGCCTTTGCGCTTTGCTTATCCTGAAAAGGTTGGATATTCCCCGGCTCACATTGCAATTTTTAACGATGCTGCGCATCTTGAGGGTGCGCGAGCTTTTGCCAATTTTGTACTGTCAGAACAGGGACAAAAGATTTTGTTCCATCCCGACATCCGCAAATTGCCTGTGCGACCATCTGTGTATGCCCACAAACCGGATGGCTATTTCGATCCGTTTGCCGCTGCGCAGCGTGCTTCCTACAAGTACGATATGGCATCCGGCTTAGCGCGGCAGGAAGTTGTCGGGGCATTATTCGACGCGCTGATTACTCGCCATCATGCAGCGTTGAAAACAATGTGGGTAACGATTCATCAAGCCGAGCAAAAAGCCCCTGACGATCCTCGACTAAAAGTCGCACACAGTCAGGCCAATTGGCTACCGCTAACATTAGCTCAGGTCAATGACAATGATCTCCAACACTCATTCATCAGGCGCGACAGTCATTCAGAAAGTATTGAGCAGCAATGGGATGCGGACATCGCCAAGCATTATGCTCAGGCTACACAATTAGCGCAGGAAATATTGGGAAGCCAGAAATGAAACCATTGTACTTATGCAGTTTGATAGCCACTTTGACGCTGAGCCATCCGGTAATCGCTGATGAATCTTTGATCACCACCGATGATGCCACGCGTGAAGCTTATACCCAGCCCGTGCCTGCACTATCTGAAACAGATCGCCCTAAATTTTTCAAAGGGCGTGCTCTGGTACGGCAAAGTTGGGTTATTCCGCCCAGTGAAAATCGCGAGATTTCGGGACTCGGCCCGCTATACAACCGTATTTCGTGTATCGCCTGCCATGCCGGAAACGGGCGCGGATTTGCTCCGGCTACACCGCAGGAACCAATGCGTTCGATGCTGGTACGTTTGAGTATTCCCGGCACCGATGCGCATGGTGGCCCCAAGCCGCACCTTGCCTACGGTGGCCAATTAAATGAGAACGGTGTACCGGGTGTACCCGGTGAAGGTAGAGCGGAAGTGCGTTATACCGAACAAGCGATCAAACTCAATGGCGGTAAACAGGTCATGCTGCGTAAACCCAACCTGACCTTTGTCGATCTGGCCTATGGAGAATTTTCACTCGACATGCTGACATCGCCGCGCATCGCACCGCCAATTTTTGGTCTGGGGCTACTTCAAGCCGTATCGGAAGCAGACATCGTCGCACTGGTCGATACGCCAAAACCCAAGGGCATCAAAGGCAAAGTCAATCGTGTCTGGGATGTGGTTCAGCAAAAAACTGTATTGGGTCGCTTCGGATGGAAAGCCAATATGCCTAATCTGCGGCAGCAAATTGCCGGAGCATTTGTAGGTGACATGGGCATCACATCACCACTATTTCCACAGGAAAATTGCACGGAAGCTCAAATAGTTTGCCAGCAATCCCCTTCTGCCGGAAAGCCGGAACTAAGTACAGAACAACTGGATGCCGCTGAATTCTATCACTTTTCCTTGGCTGCGCCGCGTCAGCGTAACGTTGAAAATACCGATGTAAAACGCGGTGCATTGTTATTCAAACAAGCGCAGTGTGCCGCCTGCCATGTATCGGAATTGAAAACATCCAACTTTCCAAGCTATCCGACTTTGACACGCCAAACCATCCATCCCTACACCGACCTGTTACTGCACGACATGGGTGATGCACTTGCCGATCAGCGTCCAGACTATCTGGCAACAGGCCGCGAATGGCGCACACCGCCATTATGGGGAATCGGCCTCGCACAAAAGGTCGAGCCTCGCGCAGGATTTCTACACGATGGTCGCGCCAGAAACTTGCTTGAAGCCGTTTTGTGGCATGACGGTGAAGGAGTTGAAGCTGCACGGGCAGTAAAGGACATGACTGTGCCCGATAGACGAGCATTGCTTAAATTTCTTGAGTCGCTATGAACGAAAGGGGAAAGTTTCTCGGCGAATTATAGAAACCGTGTAACAGGCCAATTGCTTTTGAACTCCACGCAGAGCCTTTGTCCAGCGCGGCAAGGCTCAGTAGGTTTTGATTGCCATTCATTCGTGATGACAAAAGAAGGCTTGTGATGAAGCACACCGTCCTCCGAAATAACCAGTACCTTGGCTGGCGTACTTTGATAAGTCTATGCTGTGACGGCTTTAAACATCGTGGGCAGCGAATGAAAACCTTAGAGCCAGTTTTCCCAATTGGACACTCATCGGGCAATGAACGCTATCGATTGCTTATATGTTTGGCGATAGCCCTACTAATCCATGTGCTCGCGTTTTTATTGCTGGCTGAATTTACCCCTCACCGCCAACTCGATAGGCCACCCCGCGCTCTCGGTGTCGTCTTACTGAAGGCAGCGCAAGCTAATCCATTGGCCTCAACACCAAAATTTAAAAGGGTGCCCAAGCCGCAGCTCTTGCGCGACGATCTGCACCGTGCCGAGCCACAGCCGCTACCGATATTGCTGGCAAATGAATCCCCTTCTTCATCGGTCGCAGTGACACAGACTATGCGTAATACACAGGATACGGTGAACACACCCGTACCACAAGGCGCGGTGGTCTCGCCTCGGTTCGATACTGACTATTTGTCCAACCCGGCTCCAGAATATCCACAAGAGTCCAGAATACAAGTAGAAGAAGGCCGTGTCATCCTGCGCATCCTCGTCACCGAAGATGGTCGCCCAAACGCAGTGACAGTCTACCGTAGCAGCGGGTTTCCCCATCTTGACCAAGCGTCGATAGATGCCGTTTGGCGCTGGAAGTTCGTTCCAGCTCGCCAAGATGGTAAGGCGGTTGCCGCCGCAGTGATTGTTCCCATTAATTTCACTTTACGAAGATAAAATCATGGGCAAATTTTAAGGTGAAGTGCAACACGAGAGCAGGAGTCGCAGTTAGTCAAAGAGGTTACTGATACACTGGTACGCATTCTCGGGGAGAACATATTGCGAGTTAAGTACCTTTGTTTAGTAATTGTCATGCTGCTATGCGGCTGTCAGGAATTTGGCGGCAAATGGCAGAAAGCACCTTTCACTTCCGCCAAGCCCGGCGCTACAGTTCAAATTCGCGTCGTCAACGCAAACAACGAGCGTCTGGCGCGGATGTCTCCCGAGCAAATTCGTATCATGCTGGCTTCTGCCCAGGCAACCGTTAAGAAAAATTTCGGTGTCAATGTCGAATTCACCGAAGTTGCGGAAACGGGGATAGCGCAAATATTTGCGCTCATACCGCCGCAACTTGGTGAGCTGCGAAAATCTTCCATCTACGACTTTAAATCCGGTACGGGCGACAAGAAAAAACTCACCAAGGGAATCAACACCACGCTCACCGAACGAGGAACCAAATGGCAAGACGGGCTTGCCTATGTAAAACCCTATCTACCGGGTGCACATGCAACAGACTTGGGGTCATTTTCTGAATTACTGTCGGATGTGATGCTGGAAAGACTGGAAGGATGGCGCACTGTTAAAGCGGCTGACGGTGCACCGGTGCTTGATGCCACGCCCTACAACGAAATTACTTATTGGGACATTTTGGGTTATGGCAATCTTCCTTATGAGTTAGTGATTACAAATCAACTTTTTGCCAGCGCAGAATACGTCGGCGTTGATATCCATACCGCAATTCGCGGCGGTGTCACGGTTGGCTTAACCACCTACAGCCGCAACAGCAAATTCGGTACCTATATCGTCTGGAGCACATTTCCGTTTCAAGACAGTTCAAAGCACACCAAGCTGTTACGCGGTGGTGAAACATATTCGGATGAGGAAGCCGCCGAATTGTCGGGAGCTTATCTGGCGCACGAGATCGGGCACATGCTGTTTCAATTCGGCCATCCCTTCGGCCAAAAATCATGCGTGATGAATCCGGTGAGCATGCTGCGCTTTAGAGAATGGCTGCACCAGATCGACAGCGCAGCTTGCCCGATTGGCAGTCGCGCGGAAATGACACCGGGTGCCATTCCTGAATACTTCAATGCCAACTGGTTAAAGATGTCTCATCCACAAGGAAATTAGCAAAATGCCATACGTAAATATTCAAATCACCAAGGGCGCGACACGAGAACAAAAGTCCCAGTTAGTCAAAGAGGTCACAGATACACTGGTACGCGTTCTCGGCAAAAAACCGGAACACACGCACATCGTTATTCAGGAAATCAATGAAGAAGACTGGGGATTCGCCGGGATGCTGACGGACGAGTGGAAAAAGAAAGAAAAGTAACCGGTGCTGCATTTATGCCTTGTCGCTCCGATGTCGTCTGGCTGGCAGTTTCTTTCTAACGCGACATGAAAATAGTCGCGAGTGACTGCTTTACGGCGTTGCATAATTAAGCTTAAACTTCTGCTGTCGTCCATGAACTGCCGATGGGGAAAGGCTGCTTTATGGCGTGCTATTTGATACCGTGAAGTTCGGGATTGTGCACGAAGCAGAACAACCGCCCGCCTTCCAATCTTGGCGGTTTCGGTTAGAATAACCCCAGCCCTGTCGAGGATGGGGAATCACAACCAACAAAAGCCAAAACACATGCGCACATTAAAGCTGCATAATCTGTTCGGTATTGTCATCGTCACCCTCTGCTTGAGTGCAATCCCCCTACAGTCTCAAGCCGCATCCAAAAACAAGCACCAGACAGATGAGTCGACAAAAGAGCGACTCGTTCTCATGCCCCTGCGTATCCCATATGAGGATAAAAACCTGACTGGAGCAATGGAGACAGCCCTAGTTAAGGGGCTTCAACGAAAATATGATGTTTATTCTGGCGAACAAGTTTCACAAAAAGCACATGAGATATTCATGAAGGAAAATCGCAATACTGCCCATAAAGAATGTGACGAAACAAAATGTATGCAGAATATCGCAATTGCATTTCAGGCTGAGTTGATTGCAACGGCGAATATCACTAAGCAAGAAGGAATATATTATCTCGCATTAAGTATTCAGAACATTTTTGATAACAAGGTCGTGTATTCGGAATCCCTGCCCTGCAAAAAATGTGATGGGGCACAAGTGGTAGATAAACTCAAGGAACTGAGCGGCACAGTTGCTCCAGTCGCGCCTACTTCCCCCGCTCAGGGAACCGATCACCAATCTCCAATAGTACAGCAATTCCAAATGCCTAATGAAGCGGAGTTAAAAGCGTCATATTGTAGTGCTGTTGCAAAAGAAGGGCTTGCAGCATATGTGAAACAAAGTGCACAATTTGATGCAGCAATTTCATCTCAAGTTGAGCGCGAAAAGATGGACCGCTATCCACCTTATAAAGAAAGCATTGAGAAAGGGAGAGTGATGATTAAGGAATTGCTGTCAAAATCCGAGGCTGAGCTTGACCGTATAAACACTTTTTTACTTAGCAGACCAAATCTCAAACCTTCGGCGATGTTGGTGGCATACTCTCGCGGCGAGGCTGATTTCGCTAATATACAAAAAAATAAAAAAGTTGATGAATGCTCTGCACGATATAGGGCACCTACTTCAACTGAGACAAAGTCTGAGGAATATACAAGATCATCAAGTTTGCAAGCATGCATGGAAGAAGATGAGTCTTGGGGGCGATTATCTCAGTGCAGAGATTTTTCTTACCTACCTTGATATCAAAGTAGGTCACCTATGACTGATCGTGAAACGCTCTATTACTCGATTATTCTGCCTAAGGCAAAATTTACTACGAGTACAAAGCTAAAATGTGTCAATCCAAATTCGTCTAAAATGCTCAAAAAACAAGTTGAGCGCTTTGCGACTTACTTCTTGCGTGAACGGAGGAGGGGCGCGATTCAGTTTGAAGCTGCCGAGTGTCCCGGAGATGATTGGTTCGTTCCATATGAGGCATACTTGTTCATAGATCAAGGACGGTATGTCGGTGCATGCTGTTTTCGTGAACGAAACACTGCTATAAATTCAAGTAAATATGAATTAGACTGGATTTGGTTGCATCCATACTTTAGGTCACGCGGCTTGCTTCCTGAAATTTGGCCAAGTTTCAAGAGTGCCTATGGAAAGTTTGGTTTTTCAAAGCCAATAACTCCAGCAATGCAGCGCTTCCTAGATAAAATCGATCGCAATGATGAATCCGCGTAAGGTGCAATGATGTTGGGTGCCAATAACTGTTGGACATCGTCGAGGTGACAACAATGCTATCTACCATCGTCAGCAAAGTATCAGCATGGATTGGCAAAGCAATTATGGGGGTTATCGTGCTTGCCATAATCATCATCGGGATCAAAAGCCAAATTATCGTTCCATGGAAGTCGCCTACTACACCCGTGTCCTACTCTGTGCTTGGAGATGACGGTCAGATGATGCTGGTTGTGCTATTGCCAGATAACAGAGCAATTGTCTGGTATGACGACGACAAACACGACTACGCTGAAGGCAATCTGGTGCAGTGGCATGGTTACATTGGAACGCATTACATTTGGCGAATCTGGAATATTGGAGACAACGATAGTACGTTTGGTTCAAGTATTTTCGGTGTTCGCATCTATCCGGAAGGAGTTACTCCTGTAGTTCTGGATACCGAGGTATTAGCCCACTACGCAGGCGGATCAGAAACCCAAGTTTTACCGAATAAGGGAGATCGCATCCGCAACCAGACAGTGTTATTCGGTGGCGATGCCATGCGCTTTCAAGAGATGTGGATGAAAACAGATGATGCAAGCAAAGTTAAACTGGACGAGGACATTTCCAAAATGCTGGCTCTGTTTGGGCCGGCGAAAACTAGCCAGCAATGAATATGCCCCCCAATTAACTTTAAACGTTCACTTCGTCTCGGTAGCTGTACTTGGTGAACAGCAACTATTGAGCAACCTATTACAGAGAAAAATAACGGCTTTCGGTTATTTCTCGCCCATCGCGACTGTCTGCTATCCCGCAACTCAATTTTAAATTGCGTAAAAATCAGGCGGTAACATCAGAAATAGAATTCTGATAGCCTATGCCTCATCCACCTATGCCAGCACCACTCCAATCGCCTCTTGCGGATCGTCGGTCAGGCTAAGGTAATGTTCACTACCGTTGACCAGATACAGATTAAATTTTTCGCGCTTCAATGCGGGCTGGCAGGCGCGCGGGCATGTCGTCGTCATTGCATAAAGTAAAACGCAAATCCGGCCAGATCTTTTTCTACGCAACCAGAGTAGCTTTGTTCAACACGCCCTGCTGAGCGATGGCGTTGGCGGGTATGACGTTCATTGATCTGATCTGCAACAACGGCATGTGAACTAATTATCGGCGTGTTATGCCATAATTGAACACGTTGCGATGATTTTTCCTGAGGGCTGACTAATGAATTCCGTTATGCTTGAATTACCTATAGATGCGCTGGCATCTCCCGGAGTTTCACCAGAATCGCTGGCGAGCGAGGCTAAGTTCATGCTGGCGCTGAAGCTGTTCGAGGTTGGCCGTTTGAGTTCCGGCAAGGCCGGTAAACTTTGCGATATGGGGCGGGTTGAATTTCTCCTTGCTGCCGGGCGCGCCGGTGTGCCAGTGCTATCTCTTGATGACGATGAGCTGATCATGGAATTTGACCAGAATGCTTGACCGAGCGGTGGTTAACTCCGGGCCTCTGATCGCGCTATCATTGCTCGATCAGCTTGGTCTGTTGCCCGCTTTGTTTGTCGAATGCTGGATTCCTCAAACGGTTTTCAACGAAGTTGCGGTCGCGGGCGCCGTGGTCTGATTTCCAGTGTGCGGCCCAGCTTATTGGAATTGCGCGCATCGGGTTACTTCATCGCCGATAATGTTATAGCTGCTGCATGTCAGGCCGCAGACGAGTAGCGATGGTCAATTCGTGATCAATAACAAGTAACAGTCTGATAGTTTTTGACAGATCAAGACTGAGTTACGGTAGCCTACGGCTTCATCCACCTCTGCCAGCACCACCCCAATCGCCTGCAGCGAATCGTCGGTCAGGCTCAGGCAGTGCTCACTGCCATTGACCAGATAGAGATTGAATTTTTCGCGCTTCAATGCGGGCGGCAGGCGCGCTGGCATGTCGTTCAACACGCTCATCGAATCAGCGGCGTTGGAGAGTCGTAGCCGATAAATATCTTTTGCGCCAAACTAGTCCAATGGATTACAATGCCCGAATGTTGAACACCATCGCTGAATTGCCAGCCTATATCTCTTTTGCAGAAAAGCATCTGTCTGCGGAAGAGCGTCAAGGGATCATTGACTATCTGGCAGAGCATCCCAAGGCTGGTGATGTCATGCGGGGTACTGGTGGGGTGCGTAAGTTGCGCTGGGGCAAAGGTGGGCGAGGTAAAAGCGGCGGCGTACGGGTGATTTACTACTTTCATGACGAACGATTGCCGCTGTACTTGCTAACCCTGTTTGCGAAAAATGAACAAGCGAATTTAACTGCGAGAGAACGTAATATGCTGGCCACCTTGGTTGACACTCTCGTCACTACAGCACTGGAGAGAAACCCATGAAAGCATTTGACCGTATTCGAGAGGGCTTGGAGCAAGCCATAGCCCATGCTGCAGGCGAGCCGGTAGAGGCCGTAATACATCGCCCCCACGTGCCCGACGTGAAGGGCATTCGGCAGAAAACCGGCATGACTCAGGAACAGTTTGCATCACGCTGCCATATCAGTGTGAATACCCTGCGTCATTGGGAACGCGGCGACCGTCAGCCTCACGGCCCGGCAATGGCGTTACTCCAACTGGTTGAGCGCAATCCTCAGCTCGTGATGGAAACGTTGGCGGGGCGGGCGTAGGTGGTGAGTATTTTACGCGCGCCAATAGTATTACAGCATATTCAAGCTTTGGATCAATTGATTTCCAGACTGTTTTCGCTATAACGCATCGTCATCCACCTCGGCCAACACAACCCCAATCGCCTGTAGCGGATCGTCGGTCAGACTGAGGCAGTGTTCACTGCCGTTGACCAGATAGAGGTTAAATTTTTCACGCTTCAATGCGGGCGACAGGCGCGCAGGCATGTCGTCGTCATTACATAAAGTAAAACGCAAATCCGGCCAGGTCTTTTTCAACGCGGCCAGAGTGGCTTCATTCAACTCGCTCTGTTGGGCAGTTGCGTTGGCGATACTTTCGAGTGTCTCGGGGGCGATCATCCTGCCCCCTACTCTTCTTCCGTATCCGTGAACCGGCTCAACGATTTCGCTTCCACGCCGAGTATTTTGGCAAGCCAGGGCGGAGGTGCATCGAGTACGGCTTGCAGACGTTGCAAAGCGATGTTCGCTTTGCCACCCTCCGGTGCTTTCACAGGATGGATGTTGGCGCGCACTGCTTTGGCTGCGGCAGGGCCACCGATAGATTGCACGTAAACGATTTGACAATCTTTGATGAGATTGGCACGTGCCACGTTTTTATCTTCGGCATCATCGCTGATGGCGGTGGAACGCACATCGATCAGGCGTATCTCGCTACGCCCGACCTGATAAATGAGAAAGCGCGGGCATGAGCCAAAGTGCCCGTCCAGATTTTCTTCGGTGTTAGACGCAACAGCAACGCGCAAGCTGCCGGGCATATCGCCTTCGGCATATTTGGCCGGCTTAGGCAGATTCTCATCTTCCTCGGAAGCGCCCCACAGATGGCGCACCGCCAGCTTGATGGAAGCACTATCGACATCAGGATCAACGGTCTCTTCGCCGGAGAGGATGAGCTTGATGTCAGCCACAGTCACCTTGGCAAGCTTCTCTTCGGTAATAGGCAAGCCGATTTGCTCGCCCAGCTTGGCTGCGAAAGCGCCCGCATTAACGTCGGCGAGAACGCGCGCGGCTTGCGCAATGCGCAGAGCGGCGATTTTAGTGATGACGGTTGCGGAAGTCATGGTTACCTCTTTTTTGTGAAGCGTGAAAGGTGAAACGCGGTGGATGCGCTACGTTTCACTGGAGGCGCAACGCGACGAATCACGTTTCACCTTTCACAAATTACTTACGCTGCTATTTGCGTGATGCAACCTTTGATCGGGCAAACCTTTACGCATTGAGGCTTGTCGTACTCGCCGTCACACTCGGTACATTCACTTGCATTAATGACAGTCAAACCTTTTTTAACGCTGATGGATGCCGTTGGGCATTCAGGTTCGCAATCACCACAAGAGGTACACAAATCCGCATTAATTTTCATTGCCATGATAATTCTCCTTTTCTAATGTGAAACGGAAAAAGTGAAACATGAAATGTAGTTTTACGTTTCACCTAAGCCGCACAGCGGCAAGTCACTTTTCACCTTTCACCGAACTACTCGGCTGCATCCAGACGCTTTGCCCGCAGGGAAATCGGCAACCTTGCAGGTGCCGGCTGCGGTTCGATGTAATAACAGCCACCATTGTTGAGCTTGATTTCGCCGCCCCATTTTTCCGGAGTATCAAACTCCATCGAAACGATGCCGTCTTCAAGGTCGCGCTTGGGCAGATAGAACACGTACTCGCCTTTGCTGCCACGCTGGATCATGATGTTTGCCATTTGAAGCTTCCTTTATGTGCGGGGTTTGTAGGTCGGGATTCATCCCGACCTACATTCCTCTGCATCCGATTACATTAACGCACTAGATCGTGGTTGTAGTCGGTGGTTCCCATGCTGCGAGTCTCTTCATCCAAACGCTCCAGTACTGCATTGGTCAGCGTGGTGAGCATTTGCATCGCTCCCTCGTAGCCCAGCGTAGTAGCACGGTGCAGGTGGTGACGATCGAAGATCGGGAAGCCGATACGGATCAGCGGGACTTCGAACTCTTTGCCATTATGCAAGGTATCGCGTTGGATAAACTTGGCGTAAGAGTTGCCGATCATGAAGTCAGGCTTTTCGGTCAACACCAGCGAACGGAAGTGCCACAAGTCAGCACCGGCGAACAGTTGTGTATTCTTGCCGTAGGGAGTTGCGTCCAGCATTGCTTGCATCGCCTTTGTCCACTTTTTGCTGCCGTTGTTGCACAGCACGTGCAGTGGCTCGATACCGAGTTCGGTGAGGAACTTGGTCATACCGAAGACGAAGTCAGGATCACCGTACAGGCTGAACTTCTTACCGTGCAACCAAGTGTGGCTATCAGTCATCATGTCAACAAAACGACCGCGCTCTTTCAGCAATGAGTCAGGGATTGTTTTGCCGGTGACTTCAGCAACTTTCATCAGCCACTCATCTGTCCACTCCAAGCCCATCGGAATGTTCAGCTTCGGCACTTCATGTTTCCATGTTCCTTCAACATACTTCCTGGTCTTTTCGAGTTGCATCGGCTGCAACAAGAAAGTGTTGATCGCATTAGGCGCATCCTTCACTTCTGCTTGTGTTGTACCACCTGCATACATGCGGAACTGGCCGTCAGCCGGAGTATCCAGCACTTCGGTTGGATCGCTCAGCATGGTGTGCGCAACGCCCATCTCATCCAGCATGCGATGGATTACGCGGTAGTTGCCGAGGTACGTTTCGAAGCCGGGAACGATGTTGATCTTACCGTTCTTGCCAACAACCTTGTCGTCCATGCTGTTACGGGTTAAGTTACCCATGATACCTTCAAACATGTTGTCCCAACCCGTTACATGCGAACCCACGAACGACGGGGTATGCGCGAATGGAACTGGAAATTCTTCGGGAATATTTCCGGCTTTTTTGGTGTTGAGAATGAAGGCATTCAAGTCGTCACCAATAACTTCAGCCATACAGGTCGTCGATACGGCAATCATTTCCGGCTTGTAGATCGCGATGCAGTTTTCCAGACCGTCGATCATGTTTTTCTGACCGCCGAACACGGCTGCGTCTTCAGTCATAGAGTCGGAAACGCAAGAAACTGGCTCGCGAAAATGACGGTTGAAGTAAGAGCGGAAGTAAGCCACGCAGCCTTGCGAACCGTGCACATACGGCATAGTCTTTTCAAAGCCCAGTGCGCACAATACCGCGCCCAGAGGTTGGCAGGCCTTAGCCGGATTCACCGTCAACGCTTCGCGCTTGAAGTTCAACTCACGATATTCCATCGTGGTTGTCCAAGTGAAGGTGTCTTGAACTTTGGCAGCTTCGTGACGCTCTTCGAAATTTTCCTGTTTGTTAGTCAGTGATTCCTTGTACTCGTCCTGACGGAACAATGGGTAACAAGGTTTGATGTCATCAGCTTGTTGCATTTTTATCTCCTTAGCCGCACTGCTAATTTGCAGATGCCAGCGTAGATTGATGTTGGACGGCAATGTTTTGCGCGTCACCTAACTCGTTACATATGCTGGGGTTGCTCACCCCAGCCTACGTTTTAAGCAGCCTTCTTTGCTTCTTCCGGTTCTGCCTTCTTCAACCACGGTGCCTGCATCTTGCCCCAGCACGGATTGTTCAAAGTCATGTCCATGTCACGGGCGAAGATGGCAAAGCCGTCATAGCCGTGGTACGGGCCGGAGTAGTCCCAAGAGTGCATCTGGCGGAAAGGTACGCCCATCTTTTGGAAGATGAACTTTTCTTTAATGCCGGAACCAACCAAGTCAGGCTTGACGCGCTTGACGAACTCTTCGAACTCAAAGCCGGTAACATCGTCATACAGCAAGGTGGCGTTGCCCATATCTTTGATGGTGCGATCATAGTCGTCGCCGTGACCGAACTCGTAACCGGTACCGACCACTTCCATGCCCAGATCTTCATACGCACCGATTACGTGACGCGGACGCAGCCCACCCACGTACAACATGACGCGTTTGCCTTGCAGACGCGGCTTGTACTTGTCGATCACGGCTTGCATCAAAGGCTGATACTTGGCGATGACGCGCTCCGCACCTTCTTTGATCTTGTCGTCAAACAGCGCAGCGATGGCACGCAACGACTCGGCAACTTTAGTCGGGCCGAAGAAGTTGTATTCCATCCAAGGGATGTTGTACTTTTCTTCCATGTGACGCGCGATGTAGTTCATCGAACGGTAGCAGTGAATCAGGTTCACTTTAACGTAAGGTGTCTTTTCCATCTCGGCAATAGTGCCGTCGCCGGACCATTGCGCAACCACGCGCAAACCCATCTCTTCCAGCAAGATACGTGAAGACCATGCATCGCCGCCGATGTTGTAATCGCCGATCACCGCCACGTCGTAAGGTGTACCTTCGAATGCCTTGCCTTCGCGGCGAGGAAGCACCCAATCACGAATCGCGTCGTTGGCGATGTGGTGACCGAGCGATTGCGACACGCCACGGAAACCTTCGCAGCGCACCGGCACAACCGGCTTGCCGGTTTCTACTGCGGTCTTTTTCGCGACGGCTTCGATGTCGTCACCGATCAGACCGATCGGGCACTCGGATTGAATCGAGATGCCTTTGTTCAACGGGAACAAACCTTCGATTTCGACCATCACTTTGGCAAGCTTTTTGTCGCCGCCGAACACGATGTCTTTTTCCTGAAAGTCGGAAGTGAAGTTCATCGTGCCGAATGTATTTACACCTGTGGTACCGACGTAATAATTACGACGACCTGCACGTGAGTATTGACCACAGCCAACCGGGCCGTGTGAAATATGAATCATGTCCTTGATCGGGCCCCACACCACGCCCTTGGAACCGGCGTAAGCGCAGCCGCGAATAGTCATCACACCCGGCAACGATTTGCGGTTGGAGGTGATGCACTTCTTGGACTGTTCGATGGATTTATCATTGACCGCAAGGTGTTTCGCGCGGTCTTTTTTGGCTTTTTCCGGATATACCTCAAGCACCTCTTGAATCAGGGCTTCGGATTCTTCGCGTGTTAATGCAGACATTTCATTCTCCTTAATTGACCCACCAATATGTGGAGTCCGTCAGAGTTAGGTTCGTAGGTTTTGCAGGTCGGGATTCATCCCGACCTACGCAACATTAAGCGGCTACTGCTTCGCCAGCTTTCTTGCCGATGATGGATGCGTCTTCTGCTTCCATGATGCCGAACTCCATCAACAATGCTTCCAGCTCGTCCATGGTGATTGGGGTCGGAATAACAAAATTCTTGTTATTCACGATCTTGCTCGCCAGTTGACGGTACTCGTCAGCTTGAGGATTGGTAGGATCGTATTCGATCACGGTCATACGACGGATCTCAGCATGCTGTACCGAGTTCGCACGCGGAATGAAGTGAATCATTTGCGTACCCATCTTTGCAGCCAGCGCTATGATTAATTCATCTTCACGGTCGGTTTGACGGCTGTTGCAGATCAGACCAGCCAAACGCACGCTACCTGAGTTCGCGTACTTCACGATACCCTTGGCAATGTTGTTAGCCGCATACATCGCCATCATTTCGCCGGAGCAAACGATGTAAATTTCCTGCGCTTTGTTTTCGCGAATCGGCATAGCGAAACCACCGCACACCACGTCACCCAGCACGTCGTAGAATACGAAGTCGAGTTCGTCGTCATAAGCGCCTTCTTCTTCGAGGAAGTTGATGGCGGTAATCACACCGCGACCGGCGCAACCAACGCCTGGCTCTGGACCACCGGACTCAACGCACTTGATGCCGCCGTAACCTACGGACAGAACGTCTTCCAGTTCCAGATCCTCGACGCTACCGGCTTCAGCAGCCAGTTCCATCACGGAGTTTTGTGCCTTCGAGTGCAGAATCAAACGTGTTGAGTCGGCCTTCGGATCGCATCCCACGATCATTACTTTCTTACCGGATTCGGCAAGAGCCGCCACCAGATTTTGGGTGGTAGTCGATTTACCGATACCGCCCTTTCCATAAATTGCGCATTGACGCAGAGCCATGATAGTCTCCCAAGAGTTTCAGAATTAAAGATGCGATTAAAAATACTGTTGCTCGCACCTCTACCAATGCAAACCCCGTGCCACCCTCTAATGAAATTGCCAACAGACTGAAATGCCAGAGAAAAATAATTCAGCTCAAAATCCATTGGCGGAAGTGGAACACAACAAAACAGATTGCTTTGTCGCAGTGACTACAACTTCGTCGCTGCAATTACCGCGCAGCGCACGCCTACCGATCAATCGCTGCAATCTGCCTGCGTCCATCTTGGGCGGACTCACTTTTCAACGCGCGCCTGTAGCGCTCGAACTCGACGGCGTAGCCCAATTTCATCAGGGTTTATTCTCGTTGCTGGATCGCCTTGACGATGCCAGTGAACGCGCGCAAGCTTTTACTTTGCACATGAATGCCGCGTTCTATCTCGACCAGCCGGAGCAGGCCGGTTACTCGCCACAAACCACTAACAAGCGACAAAAAGCGGATTACTTGCGCATGATGCGCGGCTGGGGATTTGATGCAGATGGCAGCGAAGGTGCCGCACTCAAGGGCTGGGTAGAGTCGCGTTTCGGTTTGCTACCACGACATCACGCCGGGCCGATACGCGACTTTTCCGGGGATGCCTATCGACGTTATCTGGAGATGCGCGCCACCGCGCTGTATGGCACCAACGCAGTTGAAGCACAGTTCGATTTACTCTATTCATATTGCCAATATGAACTAGTCAAGCAGCAACTAGACAGGACTCATCTCACCTTATATCGCGGTGTAAACAGCGTAGACGACTACGAGACGCTGGCAACGCTGGATAACAAAAACCGTGTCGTGCTGTTCAATAATCTGAGTTCCTTCACCGCCAACCGAGAACGTGCCGATGAGTTCGGTGACTACCTGCTAACCGCGCAAGTACCGCTTGCCAAAATATTCTGCCACACGCAATTGCTGCCCGGCATGCTGCAAGGCGAAGATGAATACACGGTGATTGGCGGATTGTATGAAGTGAGCATTGCGGCGTATTAAAATCGTAGGGGCGTATGGCAATACGCCCTTCGTTGCGCACCGTGATAAGGCGTATTGCCATACGCCCCTACCTAGATACCTGCACACGACAAGATTTATAACTTTGTCGCATTTGCTCCAAGCCGCACCAAGCCGCATCCCTCGTTAATACTGGATTAACGATATGGCGCGATTTTTGCAAGGTAACTCACAATAGTTACCCTGAGGAGTTAACCAAATGAATCCACGGTTCGAAAACATCTTCACCGGCCTTGCCGATGGCAGCGTCATTCCCTATCTCGGCCCCGGAGCTCTTAATGGTGTGATCTGCCCGGAAAGCGGCAAAGCCATCCCCGCCGACAGCGATAGTCTGATTCTGGCGATGAACAACGGTCAGCCGATGGCTCCCAAGCTGATGTACGAATTTCCGCGTGCGGCGATGAATGTGGAACTGAAGCGCGGACGCTCGGCAATCACCAAGTTTCTCGATGCCACTTATCGCGATACGCCGTGGAGCATATCTTCTCTGCACGAATGGCTCGGTCAGCAAAAGTTGCCCTACATCATCGATGCCAATCGTGACACGCAATTGCAGAAACAATATGCCGCCACGCCGCACACACTGATCGTCGGCATCGCGCGCATGTCCGGAAAAGAGTATCGCTTCCGTATCTACAAATACGATGGCACGAGTTACTCCGCCGTTGAACATGAGGCAGTTGATACCAGCCTGCCAATTCTGTTTAAGCCGCTCGGCTCGCCGCTGCCGGAATCAAACTACATCGCGTCGGATGCCGACTTCGTCGATTACATCACCGAGCTGATGGGCGGGTTCGCCATCCCCTCATTTGTTAAACGTTCTCGCCAGAATAAACGCTACCTGTTGCTCGGCCTGCGCCTCAATCGCGATACTGACCGTATGGTATTTTCCGATGTCATCTTCGGCGCAGACAAGCCCGCAGGGTGGGCGCTTATCCCGCATCCGACCGACAAAGAAAAACGTTATCTGGACAGGCTCAACGTCGAGATCGTGAATGCCGACGTGGCAGATTTTCTCACCGCCGCACAAGCGTGGAATGGCAGCCTCGCAGCGGCATGAGCAAGTATCAGGCAATTTGGGACGAATCCCGTCACAACTTAGGCGTTGATGAAATCGATGGCGCACATCGCGACTTCATCGCCCAAGTTGCCGCGCTCATCGCCGCCAGCGATGCCGACTTCCCTTTTTTGTTTCAAACGCTAGTCACCCATACCCGCGAACACTTCATCGCCGAGGGCAAACTGATGCGCGATGCAAAATATCAAGGGCTGGGTGTGCATGAAGGCGAGCACCACCGCGTACTCGGTGAATTGCAACAACTCAACCGCAGCCTTAAACGAGGCCGATTGCCGTTAGTACGTGCCTACGTACGCGAAGGATTGCCCGAATGGTTCGACACGCACCTGGCCATGATGGATGGTGCGCTGGCAGCATTTTTGAAGAAGCAACGCATTGAATAAAGAATGCATCCACCGCATCCGAATCGGTGGATAACCACGGCCTAGTTCATAGTAACCGCGACAATCATTTATGGTTGCAATGCTGGCTAGATCAACGCACCGATTTCCATCAAACAGAAGTTAATCCCTTACTCATCAAATTTTGGCCTAGCCTGGAATCCGGCGTGGGTAGCCGTATATTTGTTCCGCTATGCGGCAAGAGTCTGGATATGATCTGGCTTGCTGACCGTGGGCATGAGGTCATTGGCGTAGAACTTAGTCCTGTCGCAGTGAGCGCCTTTTTTCAAGAGAATAACTTGCAGCCTGTCAAACGGGTTGTCGGGCAATTCACGCTATGGAGTCATGGCAATATCAGTATTTTGTGTGGCGATTATTTTGCATTAACCAAAGCAGATATTGGTTTCTTTGATGCCGCCTATGATCGAGCGGCGCTCACTTCCTTACCGGAAAATATTCGCGCTCTATACGTTAAACAATTACACAAGCTGGTAGCAAAGACCTCAAAAGTATTTCTGCTGACCATAGAAGACGCAGCAGAAAATGTATCAATGAGCCAAGCCATTGGCGTGGACGAAGAAATCAAAAACATCTATTCAGATGGCTTCGAGATTGACTTGGCTTATGTGGAAAGCGTGTTTGAGGCCGACCCTGCATCTCAAAATACGGACGTAAAACGTGTCGAGTACAAAGTGTATCGACTTAGCTGTAAATAAGCGCAAGGTTGAAAAATGCACCCCGTATCTGGTGTAAGATGTACCTCTATGAATCGCACCCTAAGTGATATTTAAGAAACCAGGAGGCAGAATAATGAGTGATCGCATTACAGTTGACCCTTTGGTATGTCACGGCAAGCCTTGTATTCGAGGCCTGCGTTATCCGGTGGAAAACGTGCTGGAATGGCTGGCCAGTGGCATGACCACTGAAGAGATTCTGGCTGATTATAACGATCTGGAACGTGAAGATATTTTGGCGGCGTTGTCTTATGCCGCGCGTCTGACTCATATTAAACGGTTGGATCGCTTGGACGCATGAAATTCCTGATCGATGCGCAACTTCCACGTCGCTTCGCCAACTGGCTGAACGAGGCTGGACACGATGCATTGCACACTCTTGACCTGCCGCGCAAAAATCTCACACTAGACAACGAAGTCATAACCCGAGCCAAGCGCGATGGGCGCATCGTGGTCAGCAAAGATGCTGACTTCGTTCAGACCTTCTTGATAACGGGCGAACCATCACTGTTATTAATCTCCACTGGCAACATCAGCAACACTGATTTGGAGAAACTGCTGCGTGCGAACTTATCCGGCATTGAAGCAGCCTTTACATCCAGCCGGTTCGTTGAAATCACCCGCAATACGCTGGTGGTGCATGAATAAAACAATGTGAACCCGCGCCCTTTGATCGCCAACGCTTGGCGGCGTGAATACTGATCAGTGCTCAACTTTCTGATACAGCTCTACAGCTACCCGTAGCCCGAATGCAGCGCAGTGGAATTCGGGGATTGCGCTCTCCGATCATCCCGGATTACATCCGGGCTACGCTGGATCCCAAAACTCATATAGGCCATTTATCCTGTTGCCCTCACGACCTTTAGTTGTTAGTGTGCATTCCGATATTTACAGCCCCCCGTGTTACTTTGACGGGGGTAATTGGTGCTCAAATAACTAGTAGAGGTCAAGAGAGATTACAATCGCACATTCCGTGTCTATCCGCGAAGCAGGCTTTGACGAGTACTGGCTACAGGATCAAATCTGGGGTAATCCAGCCGCCTTGGGCTTGGGTGATCTCGACGCGCTAAACAAGGAACGTAGCCAGAACTCAGGCGGACGTCTGGACATTTTGCTCAAAGACCCTCAAGACGATTCCATGTATGAGGTCGAGGTGATGCTCGGTGAGACCGACGAGACGCACATCATTCGAACCATTGAATACTGGGACAATGAGAAGAGACGCTGGCCTCAGCGTCAGCACTATGCAGTTCTTGTAGCGGAGCATGTCACTCGTCGCTTCTTCAATGTCATCCACATTCTCAGTCACTCTATACCAATCATCGCTATTCAAGCATCTCTCATCGAGTCCAACGGTAAGCGTTCATTGTTCTTCACGAAAGTGCTCGATACATTTGAGGAAATAGACGACGGTTCGTCTGTGCTTGAAGTCGAAGTGAATCGCGAATTTTGGAACAAGAAAGCTAAGTGGACGGTTGATGCCGCCGATAAGATATTATCAGTAGTGACACCGGCACTCGGAGCGCCACAACTTGGTTACGTCAAGAACTACATCGCTCTCAACATTGGTCGGAACAACTACTTTTGGCTACACAAACGGAGTGGAAACAAATCACTTCTCGGATTTCGTATTGCTCCTCACTTGGCAGATGATGCTCAACAAATTCTTGATGAGGCAAAGATATCCTTTACGCGAAAGCCAAAGTTAATTCTTATCACAGTCGATTCGACTGCGATTGAATCTAACGCCGAGTCATTTTCCAAGATAGCTGGACTTGTCAAGCGCACATGGGATAAAGACAGCTAGGGTAATAATATGACAGCTTGCCAGTGCCCAGATTCATCTCTTCTGGCGCACCCGAAGAGATTAACCTAGGCACTGACTTTTTCCCGCTGCAAGTTCACATAGCCAGCAACACTTGCTCGGCAACAGCACGAACTTCTTTTTTACGTCCATGTCCGGGAAAAGGCAATTCCTCTATTTCCACCAAGCCGAATCGTTCCAGTTCATCAATATCACGCTTTACGGCGCTGCGATCCCGGTGCAAGCGTTGCGACAAATCGGTTATCGAACCGGGGCATTCCTTTACTTCACGAAATAGGACAAGCTTTGCCGTTGTAATCAGCCGTGCCAAATCTTCCGGGTCTTCAAACGAGATAACGCGCTCATGCGGAATGCGTTTGCCTTGATCTGCCAGCTTCGCAATTTTTTTGCCGCGTTGGAAAAATTCTTCCGTGCTTGCCACTTTGATAGTCGTCTTCATTTTTTGCCCCTAAACTCAATCCAGTCAGCCTGAAACTTTTCTTCGATGTCTTCAAAACTGCTGAATTTGACTGGCGTAATCACGCCCATGTAATGCCGATGATGATGACCGTGTGCATTGTCATACCCAACTACTCGCCCGTTATCGTCCCGATAAATCGAGTGGTTGATGTACGCGAGGTTGTAGCGCACTACCCGCTCCCGCTCATCTACCCAAACTTCACGGCGCAATACACCGTTACCGTTTTTTAAGGATAATGGCCATGAGTCATCAAACACTTTAATTTCAGCCATGACCCATAGTATCACTGCTGGTTATTTTTTGCACAGCGCACGAATTTATTGAATTTCGGGATCAACCTGTGTATGCAGTGCTAATTCTGCGCTGTAAGATATGCAGGGGCGTAAGCATTACGCCCCCATTAGACTTGGTGCAAATTAAACTTATTCGTCGTCCTCACCCGCAATCACCCTTCTTGGCACAGTGGCCGGATCAGCGGTGATGGCACGGTAAATCTCAATACGGTCACCGGGTTTGAGCGAGGCATCCAGTTCGGCAGCTTTACCGAAGATGCCGACGGTGTCATTGGCAAGATCAATGGCAGGAAATTTCTTAAGGATGCCGGATTGTTCGATGGCGGTTTGCACCGTGGCATCGTCAGGCACTTCGATGCGCAACCAGAGTTGCTGCGCGGGTTCGGAATAGGCTACGCCGATTTGCATGATGTCTCCTAACTCGCTACGGGTTCTGCAGCAGGTGTTGCGGCAACAACCGCACGCTGCGCACGATTACGATCAATCACGCGTTTAGCTGCAATCAAAAATCCCAGCACCAGAAATCCGCCCGGTGGCAAGATCATCAGCAGGAAGCCTTTGTAGTCGGGAATAATTTTCAATTCCATGAATGAGAATGCCTGACCCAGCAACAAGTGCGCATCAGCGAACAAGGTACCTGCGCCGATTATTTCGCGCACTGCGCCGATGGTGGTCAAGGCGAAGGTGAAGCCCAGGCCCATCATCAAGCCGTCCATGCCGGAGGGCAGTACCGGATTCTTGGCGGCGAAGGCTTCGGCGCGTCCGAGTACTGCGCAGTTGGCCACGATGAGTGCGATATACAGCCCCAGCACTTTGTACAGATCATGTGCCCATGCGTTGATGCTCACATCCACTAGCGTCACCAGTGTGGCGATGATGACGATGTAAACCGGAATGCGCACTTCTTCGCTAACGATGTTGCGAATAGCGGAGATGATCATATTGGAGGCGAGTAGCACTGCGGTGGTGGCGAGCCCCATCCCCAAACCGTTGGTGGCGCTGCTAGTCACCGCCATGGTCGGGCACATGCCGAGAATTTGGGCGAACACGATGTTGTTATCCCACAAACTTTCGCGTGAAATTCTAGCGTATTGATTACTCATGAGTAGCTCCTCCTAGGGGCGCACTTCCATCCAGCAATTGCGCACGATTTTTTTCGAAGAATTCGAGACCGCCCTTCACTGCTTTAACCACTCCGCGCGGTGTGATGGTGGCACCGGCGAATTGATCGAACACGCCGCCGTCTTTTTTCACGCCCCATTTATCAGCGGGAGGATCGCCCAGATATTTCCCCTCGAAAGCGAATATCCAGCGACTCTTCGCCGCTTCGATCTTGTCACCCAAGCCCGGCGTTTCGCGGTGCTTGATCACGCGCACCCCGGTGATTTTTCCAGTGCGATCAATGCCCATAATGCAATCAACTGCCCCGGCGTAACCGTTACCGCTGACCTTGTACACCAGTGCTTCCACTTGCCCCGCTTTGCGTGCGCGATACACCGTGACTTCACCATTCGGGCCGTTTAATGTCAGCGTATCTTTGAGCAAGTCGTTGTCGTATTGTCCGGTCAACACCACGGCAAAAGATTGCTTCATGTCGCGCGCTTCTGCGGCGTGAATATCGGCATCGGTTGCCCGCGCGGCCAAGGCCAGCGCTGCTGTAGTCAACAAGGCTGTACCGCCGAGCAAAAAGCCCTGATAAGCCAAACTGCCGCGCAATTGTTCGAGCTTCATCTCAGGACTCCTTCCTAACCGGCAATGCTGCGCCCTTGCGATCTCGCCCGTAGATACGCGGTTTGACGTAGTAGTCGATGATCGGCGTGGCGGCATTCATCAGCATCACGGCGAAGGCTACGCCTTCCGGGTAGCCGCCCCAGGTACGAATGATCCAAGTCAGCAAGCCGCAACTGAAGCCGAAAATAAGTTGTCCGAGTGTGGTATTGGGCGAGGTCACCGGATCGGTGATGATGAAGAACGCGCCCAGCATCAGCCCGCCGGAAAGCAAGTGATACATCGGCCCGGCGTAATGATTGCTGTCGATCAGATTGAACAGCAGTGCCGGAACGGCGACACCCGCCAACATCGCAACCGGGGCATGCCAGGTGATGATGCGACGAGCGATGAGGAACGCTCCGCCGAGCAGCAACAACACAGCCGCCGTTTCACCCAAACTACCGGCACGTTCGCCTACCATCGAATGCAGCGGCGAAAAATATCCGGTGAGCGATTGATCGAGACCGATGCCGCGCGTAAATTCAGTTTTCACATGACCGAGCAGCGAAGCGCTGGCCATACCGTCTATTGGTTGAGAGAGGAAAGTGATGCGCAAACTTTCCAGCAGGCTGGGTGCATGTGCCGAACCCAAAGGTGCTGGCGCGATCCAGGTAGTCATCTCTAACGGAAAGGAAATCAATAACATCACGCGTGCGGCCATTGCCGGGTTGAACACGTTCTGCCCCAGACCGCCAAACACCTGCTTGCAGATGACGACAGCAAACAAACTGCCCAGCGCCGCGATCCACCAAGGTGCGAACGGTGGCAATGACAACGCCAGTAACCACGCAGTCAACACACCCGAACCATCCATCAATACCGGACGCACTGCGCGACCCTGCCAGCGCACCACGAACGCCTCGCCGATGATGGCCGCGATCAGCGATACCACCCACAGATTGATCGCAGGCCAACCGTACAACCAGAAGCCAAACAGCGTGGCCGGTGCAAGCGCGAGCATTACTGTTGCCATCACTTTGCTGATGGAAATAGGTGCGTGTGCGTGCGGGGAATGTGCGATTTGGTTCATGATAAAAATCCTTTTTGCACCACAGAGACACAGAGGCACAGAGAAAGGCAAAGACCCTTAAATTGCCCTCCAAAAAGTTCCGAATTTATCGCCGAAGCAAAGCCCTCGATTTGGTTTTCCTCTGTGTCTCTGTGTCTCTGTGGTAATAGTTTTTGACTCATACAACCTCCGCCTTAGCCGCTGCTGCTGCGGCTTCTTTTGCGGCGCGTGCGGCTTTGCGTTTTGCGGCGGCTTCTGCGCGCTCACGCTCGATACGCGCGATGCGCTCGTTGCGCGCTTCGGCTAATTTTTTGGTAGCTTCCTGTTTCAACTTGGCGCGCTCCTGCGTGGCGAGATCGCCCTTGGCATAGTTAAAGTAATGCACCAACGGAATGTGTGCCGGACAAACATACGAACACGAACCGCAGGAGATGCAATCTTTGAGTCCCAGCGTGACGGCTCCAGCCAGATTGGAAATGCGAATATGCGCCGCCATTTCCAGCGGCAACAAACCGACCGGACACGCGCGCACGCAAGTCGAACAACGGATACAAGGCGAGGCTTCTGCCTGACCGATCTCTTGCGAAGTCAGCGCCAGCACACCGCTGGTTCCTTTCACCACAGGAACATTGGTATTGGAGAACTGTTGCCCCATCATCGGCCCGCCCAGCACCAGACGCGCTGCGGGTTGCGAATAGCCACCGGCGAAATCGATCAGCTCTTGTACCGGCGTACCGACCAAGGCTTCGACATTGCACGCAGCCTTGATCGCGCCGCCGCTCACGGTGACGATGCGCGAAAGCAACGGTCTGCTATAGCGAATAGCCTGCTGTACGGCAAAGGCAGTGGCAACGTTATGCACCAGCACGCCGATGTCGGCGGGACGACCACCGGCTGGAATTTCTTTTCCGGTGAGCACTTGAATGATTTGTTTCTCCGAGCCCATCGGATACATACTCGGCATCGCCACCACTTTAACCTCGCTGCCTTTCACCGCTGACTGCATGGCGGCGATGGCTTCTGGCTTGTTGTCTTCGATACCGACCAACACTTCTTTGGCGGCAACGGCCAGTGCGATCAGGCGAATGCCCTCGACGATCTCCAGCGCGCGTTCGCGCATGATGCGGTCATCGCAGGTGAGATAAGGTTCGCATTCGCCGCCGTTCATGATGAGCGTTTGCACACCACTGTTGCGACTAAGGTTGAGTTTCAGCGCTGCCGGAAAAGTCGCGCCACCCAAACCAACAATACCTGCCGCAGCCACGCGCGCGGCAATGTCTTCTGCGCTAAGCGCGAACGGATCGGTCACGGTTTCAGTGGTTATCCATGCATCGTTACCATCGCTCTCTAAGGTAATAGTCGGCACGGGCAAACCGGAAGGATGCGGCGCGGCATGATCGCCAAGCCCGACAATCACACCCGAAGTTGGCGCATGAATAGCCGAAGAAACCGTACCTTGCGCTGCCGCGATGAGCTGACCTTTCAGCACATGGTCGCCCACGTTCACCACGGGTGTAGCAGGTGCGCCGATGTGTTGCTGCAAAGGAACGAACAGCAATTTTGGCAATGGCAAGACGCGCACCGGAATATCCGCCGACAAATCTTTACGTCCCTCGGGATGCACACCACCGCGCAGGTTAAATAGTTTCATGCTGCACTCCCTGTTGCCAGCGGTTTATGCCAGTACCATGATTGCAGCGTCACCGGTATAGGTTGCAGTTTGATCGATTCGGTCGGGCATACTTCTTCGCATTTTCCGCAGGCAGTACAAGCTTCGCGGAACACAGAATGTATTTGCTGTGCCGCGCCCATAATGGCATCGGTTGGACACACTTTGAAGCAGCGCGTACAGCCGATGCAAATCTCTTCTTTTACTTCGGCAATCATCGGCACCGATTCTTTCACATCGGCCATGTCCGCATCTTTGCCCAGCTTCGCGGCCAAGGCCAACACCACAGCGCGACCACCCGGAGGGCACAGCGTCACCGGCGCACGCCCTTCGGCCAGGGCTTGCGCAGCTCCAGCGCACCCCGGAAATCCGCACTGCCCGCATTGCGAACCGGGCAAAATCCCCAGCACTTCTTCGGCTAATTTATTACCCTCTACTCTAAACACGCGCGCAGCCACGCCCAGGATCAAACCCAGAACCACGCCCAGAATAGTCAGACTTGTTAGTGCGGCAATCATTTCAGATTATTCCTTTAATTAACGTTAAGAGGGAAGGGAGAAGGGTAAAACCATCTCTCCTAACCCAGGGAGCGAGGTTTTCACCCTTCCCTCTTTTACCCTTCTCTCTTCACGCATTTAATGTGGCACTAACCCGGCAAAACCCATAAACGCCAATGCCAATAATCCGGCGGTGATAAAGGCGATGGGTGCGCCGGCAAAAGTGGCCGATACGGTTGCCAGTGCGATGCGTTCACGCAAACCAGCGAATAACACCAGCACCAAAGTAAAGCCGACCGATGAACCGAAGCCCACCATCAGGCTGACCGCGAAACCACTTTTCTCTTGTACGTTAAGCAGCGGCAAACCGAGCACCGCGCAGTTGGTGGTAATCAGCGGCAGATAGATACCCAGCACTTGATACAGCGCAGGGGCGACTTTTCGAATGACCATCTCGGTGAACTGCACCACCGCAGCGATAGCCAAGATATAAGTCAGGATGCGTAGATATTGGATGCCCAGCGGCATCAACAGCCAGTGCTCCAGCAGCCAGGCACCTGCAGTGGTAAAGGTGATCACGAAAGTCGTGGCAAGACCCATGCTTAAAGCGGTGTCCATTTTTTTTGAGATACCCATGAACGGGCACAGTCCCAAAAACTTTACCAGCACTACATTGTTCACCAGTGCAGTTGAAAGTAGCAGCAGCAGGTATTCGCTCATTTTGAAATTCTCCTAACGGGCATTGCAAAGATGCCCCCTGATAATGAAACTCGCCATGCCCGTTCCCCCCTATCCAACTTTCCCCCGCACGCGGGGAGAGCGTAGCGAGGGGGNNAATCGCTACGCGAGTTTCACGTTTACAGGTTCATTTGCAAGCGCCGTGCCAGCGCCGGATCGAGAAATGGAGATGTACAAAATCAGGCGGTTGATGCATCCATGCACCAGACAAGTGCAAAAATGATTTGTAGTTGTCAGGTTATGCCATGCACAGATGTAGCAAAGCCGACATTCCCCCCAGTGGCATCGGAGCTTGTGTCACTTGGCAAGCTGTTGGGCATGTTTATTGCTGAACGTTAATCATCTTTCATCACTCGCAGCGGAGTCTAAATGTCCAAGCCACCCGTCACCCCACCCAGCTCGGCACAGGACATTGCCGACCAAGTACCGCCGCACATCTTCCGGCAAGCGGCAGATCAAGCTGCATTGGCAATCTCCATCACCGATGCGCGCGCCAACATCTTGTACGCCAACGCGGCCTTTCTGCGCACCACAGGCTACGAACACGATGAGATCGTGGGACATAACGAATCCATCCTGTCGTATCGCGTCACGCCCAAGCTGGTATACGAAACCTTGTGGGCGCAGATTCAACGGCAGCGCCCGTGGACCGGCCTGCTGGTGAACAAGCGCAAAGACGGCAGCCGCTATCTGGCCGATGTCACCATCACTCCTGTCGTGGGCGAAGAAGGCATGACGACGCATTTTCTTGGCATGCAACGCGACGTAACCGAAGTGCATCGCTTGGAACGTCAGGTACAAAACCAGAAGACGCTAATCGAATCGGTGGTGGATGCGGCGCAAGTCGCCATCGTGCTGCTCGACGAAAAGGAGCGCGTGCTGCTGGATAATCAGGAATACAAAAAACTGATCGGCGACCTTGGCAAAGAACCCGCCGTAAAAATACTCGCCGTACTGCGCGAACAAATGGGTGAAGCGTTTAGCAAAGCCTATGAACAACATCGCAACATCGCCGCGCGCGAAGTATGCATTGAGTCGTCCAATCGCCAGACACGCTGGTTCTCCTGTGCGGCATCGTGGTTCGAAGAACACGATGTCGGCGCGGATGCATTTTACGAACCGTTGCGCCGCCACTATTTGCTGCTCACCATTCAGGACATCAGCGAACTCAAGCGCCAGCAGGAAGCACTGCGCATCAACAGTCTGCACGCGCTACTCTCCGAACAGGAACACATTCAGAGCTTGCGTGAAACGCTGGCCGGTGCCGTGTACCAATTGGAAGGCCCGCTCAATCTGCTGAGTGCCGCTGCCAACATGCTGGAACGCCGCTTATCCGGTCAACCATCGAACTTGGCTAAAGGAGGTGCGGGAGGGCTTCCCGCCAGCACACTGGAAGATGCCATTCAGAAAGGCCGCGAAGCACTCGAAACTTTGCGTGCCTGTATCCCGGATCAAAGCGTCGAAGCAATGCAAATAGTTAATCTCAATGAAGTGCTAGCCGATGTACTCAAGCTCACCACGTCCAGCCTGCTCGGGGCCAGCATCGTGGTGGAGTGGATGCCGTCGGACAAACCTGTGATGGCTTTAGGCCATTCTGCGCAACTCTCCAACTTGTTCAAGCAACTGATATCGAATGCCATCGACGCGGTAAATGAACGACGCGGTGGTCGGCGCGAACTGCGCATCGTTTGCGCCCCACGCAACGATCACATCGAGGTGTTCGTCGAAGACAGCGGGCCGGGTATCGCCGAAGAGCTGCGCTATAAAGTGTTCCAACCGTTCTTCACCACCAAGGGCGCAGCTCGGAAGCACCTTGGCTTGGGTCTCGCCATGGCACAAGAAGTGGTAAATCATCATAGCGGCACCATCGACATCGATCCGGGGTATCGCGCCGGTTGTCGGGTACGAGTACAACTGCCTTACGCAGCAGGAGGCGCACATGTCTAATACACCCATGGAAAAATGGCCCGAATTGGAACTTGATGTGCTGCGTGCGGAATTGGGAACGCTGTATCAAGTAAGCCGCGTATTGTCGCATTCGCTCAACTTTAAACAAACACTGGATGGCGTTCTGCACGCATTGCACGAAGGGATGGCGCTTGATCGCGGCATGGTCAGCCTGATCGACCCGGCCAGCGGGGAATTGCAGGTATCGCTGGTGTATGGAGTATCTGACACCGTCACCGAAGAAGTGAGCTATCTGCCGGGCGAAGGTGTAGTCGGCAACATTCTCAAGAGCGGCAACAGCATCGTGGTCGAGTGCATTATGGATGAACCGCGTTTTCTAAGCCGCATGGGTATCTACAACCCGCAGGGCGCATTCGTCGGGGTGCCGATTCGTATCGGGAAAAAGGTAGTCGGCGTGTTGGCCGCACAACCCGCTCCCGGCATCACCAAACAACTCGACGAGTACCAGCGCTTTCTGGAAATGGTCGCCAATCTGATCGGACAAAGCGTGCGCCTGTCTCATGAAGTGGCACAGGAAAAAATGGAGATCGTCGAAGAGCGCGATGTGTTGCGGCGCAGTGTGCGCGGACAATACGGCTTCGACAATATCATCGGACACACCCAATCCATGCGCCGCATCTTCGAGCAAGTGCGGCTGGTGGCGAAGTGGAATACCACGGTGTTGATTCGCGGCGAGACCGGAACGGGTAAAGAGCTGATCGCCAACGCCATTCACTACAACTCGCCGCGCGCGCGCGGCAGTTTTGTCAAACTCAACTGCGCGGCGCTACCGGAAACCTTGCTTGAATCGGAATTGTTCGGCCACGAAAAAGGTGCCTTCACCGGCGCGGTAGCACAACGCAAAGGACGCTTTGAGCAAGCCGAGGGCGGCACAGTATTTCTCGATGAAATCGGTGAAATTTCCGCATCTTTCCAGGCCAAATTACTGCGCGTGTTGCAGGAGGGAGAGCTGGAACGCGTCGGCGGAACGCGCACTATAAAAGTCGATGTCCGTGTCGTCGCCGCCACCCACCGCGATTTGGAAGCCGAAGTGGAGTCGGGAAAGTTTCGCGAGGACTTGTACTATCGCCTCAACGTGATGCCGTTATTTCTGCCGCCTTTGCGCGAACGCATGGAAGACATTCCCGAGATCGCACGCTTTCTGGTGGGCAAGATCGGCACCAAGCAAGGTCGCACTCTCAGCTTGAGCGATACCGCACTGCGCGTGCTGATGCACCACGATTGGCCGGGCAACGTGCGTGAACTGGAAAACTGTCTGGAGCGCGCATCAGTCATGACCGAAGGCTCGCTGATTGACCGCGATGGAGTTTTGCTTACCGGAATCGATGAGAAGATTTCAGCCAGCCGGGGAACCATCCAAAATCTCGACCTCGGCGATCCCAATCTCGATGAACGCGAAAAAGTCATCGCTGCGCTGGAGCAGGCAGGCTGGGTGCAAGCCAAAGCTGCGCGTTTGCTCGACATGACACCACGCCAGATTGCGTATCGTATTCAAACGTTGAATATTAAAGTGCGGCAGATATAATTTGTTTCATGCGAAAAATTGTGCGAACTATGCTCCAGATCTGCCACCGGATTACGCAGGCTGATCTTATACGTGGTAATTTCATCCTTGAGTGCTAGAATGTGTTCTACCAATGTTGGGGAATAAACAATGAACGCCGTATTGGAAATCAGTTCAGACATTAAAGCCAAGTTACATCATCTGGCCATGGAGTCTCATCGAAACGAAACTGAGCTTGCCAATGAAGCACTTTCTGCATTCATAGAGCATGATGCTTACATCCGTACACGGATTCAAAAAGGGCTTGAACAAGCTGATAGAAAAGAGTTTGCACCCGATGCTGAAATGGATCAATTCTTTGCTGAGCATGCAGATAAAGCGGCATGAGAGTACGTTACACCCCGAATGCGCGGGATTGTCTCGTCGAAATTCGTGAATATATCTCTCGCAAAAATCCGCAAGCCGCTCGCCGCGTCATCACCACAATTCGCCAACACACACTTTCACTGATAACTTACCCAGATGTTGGCAGGCTCGGAAGATGCGAAGGTAGCCGCGAATTGGTTGTTAGCCCCTACTCCTACATTGTTGCCTATCGGATTGAAACTGACGAAGTACAAATCCTAGCTGTAGTTCATACGTCAATGTCGTGGCCGGAAAAGTTTTGAATCAGTGATTGAATGAAGGAGCAATCAGGGGTATGCAACGAGTCCCGGATTTCGCTACGCTTCATCCGGGCTACGCTTGCTTTGGCTCCCTATTTTTTGCAATTACCAGTCGATACACAGTAAAGTATTCCGATACCAACTGCAGTCACCCCCACTTTAGTGGCAGTATCTTTTGTTTCGGCTTCCGATTTTGTTAAAAGATCTGACGCACCTACTATTTTGCTCGCTCCCGAGTACATATCTCTAACCATTAATGTCCGGACATTAATGATAGAAGATGAAAAAACTCCTTGAACATTACCAGTAAGGTTACCGCCAAAAGTTAGAACATTGCCGTTTGGTAATGTAACGATCGAAGCCCCACCTGTATACGAAGGAGGATTCGCCGTTGCAGTGGTAGTATCAGTCGTTGGGTCATACAGTTGCGTTAATATCGAACCATTACCTGATGAATCAATTATTAACACTTTACCGTTTGTTAGCAGAGTAAAAAAAGTATTATATTCCTTACTATCGAGTGTAGGATTTCTCGCGGTCCAGGTACTGGTGGCTGGATCAAACAGATCCATTCCACTGCCCCCACCCGCGAGCAACACTTGACCGTTCGATAGCAACATCGCGGTGTAATTCACGCCGGTATTATTAGTGCGTCCTTTGGTAAGGCTTCCCGTCGTAGTCCAAATGCCTGCTGTTGGATCGTATAGTTCGGCGCTAGTGGTGCCTGTGTACTCGTTAAGCACAGCACTTCCACCTGCAATCAATACCTTGCCATTCGATAATAATGTTGCGGTGTGCGCATAAAGTTTAGTCGCCAGACTCCCCGTCGCAGTCCATTGTCCTGTGGTCGGATTGTATAGTTCCGAACTGGCCGTAGGATTGACAGAGGAATCCAAGCCTCCGGCTACTAACACTTTGCCATTCGATAATAGTGTTGCAGTGTGGCTTTCACGTGCAGTTATTAGGTTCCCTGTTGCAGTCCACGAATTTGTTGCTGGATCATACAACTCACAACTTGTCAGGAGAGAGCCTTTATTATTATTTCCACCCGTTACGAGTACCTTGCCATTAGCCAGCAAGGTAGCTGTGTGGGAGGATCGCCCGGTAATGAGATTTCCCGTGGGTGTCGTGGTTGAAACAACAGGAACGACTGACACAGCGGTAGGGGCAGAAGAAATGCCACTCAGTGTAGACGCAATAACATTTGTTGAGCCGATGGCACCACCAAATATCCAGCCTGCACCAAAACTAAAATCTGCAATAGAGGGTGCAGAGGATGTCCAGATGGCTGTGTTTGTGATGTCAGATGACGATCCGTCAGAGAAGGTTCCCTTAGCAGTGAACTGGACCCCTGCGCCAAGTGAAGCTGTGGTTGTAGTAGGTGTGATGGCAATGCTTGAAAGTGTAGGGCCACTTGCTCCCCCACTTGTGCCGCTTCCACTCAAACAGCCTGTAAGCATCATCACGATGGCTAATGCAACGAACACCTCTTTCAACCGCCCTTTCACTGATTCTGTTTTCATTACACACCCCCTTGTTATAAAACGCAACACGCGAATAGTAACAACCAATAGTTACCGTTGCAAACCATTTGTTTCTATATAGTTACTGCCAAGCTTGGTAGTTTTCTGCCTATGGAAACGAACAGTGAACAACAACGAATTGCCTTCAGCAAACGGCTCACGCAAGAGATTAAGCGAATAGGCCAGCCTATCGGCAGTCCGACGCAGATTGCGCGCACGTTTAACCAGCACTATTCCGGGCAACCCGTCAGCGCGCAAACCGTCAGGAAATGGTTACTCGCGGAAGCGGTTCCTACGCAACCAAAGTTACTGGCACTTGCGACTTGGTTAGGCGTATCGGCGCAGTGGCTGCGCTACGGTTCGAGTGAAAAAGTGGACTCAACCGCGCCGTTGTCCGCGCAGCAGACTGGCTTGGTGGTATTGGGAAAAGAATATGCTGGCTTGGCGCAATACGCAGGAATTTTTCCATTGCTGGACAAACTGGTGCGGCTCTCGCCCCGTGACATTCGCATCGTTGAGGGAATGGTTCAACTGATGTATGCAGAAAACGACGGTAAGTAAATGTACGTGAACGGGGAAACTGTCTGGAGCGCGCCTCAGTCATGACCGAGGGCTCGCTGATTGACCGCGACGGAGTTCTGCTTACCGAAAGATTTCAGCCAGCCGGGGAACCATCCAAAATCTCGACCTCGGCGATCCCAATCTCGATGAACGCGAAAAAGTCATTGCTGCGTTGGAGCAGGCTGGCTGGGTACAAGCCAAAGCTGCGCGTTTGCTCGACATGACACCACGCCAGATCGCTTATCGTATCCAAACGCTAAATATCAAAGTACGCCAAATATAAACCCGGATTGTCGATTAGGACGTAGGTCGGGCTTCAGCCCGACATGTCGGGTTACCCCGCAGGGGTTCTTGTACCCTCTGGGTGAAACCCGACCTACAACAGCGCGGTAGGATTGGTGGAGTGGAGCGTAGCGATACCCATCGCCATTATTTCCGATAGATACATCAAGCAGCGCGTTTCGTGCGTGTTCGTGTAACCGACGGTGGCAGCTTGGCGGCGGCACGCGCGATACCAACCAGCGATTCGAGCGCGGCATTCACCGCTTCATTGGTGGGGAAAATTTTTGCCAGCTCGGGCTTGAGCAGGACGAGGTTACTGCCCTTCTGGTAGTCCGCATAATGCTTGCCGCGCACGCCTTTGCCCAAATCTTCGCGCCGATATTCGGTACGCATTTCTTCAGTCTTCTTCATAAATACTCCGTTCATGTTTAGTCGCAAGCCGCGCACTGATTAAACGAACTTTACCGTTGCGCTCAGTATAAATGACGGCAAGAAGTCTTTCCATCCGGGACAGGCCGAACATCAGCCAGCGTGCCTCGGCAATGGAATGATCCGGATCAGCAAACGTATAGGCCATGGGGTCGCCAAATACCGACCCCGCTTCCTCGAAGCTGATTTTATGCTTCTTGAAGTTCTGTGCCGCTTTAACGGGATTGTCCTCAAATTCCATGCGCCATTATTCCACATGGGCGAGTCATTGCAAGCCAATTCATTAAGGTGGCAAGCGGTAGGCTGGAGTGATGCAAAAATCACAGCGTTTTTGGTGGTTCGAAATGCTGGAGTTCTCAAGCCCACCTCCTGCCTCGTACAAAATTGAATGAGGCGAGGTCGGCTGCACACTCAATTGCGGCCCTTCATTTTGTTCTGCTTTGCTCAACCCTTCTCGCGCATGAGGTGCCAGTCAGTATTTTGTCGCCTTCATCACAAGCCTCATTGAGTGTCATGTGCCATTTGCGACAGCGGAGCGCACCACAATCATCCATTAACATAAAAACAATAAGTTAGCAGGCGCTTTCGGCTAGGCATGCCGCTTGCTCATATACAGGCAAACCCTAGCGGAGGATACAACGTGCAATTACCCGTCATCAACAACCCAGTAGCCGACACTTCGTCGGGAGGATGTTCCGCCGGATCATGCGGTACGACCAACGATCAGATGAGCCACTTGCCGGAGCATATTCGCCAGAAGGTATTCAACCATCCGTGTTATTCCGAAGAAGCGCATCACTACTTTGCGCGCATGCATGTGGCGGTCGCTCCGGCCTGCAACATCCAGTGTAATTATTGCAATCGCAAATACGACTGTGCCAACGAATCGCGTCCAGGCGTGGTTTCCGAATTGCATCATCCGGTGCAAGCGGTGAAAAAGGTGCTGGCCGTGGCCGCGACTATTCCACAAATGACGGTGCTGGGTATTGCCGGCCCCGGCGATCCATTGGCGAATCCGGAGCGCACGTTTGCAACGTTCCGTATGCTCTCCGAGCAGGCACCGGATATAAAGTTATGCGTCTCCACCAACGGCTTGTCGCTACCCGAGCATATCGAGGAGTTGTCGAAGTACAACATCGACCATGTCACCATCACCATCAACTGTGTTGATCCCGATGTGGGCGCACAAATCTATCCGTGGATATTCTGGAAAAACAAACGCATTAAGGGACGCGAAGCATCTGCCATTCTCATCGAGCAACAACAGAGGGGCTTGGAGATGCTGGTTGCCAAGGGCATTCTGGTCAAAGTGAATTCGGTATTGATCCCCGGCGTGAACGACAAACATTTGCAAGAGGTTTCGAAGATCGTCAAAGCCAAGGGCGCTTTCCTGCACAACGTGATGCCGCTCATTTCCGAAGCCGAGCACGGTACTTACTACGGACTGACCGGGCAGCGCGGCCCGACCAACGAAGAGTTGCAAACGTTGCAGGATGCCTGTGCGGGTGACATGAACATGATGCGCCACTGTCGCCAATGTCGCGCCGATGCGGTGGGCATGCTGGGAGAAGATCGCGGTGCCGAGTTCACCATGGACAAGATTGAGGCGATGGAGATCAATTACCCCGAAGCGATGAAGATGCGCGCCGAGGTGCATGCCGCCATCAACGAAGAATTGGAGAGCAAACGTCTCGCCAAAGAAATGCAATCGCAACTGGTCAGCATTCAGAGCATCAAACCGAAAATAGAGACACGTCCGGTGCTGATGGCAATCGCCACCAAAGGGGGCGGCCTCATCAACGAACACTTCGGTCATGCGGGTGAATTCCTGATCTACGAAGCTTCATCTTCCGGCGTGCGCTTCATTGGGCACCGCAAGACCACGCCTTATTGTGAAGGCGGCGACACCTGCGGTGACGGCGAAAGCGTGTTGGATAAAACGCTGAAAGTGCTGGCTGGTTGCGAAGCGGTGCTGTGCAGCAAGGTCGGTTACGAACCTTGGGGGCCGCTGGAGGCAGCAGGTATCCGGCCCAACGGAGAACACGCGATGGAAGCCATCGAGGATGCCATCGTTGCGGTGTACGAAGAGATGCGAATTGCGGGTAAGTTGGAAGTTAAAGTAACTGAGCAACAGAAAGTAGCGTAGGTCGGGTCGGGCTAAAGCCCGACCTACAAATTTAAACAAGGAACACGATCATGGCACTTGAAATTATCGAATCCTGCGTCAATTGTTGGGCGTGTGAACCGCTGTGTCCGAGCAAAGCGATCTACGAAGCGAAGCCGCATTTTCTGATCGACACGAGTAAATGCACAGAATGCGCGAGCGATTTTGCCGACCCGCAATGCGCCACGATTTGCCCGATCGAAGGCGCAATTCTCAATGAAGATGGCGTGCCGCTCAATCCGCCCGGCTCACTCACCGGCATCCCTTTACTGAAACTGGCCGCCTAGGAATCGCAGATTATGTCCACTGTCGTCTTTTACGAAAAACCAGGTTGCGGTAACAACACCAAACAAAAGGTGTGGCTAGCTGCATCCGGTCATACCGTACTCGCCAAGAACCTGCTCACGGAAAAGTGGGATGCAGAGCGCCTGCGCTCATTTTTCGGCGATCTGCCCGTTGCACAATGGTTCAACCCCAGTGCGCCGCGCATCAAATCCGGCGAGATTGATCCATCCACTTTAGATGCAAAGACCGCGCTCGACATGATGCTTGCCGAACCTCTGCTCATCCGTCGCCCGTTGATGGACGTGGACGGCGTACTGCGCGTCGGCTTCGATGCCAAAGCCGTAGATGCATGGATCGGTCTCAACGATACTAGGCCGAAAGACGAAGAAGCTTGTCCAATCTGCAATCGCTCAGAACCCTGCCCGCCCCCAGAAACGCCCTCACCTCAATCCTCTCCCGCGAGCGGGAGAGGAGGCAAACGAGAACAACCTTGTTCAACTCTGGAAACCAGCCATGCCTAAAGCCAACGTCACTTTTGAAAAACTCGGCATCACCGTCAGCGTTCCTGCCGGTACACGTCTGATTGAAATCTCTGAAAAGATCGGCGCGGGGATCACCTACGGTTGCCGCGAAGGCGAGTGCGGCACCTGCACGGTGCGCATCGTCTCAGGTATGGAGCACATGAGCGAACGCTCGGTGCTGGAAGACAAGGTGCTGCAAGAGAATATGGCCGGACGCGATCATCGTCTGGCGTGTCAGGCACAGGTATTAGGCGGCGACATCGTCGTCAAGGCGTAACAATTTCTCATCTCAACGACAGGAGTAACCGCAATGCCTAACATCACTTTTTCCAGCCCGCTGCATAAAGACAAAACCGTGTATGCCGTGGCCGGTAGCCACAAGAAAACTATTCTGGCGCTCGCCAAAGAAAACCATATCCCCATCGACTTCGGCTGCGAGAACGGTGAATGTTCGACTTGTCTGGTAAAAGTCACCAATCTTTCCAATAAAGGCCCGATGGCGGGACCACTCACCGACCGCGAGATCAGCGTACTCAAAGCTTCAGGCAAGATCACTCAAGCACAAATTGATGCCATGAAGGTGAACGATGTCATCACTACCGAATGGCGCTTGGCCTGCCAGATGGTATTGCGCGACGAAGACTTGCTGATCGAATATCCGAGCAAGTAACAACATCATGCAACCCGATATCATGTTCAAACAGCAATCTCCAATACAGCCCAACACTCTGTATGCAGAACTGATGGCGCATGCCGCCGGGTTGCCGAATGATGAGTTGTTCGCACAAATGATTTCCAGCCAAATGTCAGGTGTGGGCGCATTACCGCCCGGGCTAGGCTTGAATGAAAAAGATTTTTCCACGCTACTGGCGCGCCATTTCCCAAGAGTCACACTGGCCATCCGTAATATAGGCAACCTCGCTGACCCGCGCGCATTGGAACGCGACGATGTGCTCGCGCTACTGCTCGAACACCGCGCCTACAACAATATGTCGGAACAATGGATGGCAGAGATCGTCACTACCGCATGCATGGCAAGCGACCACTTGTGGCAAGACCTCGGACTACGCTCGCGCGACTACCTCAGTCGCCTGATGACAGAAAACTTCCCTTCGCTTGCAGCAAAGAACGAGCACGATATGAAATGGAAAAAATTCCTCTACAAGCAGTTGTGCGAACGCGAAGGTATCAATGCCTGTCGTGCGCCGACTTGTGAGTATTGTGCGGATTATCTGACCTGTTTCGGGCCGGAGGAGTGACCCTTCACGTCATTCCCGCGCAGGCGGGAATCCAGTGCTGTATTAAATATGCAGTTGGGTTTTGTCCGGCTTCGCCGGAGTTGTTTGATTGGCTGGATTCCCGCCTGCGCGGGAATGACGATGTACTTTTGGATATTCAATGACTCTAAATGACCGCGCTATCGCCGCTTACCTTGGCCTCGCCATTGGTGATGCACTCGGCTCGACGGTTGAATTCATGACACCGCGCGAGATCGCGGAGCAATACGGTACACACGATACCCTGTGCGGAGGTGGCTGGCTGCACCTCAAGCCTGGACACGTTACCGACGATACCACCATGTCACTCGCGCTCGGCAACTCCATCCTAGCTCATCATAAAGTGGATGCTCTCGCGGCAGCACAGGCATTCGATGGTTGGATGCGCGCAAAACCGGTAGACATAGGCAACACTGTACGGAGGAATTTACTGCAATTCCGCAAGACAGGTAATCCGGAAGCCCCCTACTCCGATCACGATGCGGGTAACGGTGCCGCGATGCGCGTATTGCCCGTGGCTCTCGCCACTTTTGGTCAGCCGGAAGAAGGTGTGCGCGCAGCATCTCGCGCACAAGCTCACGTTACTCATCACTGCACACTTTCCGATGCCGCCTGCGAATGTCTGGTATTCATGGTGCAAGACGCACTACGCGGAGCCGATAAAAATCACCTGCTCCACACCCACGCCCACCCGCTCGCGGCACGACACCCTGAATTCAAATTCCGCGCGGTGCGCCAGAGCAGCAACCCCAGCGGCTATGTCGCGGATACACTGCAAGCGGTGTTCCAAAGTTTTTTCGATACCGATGATTTTCGCGACTGCCTGATTGACGTGGTCAATCGCGGCGGCGATGCCGACACCACCGGCGCAATTGCGGGAATGCTGGCCGGTGCGCTGTATGGTCTGGATGAGATACCAGAAAAATGGTTGAAGGGCCTGGATGCCAATACCAGCCGTGCCTGCGCAATTCAGGCACAGGCGCTGATTCGCATCACCGACCAATCAGTCTGACATCGGCAAAGTATCTGCGAACGCAAAGTTGTCAGGGTTGTTTTTCAGCGAAATTGGTAAATTTTCGTCTTAATCTTTCCGGCGAAAGCACCACGATCATTTCACGCGAGCTTTTTCCGGCACTGGGTTTAACCAAGCTATCCGCCAACAGATTACCCGCGCTAAGCATCGGCGAAACCTTCTCAATTCTTTCCAAAGGGATCTCGGGAATTTCACCCAATTCATCCACCATCACACCAACCAGCGCATCGCTTTCGCCTCCCAAACGCAAAACGACGATCTGCTTTTCGTGGTTACTATGCCGTTTGTCTTCCTTGCCCAGCATGCCCCATAACCCGACCACCGAGATCAGGCTATCGCGGAACATGATGTAACCGAGCAAGTTTTCACCGGCACCGGGGACACCGGTGAGTCCTTTGATATCGATAGATTCGACCACGTACTCAGTCGAAATCCCCAGCCAATGACTATCCACATAAAAAGTCGCGATCTCCATGCATTCGCTATCGCCAGCCGCTTTAATCTCTGCACTGCGTAGCCGCCCCCTTGAACTTGCGTGTCCCCGGCGGCCATCTTTGTTGCATTCACCCAAGGGAGTGAATATCAGCGCGATGACATCGTTGCGGTACGCATCGCCAGCGCCTTTGTATTCCCGGTAGCCGTTGGACATGCATGCGCCGACTGCGTAGTAATTTCCGTTAAATTCAGCAATGCCGGATTTTCTTTCGCCAGTAGCAATACGGAAATAAGTATCTTCCAATTCCAACTGTGTTCCGGGAGGAAGTTCGTCCAATGTCGAGGCGATGATGCGATGCTCGCGGTCAACGAATACTGCAAAGCAGCCCGCAGGCACCGCGCTTTTTTCGTCGCGCGGCAGCGCATCATTCAGCATCGCCATAAACTGGGGGGCAGAATCAAACACGATGCCGATACCGCCGACCACACTCTGGCTCGCCGACTGATCGCGGATCGCTGCGGCATAGATGTAGGTATGTTTGCCCTGATACAACGGGCTGGCTACAAAATCGGAAACCGCGTAGCTCTGGCTATCGCCCAGCGACAAAGTGCGGCGTACCCATTCTTCATCCAGCACTTGTCCGCAATACTCCTGATACCTGGGATTGGACACTGCCAGCGCGCGACCACTGCGATCAAACACCACCAGATTATCGTACACGGTATAGAGCCCGTTGATATGCTCCAGCGTATTGGCAATTTCATGCAACGCAGCCGCATCCGGCTCCGCATTAGACAATGCCCGACGAAACACCGAAGAGAGTGCCCACCAGCGCACATCATTGGCACGCTCATACAAATTGCGATCCATGATGTCGATAGCCAAAGCCGCCTGAAACTGGCTATCCTGCAAAATACTCGATACGACGGTCTGATGCAGATTGCTGATCGACTGGTCAAAGACATCCTGTGTCTTCAGCCCGGTATTACTGATTTCCCATAATAATATTTTGGAGAATGCGGGATTCAGTGCCTTGCTGTCGCTGCTCTGGCTGACATTACCGTTCCATACCGAGCGATTTAACGCGCGTTGAATTCTGGCCGCCTGAAAAGGTATTTCACGCAATGCTTCGCTAAACAATTTCGAATTGCTCATCACCGCTTCTAGCGCACTTTCCGGAATATCCGCTTCCAGCATACGCCCTGCTTCCTGATCAAAAGCGTGATCCAGCGGCAACATCACATGCCCATACCAGCCCGGCCCCATGTAGCCCTGATAACCCTGGGTGGCGCGCGTAACGGCCAGATATTGCCTTCCGGCAAATCGCGTCACGCTCCAATCACGCCCCAACTGATAGCCGACGCTCGCTCCAACCGGAACATGGAAAGTATCGCTGCTGGCAATGACCGTACCATTTTGATCGAGCAAAGTGACCACACTCCATTCTTCCGCTTCAACCAGATTGGAGAATATCCGCGCTGCCTCATTATCAAAACGAAAACTCAGACACAACACACCGAGATTTTCCTGTCCCTCGGCATCGGTCACGCGATAAGAATAAATCAGGCTATTGGCTTCCTTGGGCAGCAAGTCGCTATGCCGGAAGGTTTCGACATACGCTTGCGAGCTCGTTAACGACTGTGCGATCAGCGCATCACAAGAATGACTTACCGGATTATTTTCATCCAATTGCAGCAGTACATTACCCTCGGTATCCAACAGCATGATGTTGGCGTACACCGAATATTTTTGCACGTACTCGCGGAACCGCGCCAGCAGATTGGCATCGTATTTCTCTAACTCCAAGCGCGCCTCTTCGCCAACCACCCGTGATTTAAGCGGCGCAAATTTGGACAGGTATTCGCGCACATCGTCGTCCATCGCCAGAAAACCGATGTCGGCGGTGCGCTCGAATAAATTGCGCACCATGATGTCCACGGCCACTTGTGCCTTGGACTTCATTGCCAGCGTAGCCTTTTTCAACGTCTCGCGGCCGAGTTGGTTAAGCAAACTGCTGCTCAACTGCTGAAAAGCCGTGCGGGTATCGGACATATCCGTGGCCGTACCGGAAAGATGCCCGAGCAACGTCAGGTTGTCCCATACCGACTGCAAGGTTTGCAAACGTTCGCGGTATTCCTCCGCCTTGCCCATCATCCGGATCAGTCCAAGCAAATCCTGATCGACATCTATCCCCTCGTATGCGCCCATATCACCCCCTCCGGATAATTGAATCCAATCCCAAGAAGAGGGCAAGATTAATGCCAGTAAATCTTACCGCCAAAAACAAACTTATTATATTGATAAATAAGTAGAAAAGTATCTAGATACACACACCGAATATCTAGATATTCATGAAATAATATCTAGATACTTTTTACATGAAAATCACATACCCTAGTCGCAGCAATGGGTATATTTCGACAAACTCACCAAAGGAGCCTAAAAAACGGTGCTTTCCAACAAGGCAGATATTGGTTATTGCTGACAAAATTGATACGCCCCTCTGTGAAAAACCCTACAAGTTTTCGCAATTGTATGGTTTGCCACGGGCTTCAATCAGTCTGATCATTAAAAAGAAATTGGTTTCATTGTTTGCCAAGGTGGTTTGATGTGCGAACGCCCGCGCGTGCAAATGAAACCTCGCATACTGAACTTACTAGGCAGAGGAATTTACCGATTTCGCCCCCCCATGATTTGAAAATATCTGATGAGCCTAATGATTTCTCATGTCTTTAAAGAAGTCATCTCTAGCTTGATCTGTAGCCAAAAAATATGAAGCAACAAAGCAAACTAAAGATACAGGAAGATTTCCACTTGCACCGGTCGCGATACCAGCCCAAAGTAGCGTATAGCTTGTCACATTCCTAGTTTTATCAGTACCTAATTTTTGGTTTTGCTTTGCTTGTTGCTCAGCCCATGATCTTTGAGCCGCCGCTTTACGTTCTGCTTCATCGTGATCGAATTTCTCTCGATCAGATACCGACATGAAAGCCCCATTAGCAAAACTCAATCTTGAGTTGTCCACATCGTTCACTAATGCCATAGAAAATGGACTCCCACCAGGCTTTACCGTAGCTTCTATACGAACCAAACCAGCTTGCCACTGCGGTTTATACAATTTTGCATTCTCAATGGGAAGCGGAATACTTGCATCCAGATCCAAGTTAACTGAGGGGATATTGCTGTGGATGTGAATTGGAAACTTTTGAGAAATAGAATCGTACTGCCCAATTGTCGCCACAAGGCTTTCTGCCCCTAGCACATATTCTGTTTCTTGCAAATCATGAATAAATTTGCGAATTGGCTCAGTTTCACCGGAGGCAAGATCAGTGACTGTTGGGATTTTTTCATTATCGTGCTGGCGTTTCAATTCATTACGACGTTCTTGCTGTCTTGCATTGAACTCTTGTGGCTTTTCAAACTCACCAGCAGTTTCTTTGTTCAATGTATCAAGCTGTAAGTCATAACGATGGCTTATTTGCGAGCGTATCCGATCTACTTCCTTTTGGTATCCCACCTCAATGTTACTAATGCGATCATTTAACTGTTTAATTTCATCCGCAGCAGATTGGATGGTGGGGTAGTCTTTACGATTTTGGACTGCGTGACTATTTTTACGAGTATCAGCTTCCGCCTTTAATTTAGCAATTTCTTCATCGTCACGAACTTTGGCTGCTTGAAGGCGCTTTCTTTCATCAGCGTCTGCATTCCGCATGGCTTGCTCTCGATCTGTTTGAGCTTGTTGAAGTTGCTGCAGCTTTATCTTTCCTGCAGCCGCTGCCCTCTCAACTGCGCTATCAGTCGCTTCCTGAGATGAAATACCAACGAGCTCTTTCAGCTTATCAATCACTTGAGCTGCATCACAATTTTTGCAAGGCAACGATTCTGAATCCACCACTTTATTATCAAAGATATTCTGAATGCTCAGCGCCAAAAAGTAGATTCCATCTTGTTTGGTAACATTAGCTGTCGCAATCAATTCTGCTTGAAATGCCATGGCGATGTTCTGCATACATTTCGTTTCGTCACATTCCTTATGCGCTGTGTTGCGCGATTCCTTCATGAATATCTCATGCGCCTTTTGCGAAACTTGTTCGCCAGAATAAACATCGTACTTCTGTTGCAGCCCTTTAACTAAAGCGGTCTCCATTGCACCGGTAAGATTCTTGTCTTCGTCAGGCACTCGTAGCGGCATCAGAACGAGACGCTCTTTCTCTGCTTGCTGGAATCCTTTGTTTACTCCCTTGTTGGCAGCCTGAGATTGTTGGGGAATGGCACTCAGACAGAAGACGGCAATGACAATACCAAACAGATAATGCAGCGTTGATGTGCGCATGTTCTCTAGCTTTGAGTTAGTTGAAGGTTTTTCGCCCCTAAAGGGCTAGGGACATTCTAACCGAAACCAACTGAATTGGAGCCCGCGTAAGGCGCATCGATGTAGTGTGTCAATATCCCCGCAAGGGGGAGGCCGGGGGATATCCGGCGTTTGCTACGTGAAACTTTTGTCCGGCACCAGTGCCCCCCCTTCCTTACAGCAAAGCGCATTGCACCGTATGTCTTTCTACGACCGGTCTCGGAGTGCGTCTTGTGACGTTTTCTTCACTGCTTATGCAGCTGCTTTTTTGTTTTCGTCTAGGCTCTCGAAATTGTTAATTTTCACACTGCCATCTGGAAAGCGCGCAACAATCTCCAGCATGCCGCCCATGGCTTCAATATGGCTCCGCAAGGTTGAGATGTACATGTCCGCCCGGTGTTCCAGTTTCGCAATCGAGGGTTGCTGAACGTTGAGTACTTTAGCCAATGTAGCTTGAGACAAGCCACGCGCTTGACGTAGCTCATTCAGCGGCATTTCCTCCAGCATTAATCTTGTTTTTTCTTCGGCGCGAGCTTTGGATTCTGGAGACATTTTTGCGCGCAATTCTGTAAATTTTTTAGCCATCGTTCAGCCCTTCCTTTCTTAATTCATCCAAGTGGTCATCATAGAGAGCGTCAGCAACCGGCACAAACTCTTCATACCATCGGTCATTACCAGTTTTCTCGCCACCAATCAGTAATATTGCGGCTCTCCTTGGGTCGAAAGCATAAAGTGTTCTGTAGGGATGCCCCTCGTGCTGCGTCCGTAACTCCCTCATGTGATCGTGCCTGGATGTTGTTATCCCACTGCTATGAGGGAAGCGCAGGTTTGGGCCACACTCTTCCAGCAACCCCACGGATGCTCCAACTGATTCTTGTTCGTCTTCGGAAAGTTGATTCCACCAATCCTCGAATTCGTCCGTGTATTCAACATCCCATTTTTTCATTGAACAAGTATGCCCCTTATGGAATAATTCCGTCAAGGGAATGTTTTTTTGGGGGTCTGCAATCGCTTGCGGAGGTGAGCTAGGGTTGAACAATCGCACCGCATCTTTTATAGCGAACGTAGCCCGGATGAAATCCGGGATTCATGGCACTCTACTGAACATTGAGACAACCGCTGCGTCCTGACAGCCTCCGGATTCCACGTTGTTGCATCCAGGCTACAAGGAAGGAGGAAGTTTCCTGCCCTACTTGCTCTCCAACAATCCTTTGATCCAAGCCTGCTGGCAAACGCGTTTGCGTTTCTGTTCCATCAGCTTGCGGATATGCGGACGTGCCTGATCGAGACTCAACACGCTCGCTTCGGTGATGGCATCACAACGCAACACGTGAAAACCCAGCTCAGATTCCAGCACTCCGCTCACTTCGCCTGATTTCAACTCGAATAAAGCTTTGTCCAGTTCCGGGAAAAGTTTACCGCGTGGCAGGTCGCCCAATTTTCCGCCATCCAACGCGGTAGGGCATTCTGAATGCTTTAGCGCTTGCTCTTCGAAACGCTGCGGCTCTTTGAGCAGCCGTGCCGCAATGGCGGTGATACGCTCACTCGCAACCGCACGCGTATTGTCTACGATGGATTCATTGATAGTGATCAGAATGTGGCGCGCCAATCGCGTCTCTGGGCGACGAAATTGTTCGGGATGGTATTGGTAATATAACTCCACATCCATGTCAGTTATTTTAGCTGCCTGCGTGCCGACTTTTTCCAGAATGGCTTCGACTTTCAATTCGCGCTCCAGCGCGATGGCAAAGCTCGCTTCATCCAGCCCGTTACGCGACAGATCAGCAATGAACTCTTCTTCGTTCGGATAGCGTCCGCGTATCTCTTGCATGGCAAGCTCTATCGTCGATGGCGGCACCATCACATCGCGCGCCTCCGGTGTGACCAGCACACGAGCTTCGAGTTTGTGTTGTTGCTGCGCCATTTTTTGCACACGCTCGAATTCGTCCGGTTGCAAAGCGGCGGGAGCTTTGCTGTAAAGTTTTTGCGCGGCCTTGAGCGCAAGGTAGGCCACGCCGGATTCAATGACTTGCGGCATTGCTTTTCTCCTCATCATCGTAGACACGGGTTGCCTCCAAAGAAGCCTCGGGGACTTGCAAAACTTGATCGTGAAAAATCACGTGGTATTGCACCCCCTCATTTTCATCGCGAAATACTTTCAGTATCTCGCCTTCCATTCCGGGCGTAACCCGCACTTCACCACGCACGGTCAAAGTAATCTTGCTGCGAACTTTTTCGCGGCTTTCAAATTTACTGGGCACCCATGGTTCGTCGATGCTGATCAGTTCTTCTTCGCGAAAGCCGACGATCTTGTTTTGCTCAAGAAAGTTGACCGAGTAGATTAACTGGTCTTGCAAGAAAGTGCCTACGTTCGTCACAAAGCCGGTGGAGCCGCGCCGGATGAGTAGCGTGCCGGTGGCCACACCAGGATAAGTGCCGTCGTTGCGCACATTGCGGATGATGCGCACTTCATCGCCGAATTCGTATTTAGGCAGCATGGGGAATTCCTTGGTTGTCTGTGTCCATCAAAGATTCACCCCCTCCCTAGCCCTCCCCCTGAGAGGGGGAGGGAACTAAACTCCTTCCCCCTCTCAGGGGGGAAGGCTGGGATGGGGGTAAGAGCAATCGCATTCATCACGAACCCGCTTTATTCACCGTGATCGAAGTCAACGGCACGAAATGGGTTTTCGGTTCGTGCATGTGGAATACTTTGAAAACTTTTTCCGTCAGCGCATCGGACTTCACAAAATCCTGATAGGCCTGCTGCAATAGTTTGGCATGCAGCGCGCGGCGCGCATCATCCCCCTCGGGCTGGCTCTCCTTGCCAAGGTAATTATGGAAGCGTTGCAAAATATGCAGCCGGTTCACTTGCACCACCGAGCGCTCGTACTCAATACCGAAATACTCCAGAAAATCTTCAGCGGAGACTAATTCCTCCAACGCTTCGTCTAATGTCAGTTCGTCCATTTCGGATTCCTTTCCGCATTTATTTCGTTAATCATCGATTGATGCAACACATCCAGTAAAGCTTTGCCGCCGATGCGATCATGGCTATCCAGTTCCACTAATTTTTCCAGCATTGCTTTTCCGGTTGCAAACTGGCCCAGACGCAGATGGATGTATCCAGTCGCCTTTAGCAGCATGAGATAGAAGCGCACCAATCCCATCGAGCGCATCACACCTTCGCCGACGTTGGCCTCACGCAAGTAGCGCCAGGTATCGGGAAACTCGAGTCGGCGACCGACCACGGCCAAAGTGCTTTCGGCCACCAGCAGCGCGTCTTCCAGACGATGCTGGTAAAAATAGTAGCGATACAATGCAACCAGCACGACGAGATGCTGAGGGGCGATAAAATTGGCGCGCAACAACATCAACTCGGCATCTTCATTACCGTAATTCGCTGCCGCCATAGCAACCAAGTGCTCGACCTCCTCACTGATCGGCTCATCGAAATACAACTCGGCTTGTTCAAAATCAAGCAGATCCATATCATGCTTTCCTGATAACGCGCGCGACTTCCGTGCCGCACAAATCATCCGCGTCGCAAGTGCGGCATTGCCCGTTCACCGCTTCGCCCTGTTTGCGTAATTGTCCTTCCAACACTTCGATGCGTTCCATCAAACAGGCGATGGCGCGCCCTACCGGATCTGGAATCAGATGATGATCGAGGTTGATGCCGTAAATATTCTCGGCGTTGGCATCCTCGGTGCGCAGCACGATTTTGGCGGGAATGCCGACTACCGTGCGCTCGGCAGGCACATCTTTGACCACCACCGAATTTGCACCGACGCGCACGTTTTTACCCAGCGTGATCGCGCCCAATATCTTTGCGCCCGCGCCGACCACCACACCATCGGCAAGAGTCGGGTGACGCTTACCTTTGTTCCATGTCGTACCGCCGAGGGTGACACCGTGATACAGCGTCACGTCGTCGCCGATTTCGGCTGTCTCGCCGATCACCACGCCGGCACCATGATCGATAAAAAAACGCCGTCCGATGGTCGCGCCCGGATGAATATCGATGTTGGTGATAAAGCGCGCAAACCAGGAAAGCAATCGCGCCAAATAACGCAGTCCAAATTTCCACAGGCGATGTGCAATGCGTTGCAGCAGGATGGCGTGCACGCCGGGATAGGTAGTCAGCACTTCAAAGCGCGAACGGGCGGCTGGGTCACGCGTGAAGACGCAGCTCACGTCTTCACGCAAAAGCTTCAGCAGGGAGGGTTGTGCCGGTTTGAGCATCACGTTTTCTGCAATCATCACGTTGTCCATGATGAATTCCTAGTACGCTGCACCGGGCTGGGTGCGCCCGATGTAGCGTTGATAAAGAAACAACAACTCTTGGTCGGCTGGAGAACGTTTGGCGCGCTCGGCGAAAGTGCGGATGTCCGGCATCAGTGCGCGCGCTTCAGCCTGGCTCAGTGAAAGCCCCATGGTGGAATAGGCGGCAATAATGCCGTGAGTACCTGAATGTTTACCGACCACCAGCTTATGGTGGCGACCGACTTCGACCGGATCGAAACCTTGATAGGTGTCCAAATCCTTGAGTAAACCATCGACATGAATGCCCGCCTCATGCGTGAATACGCCTTCGCCCACCAGACTCTTCTGCCAGGGCACGGGATGCCCAGAGGCCGTCGCGACTAATTTTGACAATGCCGGAAAATGCGACAGATCAATGCCGGTATCCATGCTGTAAAGTTTTTTCAGGCCGATAGTGACTTCTTCCAGCGCCGCGTTGCCCGCGCGTTCACCCAGACCATTTACCGTAGTGTTGATGTGCGTTGCTCCGGCGACTGCGGCAGCGAGGCTATTGGCCGTGGCGAGACCGAAGTCATCATGCGCGTGCATTTCGATCTCCATGTCCGTCGCACCGCGCAAAGCAGAAATAGCCTTATGTACACCGAACGGTTCCATCACACCGAGCGTGTCGGCATAACGAATGCGGCGTGCGCCGCACATCTGCGCGGCTTCGACAACGCGCAACATAAATTCCGGATCGGCACGCGAAGCATCTTCGCAGCCGACGATCACGTCCAGGCCGAAATCATGCGCACGTAGCACCACGTCATATATAGTTTCTATAACCCATTCGCGATCACGCTTCAATTTTTTGTCGAGGTGAATATCAGAAACGGGAATAGAGAGATCAACCATGTGTACGTCGAGTTGCTCGCATAAGGCGAGATCGGCCTGACACATGCGGCACCATACAATGAGCTTCGCTTTCAAATCCAGTGCCGCAACCGCATTGATACTTTCGCGTTCATCATGTCCCATCGCCGGAACACCCACCTCCAACTCCGGCACGCCCATCGCGTCGAGCTGGCGTGCGATAGCCAACTTCTCTTCCAGCGTAAACGCCACCCCGGCGGTCTGTTCGCCGTCGCGCAGGGTGGTGTCGTCGATAATGATTGTGCGGGACATGGCGATAGCCTTATGCGTAAGTCGGCGCGAACGCTTTTTCCGGTTCCGCCGCAGGGCCGTCGCCATCCCAATACGGCGACAGCTTGCGCAGTTGCGCGATGATTTCCGGCACGACTTGAATCACGCGATCCACTTCGGCTTCTGTGCTGTAACGTGAGAGTGAAAAGCGCACCGTGCCGTGAGCGGCAGTGTATGGAATGCCCATGGCACGCATCACATGCGACGGCTCCAATGAGCCTGAAGTACAAGCAGAACCGGAGCTTGCCGCGATACCAAATTTATTCAGCAGCAACAAAATCGCTTCGCCTTCGATGAACTCGAATGCGATGTTGCTGGTATTCGGCAAACGGTTATCCGGGTTGCCGGTGACAAAAGAACGCGGCACTTTGGCAAGAATAGCGGCTTCCAGTTTATTGCGCAGACGCGCTACTTCGGTATTCTCGAAAGCCATCGCTTCCATCGCCATCTCGGCCGCTTTGCCCAGACCAACAATCGAAGTCGTGTTCTCGGTACCTGCACGGCGGCCCCGCTCCTGATGACCGCCGCGTAGCAGCGGACGGAATCTGGTACCGCGCTTGAGATACAACACGCCGATGCCTTTAGGTGCATGCAGCTTGTGACCGGACACGGACAACATGTCGATCTTGGTGTCTTTCAAATTCAGCGGCACTTTACCCACAGCTTGCACGGCATCGGTATGAAACATCGCACCGGCGGCATGCGCCAGTTCGGCCATTTCGACCACCGGAAAAAATGTGCCGGTCTCGTTGTTCGCCCACATCACCGACACCACGGCAACTTGATCGGTGAGCAGCTTTTTGTATTCGTCCAGATCAAGACGACCTTTGCCATCGACCTTGAGCAGATGCACTTTGTAGCCGTCTTTTTCCAGATGCGTACACAGGGTAAGAATTGCCGGATGTTCGACGGTAGTGGTGATGATCTCTTTGCGTTCCGGTTGCGCCTTCAACGCGGAGATCAGCGCAGTCGAATCCGACTCCGTGCCGCAGGAAGTGAAAATAATTTCGGAGTCATGCTCCGCGCCAAGCAACTCTTGTACTTGCATACGCGCTTTTTTAATCGCCAGCCCGACCTTGTTGCCGAAGCTGTGCATCGATGACGGATTGCCGAACTGCTCGGTGAAATACGGCAGCATGGCTTCCACCACAGCGGGATCTACCCGCGTGGTTGCGTTGTTATCAAAATAGATGGCAGTCATGTTGATGTCCTTTTGTCACTTCAATTAAATTGACAATGTAGGATGGGTGGAGCGCAGCGATACCCATCGTTTGTGATCATTTGCAGATTGATGGGTATCGCTGCGCTCAACCCATCCTACGTAAATCTTTAGCCCTTCATTGCCCGTGTCAGTGAACTCACTTTGGTCGGCACAATCTTGATGAATTCTTTCAGCTCTTCCATCAGTTTTTGTTGAATGCCTTGCAACGTCATCGCTTCCATCTGGCAACCGGCACAAGCACCGGTCATATTGACGTAGATAGTCTTGCCCTCCACATCCACCAGCTCGATATCGCCGCCATCGCGCTTTAGTTGCGGACGCACTGAGTCCAGTACCGCCTCAATCCTGCGGATGCGTTGCAAATTGGTCATCCCGACAGGCGCTGCCGCTTCTTTCGGTTGCGCGCCGGGATTAAAGCTGTCGCCGCGCTCGGTCATCACCTTCACCAATATTTCTTCGATACCTTCGTGGCAGGAAGAACAGCCTCCGCCCGCCTTGGTGTAATTGGTTACGTCCTGCACTGACGACAAATTATTGGCGCGAATGGTGTCTTCGATCAGCACCGCATCAATGGCAAAACATTTGCACACCAGCGCACCTTCTTCGTGATCGTCGCTCCACACTTCGCCGCGATAGTTGGCGACCGCCGCTTGCAACGCTTCGCGCCCCATCACCGAGCAGTGCATCTTTTCCGGCGGCAGACCGTCTAGATAATCGGCGATGTCCTGATTGCTTACCTTCAACGCTTCATCCAGCGTCTTGCCCTTGATCATTTCGGTGAGCGCGGAAGAAGACGCGATGGCCGAGCCGCAACCGAAAGTCTGAAAATGCGCGGCGAGAATAATGTCGGTTTCCGGCTCTACCTTGAGCATCAAGCGCAACGCATCACCGCAACTGATCGAGCCAACATCGCCCACACCGTTAGCGCCTTCCAGCACACCGGCATTGCGCGGTTGAAAAAAGTGTTCTTTAACTTTGTCCGAGTAGTCCCACATGGCGCGCTCCTAAATTAAGCCGAGAAAGATGAACCGCAAGCGCAACTGGCGCTGGCATTCGGGTTGTCGAATTTGAAACCGCTGCCGTTCAGGCTATCCACGAAATCGACCGTCACGCCTTCCAGCAAAGGAGCTGACAAAGGATCAACCAGCAGCGTCACCGCGCCATACTCCAGCACCGTGTCGTCTTCGCTCTTGGCCTCTTCCAGCGACATACCATATTGAAAACCGGAGCAACCGCCACCGGAAATCGCGATGCGCAGCCCGGCTACGGGGGTGGCAGAGCCTTTAATGAATTTCTCTACAGCAGAGATTGCGTTGGGGGTCAGATTGATCATGGCTTGCTCCTATCAGTGGTTTGTACCGGATAGTCTGCAAGCTACGTGCCAGTCACGGCAGGATACTTAATAAATTGTTTAATATCGCTATTTATAAGGCAACACGCTCAACCCACCTGTACGAAATAAAACGCAGGTGAAGGGTTGTAGGGTTTGCTACAGACCTTGTTGCATTCAAAATTTGCGGTAGCAAAATCGGTCTAGCCCGTTTTGAAAGTCAGCAGTTTTGTAAAATAGAATTAAACTTGCTCATGAGCCCCAATCTGAGTAGCATCATCTTGCCCGCTTCAGTACGATTGGATCCAAACTCTCATTTTGAAAGATGTGTTTTCATGAAATGAATTCGTGACTTGATTATTCGAGGTGAAGCCAATGACCAAACGAATGTTAATCATGCTGGGCTGTGTGGTGGTGTTGATTGCCGCTCTGGCTTTCGGCTTTTTCCTGCACATCCAACAATTAATCGCCAATTCCCCAAAACCCGAACCGCAAACGGTGACTGCGGTGGTTGTTGCGACGCAGGAGTGGCAGCCGCAGCTGTTATCGGTGGGTACTTTGACTGCGGTGCATGGAGTGGATTTAAGCAGCGAAGTTGCAGGGCAGGTGCGTAAGGTCAATTTTAAATCCGGGCAAAATATAAAAGCCGGTGAGGTGCTGGTGCAACTCAATGCTGATTCGGAACGAGCTCAATTAACTTCGATGCAGGCCATTGCCGAACTCTCCGCAATTACTTTGAAACGTGATCAGACGCAATTAATGTCGCAGAACGTTACTCAGGCGCAGGTCGATGCCGATATGGCAGACCTGAAAAGCAAGACCGCACTGGCAGCTCAGCAACAAGCGCTGGTCGAAAAAAAGACCATTCGTGCGCCTTTTTCAGGTCGAATGGGAATCACTGCTATCAATCCTGGGCAGTATCTAAACCCAGGCGACAAAATTGTGACCTTGCAGGCGATCGATCCTATTTATATAGATTTTTATCTGCCGCAGCAGAAAGTCGGTGAACTGTCCATTGATCAGGTGGTCAATGTCAATACGGACTCATCCGAAAATAATATCTTTCACGGCAAAATTACCGCAATTAGCCCGAAGGTTGATACAGCCACGCGCAATGTGCAGATTCAAGCAACCATTGCCAATCCGAAACATTTATTGCTGCCGGGAATGTTTGCTAATGCGATGGTGGATGTAGGCACTAAAAAACATTACCTGACGCTGCCACTGACGGCAATCACTTACAACCCTTACGGTTCAACGGTGTTTATTGTAAAACCCGCAGCGGCCGGAGGGGCAGGGAATACCACATCGCAACAGGGTTCTGTCTACGAAGTTCAGCAGGCTTTTGTAGTCACGGGTGAAACTCGCGGAGATCAGGTGGCTATTACGAGCGGTTTGCAGGAGGGACAAATGGTGGTGACCAGCGGGCAGATCAAGCTTAAAAACGGTGCCCTCATTGTGATCGACAATACTGTGCAACCGTCGAACAACCCCAACCCCACGCCACAAGAGCGCTGAGGCATAGTCATGAACTTCACTGACTTTTTTATTCGCCGACCTGTTCTGGCTACGACTGTGAGCCTGCTCATTGTCGTGCTCGGGCTGCGCTCGCTGTTCGGCCTGCCGGTCAATCAGTATCCGCGCACGCAGAATTCGGTAGTGACGGTAACGACAGCCTATTTTGGTGCCAACGCCCAGACGGTTGCCGGATTTATTACCCAGCCTCTCGAAGGCGCCATCGCTCAGGCGCAGGGAATCGACTATTTGTCTTCGTCCAGTAGAAGCGGAGTTTCAATCATTACGGCAACTCTGCGCTTAAACTACGATGCCAATCGCGCACTCACTGAAATCAACTCTCAGGTTAATTCAGTCAGAAATCAGTTGCCCCCCCAAGCGCAGGTGCCCGTATTAACCGTACAAACCGGGCAGACGTTGGATGCCATGATAATGGGATTCTATAGCGACACCTTGCCAACCAATAACGTCACCGACTATCTGTTGCGTGTGGTCAAGCCCAAGTTGGATTCTATTGATGGAGTGCAGACCGCCGAGATTCTTGGTGGCCGTCAGTTCGCTTTGCGTGCGTGGCTGGATTCCGGCAAGATGGCGGCGCATGGCATTACTGCTGCCGATGTCAGTGCCGCGCTGAGTAGAAATAATTTTCTCGCGGCGCTTGGATCCAGCAAAGGCCAAATGGTCACCATTCCGTTGACCGCCGGCACTGACCTGCATACGGTGGAAGAGTTCAAGAAACTGGCCGTGAAACAAAATGGCGATGCCATTGTGCATCTGGAGGATGTGGCGACGGTCACGCTGGGTTCGGAGAACTATGACTTCAACGTCGCTTTCGGCGGCGTGCGCTCGGTATTTATCGGCATCAAGGTTGCGCCTGAGGCAAATATTCTCGAGGTGGCAAAACTTGTACGCGATGCCTTCCCCGACATTCGCAGCCAATTGCCGGTAGGACTTACCGGTCAAATTGTTTATGACTCGACCGAGTTTATCAACAACTCCATTACCGAGGTGATCAAAACACTGGTCGAAGCACTGCTGATCGTCACCGCAGTGATTTTCATTTTCCTCGGCAGCTTTCGCGCGGTGATGGTGCCGGTGATTGCAATGCCGCTTTCACTCATCGGCACTTTTTTCATCATGCTGCTGCTTGGCTACTCCATCAATCTGCTTACTTTACTGGCACTGGTACTCGCCATCGGTCTGGTGGTGGATGATGCGATCATTGTGGTCGAAAACGTTGACCGCCACATGAAACAAGGCGCGTTGCCACTGGACGCGGCACTCATCGCGGCAAGGGAACTCGGCAACCCCATTCTGGCGATGACCATCGTGCTGATCGCGGTATATGTCCCCATCGGATTTCAAGGCGGACTAACCGGTGCGCTGTTCACGGAGTTTGCCTTTACCCTTGCGGGAGCCGTGGCGGTATCCGGTATTGTTGCGCTAACGCTTTCCCCCATGATGTGTTCGCGCTTCTTCAACAAGGAACAGGACAGTGGCCGTTTTGTGCAGTTGATTGACCGGGCTTTCGAAAAGATTCGCCAAACCTATCAGCGCACACTGCGCAGCCTGCTGACAACCTGGCCGGTCATCATCGTGATGGGGGGATTGTTGTTCGTGCTGCTTTTGGTCATGTTCAAAATGTCGAAGTCAGAACTGGCTCCGGAAGAAGATCAGGGTGTCGTCGTGTCGCAAGTGGTCGGCTCACCGACGGCAACGACCGAGCAAATGCAAACCTATGCAGACCAGATTTTCAAAATCGGCAAGAGCATACCCGAGTACAAACAAATGTTTCAGATTACCGGGGTGCCAACCTTGAACGCGGGGATTGGCGGTGTCCTGCTTAAGCCTTGGGATCAGCGCTCACGCAGCGCCCATGAAATTCAACAAGACCTCCAGGCGCGCTGGAATAAAGTGGCCGGTGCCCGCGTGGCGGCTTTTCAATTTCCGCCGTTGCCGGGTTCTTCCGGCCTGCCGGTTCAGTTTGTGATAACCACGACCGAGCCTTTTGAAAATCTCAATGAGGTGGCTCAGCAAGTGCTGGAAAAAGCCAAAGCCTCGGGCAAGTTTTTCTTCCTCGATAGCGATCTGAAAATTGATAAACCGCAAGCTATCGTCACGGTAGATCGTGAGAAGATCACCGCGCTGGGCTTGACGCAGCAAGATGTGGGAAATGCGCTCAGCGCTGCCTTGGGCGGCGGCTATGTCAATTACTTCTCGATTGAAGGGCGCTCCTACAAGGTGATTCCGCAGGTCTTGCAAACCGATCGCCTGAATCCTGCGCAAGTACTCGATTACTATATCAAGACACCCAGCGGCGGCATGTTTCCGGTTAGCACAGTAGCCAGCCTCAAATATGAAGTTGTCCCCGAATCTATCACACGCTTTCAGCAGCTCAATTCGGTGACCTTGGCAGGCGTGTCTGGGTCGTCGCAAGGCGATGCGCTGCAATTCATGCGCGACACCGTGAAGCAGGTAGCGCCAATCGGCTACACGGTAGATTACTCCGGCCAGTCGCGGCAATATATGCAAGAGTCGGGCGGCTTTCTGACAACCATGCTGTTCGCCGTCATTATTGTGTTTCTGGCACTGGCTGCGCTGTTCGAAAGTTTCCGCGATCCTGTCGTGATTCTGGTGTCGGTACCTTTGGCACTGTTCGGTGCCATGATATTTATCTTCCTCGGCTTTTCCTCAATGAATATTTACACTGAAGTAGGGCTGGTCACGCTCATGGGGTTGATTAGCAAACACGGCATTCTTATTGTCGAAGTGGCCAATCAGCTACGCAGTACCGGCCTCAGCAAACTTGACGCAATTGTAGGGGCGGCAACAATACGTTTGCGCCCGATATTGATGACGACAGCCGCCATGGTGTTTGGAGTAGTGCCGCTGGTTATTGCCTTCGGTGCAGGTGCTTCCGGCCGTCACGCCATGGGCTTGGTCATATTCACCGGCCTGTCGATTGGCACACTGTTTACGCTATTCGTGGTACCGGCTATGTATATGTTGCTGGCCTCAAATCTGGTGGGGACTCAGGAAGCCGCACCACATTAACGAGTCTTATACGAACAAAAGCCCCTAACACCAAAAGGCATAGGGGCTTAGTTTACACTTTCAGTTTTATATCAATCAGAACGGGATATCGTCGTCGAAGTTATCGAAGTTGCTCTTGGCTGCCGGTGCCGCAGGCTTGGCGGCAGGCGCGCTGCGTGCAGGAGCGGATGACGACGATTGATTTTCTACTACTTCAAAGCTGCCCGCACCGCTCGACTTGCCGCCCAGCATCTGCATCTGATCGACGATGATCTCGGTGGTGTAGCGCTCTTGTCCTTCTTTGGTCTGGTACTTGCGCGTTTGTATCTTGCCCTCGACGTAAATCTGCGCGCCTTTTTTCAGGTACTCGCCCGCCACTTCTGCCAAGCGACGATAAAACACGAGGTTATGCCACTCGGTCTTTTCCTGCTTTTCGCCGCTCTTGTCTTTCCAGTTTTCGGAAGTCGCCAAGGTGGCGTTAGTTACGGCTTCGCCGTTGGTCATGTAACGGGTCTCGGGATCTTTGCCCAAACGTCCAACCAATATCACTTTGTTTACCGACATCTCATATCCCCTTTAATGTTGTTACGTTTTTCACTATTGCCCCCTCGCCCTCTTTGGGAGAGGGTTGGGGAGAGGGCCGCACTAAATTTTCAACCGACTCTTCATCGAATCCGCTCAACTCCACCTTGATACAGGCGATTTGTTCGTTTGCCACGACCAGCACTTCGCGCACACCGCGTAATTGTGCCAGAGACTGCTGAATCTTGCGCGCCGCTTCTTCAGTCAACTCGGGCAAATGATACATTTTAGTTTGCAGCGGCAACGGCGGATGCATGGTGGAGGCCACGGCCAGCCACAGCAGCAACATGCCCACCGCGAAGATCAGCACCGCATTGCCGCCATAAAACTGCATCAACAAGCCGCCCATCGCCGAACCGAAAAACGCGCCCAGAAATTGCACGCTGCTGAATACGCCCATCGCCGTGCCCTTAGCGGCCAGCGGTGCAATCTTGCTGACGATGGAGGGCTGCGTCGCTTCCAGTACGTTGAAGGCAATGAAGAACAACAGCAGCGAAATCGCCACGCCCCACACGCTGCCTTGCAAAAATATCAGCGCAAGTTGCGCCACCGCCGCCAACGCGATTGCCATCATAAATACCTGCTTCATCTTCGCCTTTTTCTCGGCGAGAATAATGGGCGGCACCATCAGCGCAAAGGCAATCAGCATCACCGGCAAATAGACTTGCCACTGGTGCTGCGCGTCCAGCCCGTCGGCGCGCAAGATGAACGGCACTTGCATAAATACCGACATCAAGATCGCGTGCAAAGTGAACACGCCGAAATCCATGCGCAGCAAATCTTTATTGCGCAACACCTCGGCCAGCTTGCTGGTATTGGCTTCGGTGTCGGAATGGAAACGCGTGATTGTTGGATTGGGAATAAACCACAGCACCACCGCGATGCATAAAAATGCCAACACACCGATCAACTCGAAGATGCCGGACATGCCGATGTAGTGGTACAGCAACGGCGACAACACCATCGAGATCGAAAAAGTAATACCGATGGTGATGCCGATCATCGCCATCGCCTTGGTGCGATGCTCTTCGCGCGTGAGATCGGCAGTCAGCGCCATCACCGCCGCGTTGATTGCCCCCGCGCCCTGAATCACCCGTCCGGCGATGATCCAGTAAATGTCGTCCGCCGAAGCCGCGATAAAGCTACCCGCCGCGAATAACAGCAGCCCGATCACAATCACCGGCTTGCGCCCGTAACGATCAGACAACCACCCCGCCGGAATTTGCAAAATCGCTTGCGTCAAGCCATACGCGCCCAGCGCAATACCAATTAAGAAATGGCTCTGACCACCCGGCAGCGTCTCCGCAAACAAAGCAAAGATCGGCAAAATGATAAACAAACCCAACATGCGCAGGCCATAAACACCCGCCAAGCCAATACTGGCGCGGCGTTCAAAGGGGGTCATCGCGGAAGATGCAGCCGACATAAAGCAATCAAGTGAAAATTTGGAAGGTGCGTATCTTAACAGGTCGGCCAGCCAGCCGACAGCGGTGTGCTTAATATACCCATAACTGCGAAAGCATCTTGACACCCCATACTCAACGAGCGGCTATTTAAGCGTTTGGGGAAGTGTCAATTTTCGCGTATATTGTCCAGTCGTTTTTCGGACTCTCGGCCTTACATGGAATACATCAAAATTCGCGGTGCCCGCACCCACAATCTTAAAAACATCAGCCTCGACCTACCGCGCAATCAGTTGGTAGTGATCACTGGCTTATCCGGTTCGGGTAAGTCTTCACTCGCTTTCGATACCTTGTATGCCGAGGGGCAGCGGCGTTATGTAGAGTCGCTTTCGGCTTATGCACGGCAGTTTTTGCAGTTGATGGAGAAACCGGATGTCGATCTGATCGAAGGGCTTTCGCCTGCTATTGCTATTGAGCAAAAGGCTACTTCGCACAATCCTCGTTCCACGGTGGGTACGGTGACGGAGATTCACGATTATTTGCGGTTGCTGTTTGCGCGCGCGGGAGATCCATATTGTCCGCAGCATGATCTGGTGTTGCAGGCGCAGTCGGTAGGACAGATGGTGGATCATGTGCTGGCGCTGCCGGAAGGTACCAAGGTGATGATCCTTTCGCCGCTGATTGTGGAGCGCAAGGGCGAGCAATTGGATTTGTTTGATGAGCTGCGCGCGCAAGGCTTTGTGCGCCTGCGCGTGAACGGCAAGATTTGCGAGATGGACAATTTGCCCAAACTGGAAAAGAACAAGAAGCACACCATTGAAATCGTGGTGGACAGATTGAAAGTGGCCGCTGACATCAAACAGCGTTTGGCTGAATCGTTTGAGACTGCGCTGCGTCACGCCGATGGTCGCGCGTTGGCGGTGGAGATGGATTCGGGCAAGGAGCATGTGTTCTCGGCCAAGTTCGCCTGCCCTATTTGCAATTATTCGCTGCAAGAGTTGGAACCGCGTTTATTCTCATTCAACAGCCCGATGGGCGCTTGTCCGAAGTGCGACGGGTTGGGCAATATCACTTTCTTTGATCCGCAACGCATTGTGGCTTTTCCGAAGCTGTCGTTGAGCGGTGGAGCGATCAAGGGTTGGGATAGACGTAATCAGTTTTACTATCAAATGCTGGACAGTCTGGCGAAGCATTACGATTTCGATCTGGAGCAATCGTTCGAAACCCTGCCGGAGAAAATACAGCAGGTAATTCTGTACGGCAGTGGGCGCGAAGAAATTTCTTTTCAATATCTGAACGAGCGCGGCAAGAAGATGACGCGCGAACATTCTTTCGAGGGCATCGTCAACAATCTGGAGCGGCGCTACAAAGAAACGGACTCGCCCACGGTACGCGAGGAGTTGGCGAAGTATCTCAACGGCTGCACTTGCCCGGACTGCAAAGGCACGCGTCTACGCGAGGAAGCGCGCCATGTACGCGTGGCCGACAAAGCGATCTTCGAACTTAGCGCCCTGCCGCTGAAGCAGGCGCTGACTTTCTTCCAAGGCGTTACTTTGCCCGGCAACAAACAGGCCATCGCCGAGAAGATCGTGCAGGAGATTGCCAGCCGCCTCACCTTCCTCAACAACGTGGGCTTGGATTATCTGTCACTGGATCGTTCCGCTGAGACTTTGTCCGGTGGTGAGTCGCAGCGCATACGTTTGGCCTCGCAGATCGGCTCCGGCTTGACCGGGGTGATGTACGTGCTGGACGAGCCTTCTATCGGCCTGCATCAACGCGATAATGACCGTTTGCTGGACACGCTGAAGCGTCTGCGCGATATGGGCAACAGTGTGATTGTGGTGGAACACGACGAAGATGCCATCCTCACTGCCGACTATGTGGTGGATATGGGGCCGGGCGCAGGCGAACACGGCGGTATCGTGGTGGCACAAGGCACGCCCAAAGAAGTGATCGCCAACCCGCAATCGCTCACCGGTGATTATCTTTCCGGTCGGCGCAGTATCGAGATGCCCACCAAAAATCTCAAGCCCGATCCCGAGCGCTATCTGCGTATCATCGGGGCCTGTGGCAACAATCTTAAAGATGTGACGCTTGATCTGCCCATCGGCCTGCTCACCTGCATCGCGGGTGTATCCGGCTCGGGTAAGTCCACACTCATCAACGACACCTTGTATAACGCGGTGGCCAAGCATCTGTACGGCAGCAATGCCGAGCCTGCGCCTTATGCCGAAATCGAGGGGCTGGAATTTTTCGACAAAGTAATTAACGTCGATCAATCGCCTATCGGGCGCACGCCGCGTTCCAATCCGGCGACTTATACCGGACTGTTTACCCCGATTCGCGATCTGTTTTCGGGCGTACCTACGGCACGTGAGCGCGGCTATGGGCCGGGGCGCTTCTCTTTCAACGTGAAGGGTGGACGCTGCGAGTCCTGTCAGGGCGATGGCGTGATCAAGGTGGAGATGCACTTCCTGCCTGATGTATATGTGCCCTGCGACGTGTGTCACGGTCACCGCTACAACCGCGAAACGCTGGAGGTGCAGTACAAGGGCAAGAATATCCATCAGGTGCTGAACTTGACCGTGGAGCATGCGTACGAGTTTTTTAAAGCGGTGCCGATCATCGCGCGCAAATTGAAAACGCTGCTCGATGTAGGCTTGGGTTACATCACGCTGGGACAAAGTGCCACGACCCTTTCCGGCGGCGAGGCGCAGCGCGTGAAGCTCGCGACCGAGCTCTCGAAGGTCGCGACCGGCCGCACGCTGTACATCCTCGACGACCCGACCACCGGCCTCCACTTCGAGGACGTGCGCATGCTGCTGCACGTGCTCCATCGCCTTGTCGATCGCGGCAACACGGTGCTCGTCATCGAGCGCAAC